>JALYTX010000099.1 GCA_030854055.1 Gemmatimonadota bacterium | reverse complement strand
TCATCGAGCCCCGTCATCGAGCCCCGTCATCCCGCCGAAGGCCGGGATCCATGGACGAGGAGTCTAGCGTGACTCCCAAGTTTGCAGGTGTACGCGAACCCCGCACCGACCATCGCCATTGCAGTTGTCGTGACACAGTGCGCTGATCTCATCCTGTACGTGCGCATCCCACCGAACCGTGCGTGATGTCATTGTCACTGCCATGGGACTTGTGCCGCGTGGAGTCCGGTCGACGCCTGCAAACTTGGCACGCATTCCGAGATGCTAGTCCATGGATCCCGGCCTTCGGCGGGATGACGTCGCCTGGGTTACGACGTCGCCTGGGTTACGACGTCGACTGGGTTACGACGTCGACTGGGCGTACGACGTCGACTGGGTTACGACGTCCTCGGTCGAATGACGTCTTCACAGTCGCCAACTGGCGCCGGCTACTTCGCATAGAACTGCGATATGCCGACACTCCATCACCACTAAAAAAACAGGGCCGCGCTCTTCACGCGGCCCCGCCACTACCTCACTTCGCTGACGATTCAGGTTTCGTAATCGCCATCTCCGTTATACACCAGTCCTTCGGCTTCACGAACACGGTCGAGCAACGCGCCACTGCTGTCTGTCGCTCTGTCCGGCACTGCTTCACCGGCACTGCTGCGTTCGAACCACGCCAGATTCAGCGTGGCGTCCGGAACCGGTGCGATGTGCCCGTCGAACACGGGCAACGCCCCGAAATCCATCTTCCCCCCCTGGAGAATTGGGCTCGCGCCCTCGCGCGAACCGTCGGTACACCGGCGCATCATGACAAGTTTCGCGCCCATGCTCAGGGAACTTTAGCACCGGTGCAGAGCTCGCGCTGACACGCCTCGCAATAGTGACCTCTCCGGTACGATTTCGTCACAACCGGAATTGACACGGTTGCAACGTTTTGTTACATCCGGCTCAACGCCGAACAGGTATCCGGCTTTCGCGCGAACGACGGATTCGGAGACCGCTATCCGATAGTTCGGGGATCCACTCCGCGTGTCTCGAACACCCGTGAGACTGTCTCCGCAATCTTGTTGTTCGGTGTGCTGGCGCCCGCGGTGATGCCAACGACCACATCTCCCGTGCGTGCGAGCCAGCCAGGTGTGGCGACGTCGTCGCGTCCCTGGCGCACACGGTGATGGATCACGCCCGCACTCACATCCACGCAGCTCGCATCCTCGATATGGTACGTTGGAACGGTGTCTGCACACAGTGCCGCGAGGGAAATGGTGTTGCTCGAATTGTACCCGCCGACCACCACCATCACATCCGGAGGATCCAGCAGCATCTCCTTCACCGCATCCTGCCGCTCCTGAGTCGCCGAGCAGATAGTGTCGAAGGTGCGGAAGTTGGCGGCCGCGTACTCTTCGCCCGTGGCACGAGCCATAGCCGCACGCGTCTCAGCCCCTATTGCAAGACTCTCGCTGGCCAGCATCGTTGTCTGATTCGCAACTCCGATTCGCTGAAGATCGCGAGCCGGATCGAATCCCGGCGAGGCTGCGTGCGGCGCGAACTTGGCGCGGATTTCCGCTGCCGTGCGCGTGCCTTCCAGATATTCTCCAACCATCCGGGCCTCTCCCATGTCCCGGACAACGAGATACCGGCCGCCCGGGTACTTCATCACCTGCGACGCGGTCGCACGAGTCTCCTCGTGGTAGTACTTGCCGTGAATGAGCGCCGTGTACCCGTCCCTGGCATAGCTCTCCACGCGCTTCCATACGTTCAGTACCGAGCCACAGGTTGTGTCGACCATCACACACCCGCGCTCGCGAAGAGTCGCGAAGTCGGCGACCGTCACGCCAAAAGCCGGAAGCAGCACCACGTCTTCCGGCTCGACGATGGAGAAGTCGAACGAGGCCTCGTTTGCGGTCGCGTTGTGCTCCAGGAAGATCACGCCGGCGGCGCTCAGGCGCCGGTTGATATGCGGGTTGTGGATGATCTCCCCCGCGAGATAGATCTTTTTCTCCGGAAATTTCCTGCGCGTCTGGTAAGCATACTCCACCGCACGCTCAACCCCGTAACAGAAGCCGAATTCCCGTGCGAGCCTGACCGTTACCCCACCGGCAGTCAGCGAATAGTCCCGCTCCTTGAGCAGGTCCACCAGCCGCCCGTCATACTCGCCGGCAAGCTCCCCCTCGACTTCGGCCTTGAGTCCGAAGCCCTTGCGGAAGTAGGTGGAGGGTGTCGGCGGCGCGGTCATGCTTCAAATCTAGCCGGTGAGCCTCCCCGGTCAGGCACACGCAGCCAGCCGATGTCATTTGCCCAGTGAGCGATTGCGACGCGCCTCCGGGCGATCCGGCTCCCGCTCTAGCGGTGCCCCAGCACGTGCGCGTCGATCTCGACACACCAGGCGTGCAGTAACATCAGATGCACCTCCTGAATGTGCGCCGTGACGTCGCTCGGCACCGCAAGCACATGATCGGCTGAGCCACCGACGAGTCCGTTCCTTCCGGTCATCGCGATCGTCGTCGCACCTTTCGTTCGCCCCATCGCAAGACCGCGCAACACGTTCTCCGATGTTCCGCTCGTGGTGAGACCGATCAGCACGTCGCCCTGCGCGGCAAGCCCCTCCACCTGGCGCTCGAACAGCGCGCCAAAGCCGAAATCGTTGGCGATGCACGTCGCCGCTCCGACGTCACCACCCAGTGCCACCGCCGCATATGGTCGGCGCGTCTCCTTGAATCGTCCGATCAGCTCGCCGGCCATGTGGCTGGCCTGAGTTGCGGAGCCGCCATTGCCAAAGCAGAGAATCTTTCTGCCCGCCAGAACTGCGGCCACCAGCGCGTCACCGGCGGCGCCCGCCACGTCCACGAGGGCCGTTGCGCTTGCCTCCACCGTGCGGATGTTTTCCGCGAAGTGGGCGGCGATCATGTTGCGGCTTCCTGTCGTCACGTCGTGTCTCGTCTGCGATCTCGTCCGGTGACCATGGTCGGTCAAGCAACTCCTGCAATTCGTCCAATGTATCGGCCCTCACCGCTCCGCGCTGCCCTCGCACCACCGCAAACCGCATCGGCCGGTCGAGCACGGGAAGCTCCGAGTCAGTCACGGTGCGCGCGATCTTTTCGGGCAACCGTAGCCGCGCGATACCGAAGGTCGATCCGTCCGCACGCTCCTCTACGTCGTAGTCGATCCACGCCTCGCGATCGCGCACCAATACGACGTCAGGAAGACGCGCGAGTCGCTCCCGCTCATGCGGCGGTACGAAGTCGTCGGGATTGACGACGAGACGCGCATTGCGGAATTCTTCCACCGAGTTGATGCTTGCCAGCTGCTTCTCGTACAGCGCCGAGAGCTCCTCCAGCCCCAGTCGCGGCGTCGCACCTCCCGAGCGCCGGTACGCCTCGCGTACCGCGTTGATGGCGCCCTGATTCTTCTTCAGCGACACCTGCCGCGCGTCGCCACGCGCAGCCGCCAGTGCCAATACATGTCGTGCCTCCGCCGCAATCTCCGGCGATGAGAACTCTCGCACTGCTTCGACCTCGCGGTCCAACTCGAATCCGAAGTACTCCACGCGGCTCATCAGAAACAGCTGATCGTGCTTGCGATGCGCATCGTACGCGAGCTGCGGCTTGCTTCGAGTGGCGTACTTGCGAATCAGGCTGGCCGGAATCTGCGTCCCTTCGATGCCGGCGCGCGGCTCCCCACTCTTGCCCGCGAAGTAGCGCAACGTGCCGGCTATCGCACCCCAGCTGCCGCACACGCTCGTCTTCGACACGCGTGCGTTGCCGCCATCGCGCGTCTGCTCATCGATCACGAGATCGAACGGCATCGTGCGCGCGAGCAGTTCCGCGAAGCGCTTGTACGTATGATCGCGCGCGAACGCGAGCTTCGACGGAAGCGGCATTCCGAGGCTGCGGTACACACTCGCCAAACCGAGCGCTGCGTCCTCCATGGACTTGACCAGTACTCCGCGGCGCTCGGCCCACTCCATCATCGAGTCGTCGAACTGATGCCGCGGTAATCCGTATACCTCGCCGACGTAACCGCATTTCGCGAGCGCTTCGGCGTACACATTATATGCAGTGAGGTGATCGCTTCCGGGAACCGTCAGCCCCTCCAGATCACGCTCCTCGCGCGTCATCCGATGTAGCGATTCGATGCCACTCACGACGGCGACGAACGGCAGCATTTCATCGTCCGCGTTCACGAGTAGCTCCGCCCACGGCCGATCTACCGGCAGCGCTTCGACAGCACGTCCGTATGTCGTGAGCTTCCCGCTCTCCACGATGCCACGGTCGTCCAGGAGCGCGAGTGCCTTGCGATAGGACACGCGGTCGAGAGGGACGGGCAGCTCAAGGTCGACCGCGCGCACGCCCAGCGCCGCGCACGTCAGTGCGACGCGCTCTGAGTCGCCCGCAAGCTGGAATTCCGGCGCCGTTGGACGAAGCGACTTGAAGTCGATCATTCGGTCGCTCAGGATGAATACGCGACCGCCATCCACGCGGCCATGTACTCTCCCGGCCATCTGAAGAATCTCGTTGCTGCCGAGGTGCAGCTTGCTCAACACATTCTTCCCGCGCTCGATGATGTTGGTGAAGCGCGTGTCGTCGATTACGACGGTGTCCAGCCCCCGAACGTTGAGTGCGCTCTGACCCGCTGCGGTCATTGCGAGGACGTATGGCTTCTTCTCCGCTCCCTCCAGGAACGGGCGGATGACGCGTATAGGCTCACCGCCGTGGTAGAACGCAGCGTTGATCCGGGGAAAGAGAGAGCGCACGGTCTCTGCAACCTGCTCCACGCCCGCACGGGTCGGGAGGAACACACCGACGCCGCGACGTTCCCGGTACACGTCGCGGAGAAATTTATCGTCGAGAAAGGTGAGCGGTTCCTTGTTGATTACTTTAACCGTCGCCGATTTCGCGGGATCGAAAGCGCTGCTCGCTATCACGGCCGCCGATCCCAGATACTGCGCGTAGAACGAGGGATCCACGGTTGCCGAAAGCCAGATATAGCGGCAGCCTACGCGCTTGCCGAGTGCAAGACACAATTCAAGTTCGGCCGACGTCTGGTGGATCTCGTCCACGATGAGCGTGTCCGCTGCCGTGATGTCATTGTCCTGGAACCAGCGTCGTGCAATGCCGGTGGTCACGATTATCACATTCCAGCTCGGCGTCTCGGGCGTCGCTTCGCGCTCGCGATTCACCACGCCCACGCGAAGCGACTTGGTCCCAAGAATCGTCTCCGCGATCGGCCGGATCTCGAGCGTCTTGCCGGTGCCGGTTCCCGCGACGATCCCGAAACCCGCGCCGCTCGAAGCAAGCTTCTCGATCTCGGCACCGTGCTCGCGCTGCAGCACGGTGTCGAGGTGCAGGCCTAGCGCCAGCTCGATTGTCTCGCAGGCTGCGCGAGTCGGCGCAATGACGATTACACGTCCTGTGGTCGCCTCTGCGGACAGGAACGCTTCGCGGTCCTGTGGCAGGTAACGGTCGAGAACCGTGCGTGGCGAGGTCACGGCTTCCAAGATATCACCCACGCTGCCGCTCGCCGCGAGAGAAACACGCGGAGCACCATAACAAAAAAGGTTCTTCACGGAAAACCGGGGAATGCAGCGCGGATTTTGAGGAAGAAATAGGCATCATCCCTGTAGCCGTAGGCCGTCCGCTTCAGGACCTTGATCTTGTTGTTGATGCCTTCGAGGATTCCGGTGTGGAGCGGATATTTGCAGTGACTGATAATTCCGTCCATGCGCTCGGCCAGGTTCCTGGCAAAGGTGATGAGTGCTGG
>JALYTX010000085.1 GCA_030854055.1 Gemmatimonadota bacterium | reverse complement strand
TCGTCTTCACCAATACTCGATCACAGACAGAAATCTGGTACCAGGCAATACTCGGCGCGCGGCCGGACTGGGCCGGCGCAATTGCGCTGCACCATGGGTCACTTGATCGCAAGCGTCGAGAGTGGGTTGAGCAGGGTTTACGCGACGGCCGGCTTCGATGTGTTGTCGCGACCTCGAGCCTCGATCTCGGTGTCGACTTTTCTCCGGTTGACCGAGTGATACAGATTGGCAGTCCCAAGGGAATCGCGCGCCTGCTGCAGCGAGCGGGACGCAGTGGCCACCAGCCAGGTGCATCAAGTCGTGTGACGTGCGTACCGACGCACACGCTCGAGCTGATCGAAGTAGCCGCGGCGCGCGACGGCATCAAGTCGGGAAGGATTGAATCCAGGTATCCAATTCAACGACCGCTCGATGTACTGGCACAACACCTTGTGACGCTGGCTGTTGGCGATGGCTTCCTGCCCGATGTGATGTTGCTCGAGGTGCGAACGACCGATGCGTTCGCCGACCTGCCTGATGATGAGTGGCAGTGGGTACTCGACTTCGTGACTAGCGGTGGTTCGGCGTTGACCGCTTATCCCGAGTATTCCAAAGTTGTACCGGACCCCAGCGGCGGTCCGTGGAGAGTGCATGACAAGACAATTGCGCGACGACATCGGATGTCGATCGGTACGATTGTCAGTGACGCTCATATCGCCGTGCAGTACTTGCGCGGTGGTCGATTGGGTTCCGTCGAGGAATCGTTCATTGCCCGACTCGCCGCCGGCGACAAATTTGTCTTCGCGGGAAATCCGGTGGAGTTCGTGCGCGTCCGCGATATGGTAGCATGGGTGAGGCGAGCACCAAACGCAAAGGGGCTTATTCCGCGCTGGGCGGGCAGTCGGATGCCGCTGTCCGGCGAACTGGCGGCCGCCCTTCGCGCTCGTCTGGGTGAGGCCGCCGATGGAACGTATCGAGATCCGGAGATGCGGTCATTAAAGCCAATTCTGGCGGTGCAGGCCAAGTGGTCCCGGATTCCCGGACCCGGCGACTTTCTTATCGAGCGCGTAAGGAGCCGCGAAGGTCATCATCTGTACTTCTTTCCGTTCGAGGGACGCCTGGTTCACGAAGGGCTGGCTGCGTTGTTCGCGTGGCGCATCTCCCGTATTCGTCCCATTTCATTCTCGATGTCGTGCAACGATTACGGGTTCGAACTGCTGTCACCGGAAGCGGCTCCCCTTGAACAGGCTCTCGACAACGGTCTGCTTGACCCATCGAATCTTGCGGTGGACATTCCGGCGTCGCTGAATGCGACAGAAATGGCGCGGAGGCAATTCAGGGAAATTGCGAGGGTTGCGGGGCTCGTGTTTCCCGGCTTTCCAAACTCTGGAAAGAGTGCACGCCAGCTTCAGGCATCGAGCGGCCTCTTTTTTGACGTGTTCGCAAAATACGATGCTGCGAACAAGTTGTTGTCGCAGGCGCACCAGGAAGTGCTGGAGCGGCAGTTGGAGCGAACCAGGTTGGGAACCGCGCTTCAAAGACTGTCAACCTCGAGACTGCTGATCACGGATCCTCCGCGCACACCGCCGCTTGCATTTCCGTTACTTGTCGATCGCACGCGTGATCGCGTCTCGTCGGAGAAGCTCGTCGATCGAATTCAACGAATGCAACGCGCTCTCGAAAAGGCGGCCGGATGACGGTCGAGGGTGACGTTGCGATCCAGGTGGCCGGCGAAACGTTGGTCCTCCTTCCCGAGGGTGCGGCGTTTTGGCGCCAACAACTGACACTGCTGGTTGCGGATCTCCACTGGGGTAAGGCCGCGGTGTTCCGTGCTGCAGGGATTCCAGTTCCGGCCGGGACGACCAGCGAGTCCGTTCGCCGACTCGACATGCTGGTAAAGCGAACTAACGCGCGAAGAGTTGTGTTTCTCGGTGATCTGTTGCATGCCAAGTCGGGCAGATCGAGCGACATGTTTCTGGCGCTGGGCGAGTGGTCTGCCTCGCTTGACGGCGTCGAGTTGCTGCTCGTGCGCGGCAATCATGACCGACGAGCGGGAGATCCACCTCCTGAACTGCGTATCGTGTGCGTCGATGCGCCGCACCTGGCGCCTCCGTTCGTGTTCGCACATCACCCCGGAGTCAGTCCCGATGGGTATGTGCTCGCGGGACACGTTCATCCAGGGGTCCGTCTTTATGGACCGGCGCGACAGAGTGAGCGGCTCCCCTGCTTTGTTATCGGCACGCGGGGTGGGATCCTTCCGGCGTTCGGCGCGTTTACGGGGCTCGGCTTGATTGAACCAGCCGAGGGCGACCGGATCTTTGTGATCGCCGAGGACCGAGTGCTGACGTTGGGAGTCCAGCAGGCTTAATTTGGTCGTTATGCCGCAATAGCGTGTGATGCGTTCCCATATAACATTATTGACGGGAGACAGAAGATGACCGCAGATGAACGGGACGCGCAGGTGGCGTGGGCGCAGGCGTGGCTGGCTCAGGTCGCCGACGGATCGCTGACAATGAGTCAGCGCAAGCTGTCGTCGCTCGAGGCGCACGGTGGTGTTGACGTTGCGCGCAAGGTGGCTGAGCGCCTCGGCGTGCACCTGGCGGTGCTCATCGACGACCGTGGTGAGGAATTGGTGGCTGCCAGTGCGCACCCGATCCGCGTCATCTGCTAGTCGGCGAGTCAGGCTTTTGCATGCAAGTGCCATTCGGAACAGCGCTTTCCGGCGAGCTCACATCGGCGTGCAATATTCCTCGACGCGTCTCGCTATTCACTACCAACGGATTCCGCATGACTCCAACCTTCTTCGTGGACGCCGAAGTCTTCCGCAAGTGGCTCGCGGAGAACGCATCCTCGAAAGCTGAGCTACTGGTCGGCTTTCGCAAGGTCGGCTCCGGCCTGTCGAGCATGTCCTGGTCGGAGTCAGTCGATGAAGCGCTCTGCTTCGGCTGGATCGATGGTGTTCGCAAGCGCATCGACGACGAGTCTTACTCCATCCGGTTCACGCCGCGGAAGCCAACGTCGATCTGGAGTGCTGTCAACATGGCGAAGGTGGAAGCGCTGCGAGCTATGGGTCGCATGACGCCAGCAGGAGAGCAAGCGTTTCTGCATCGCAAAGAACACAAATCGGTGGTCTACGCCTTCGAGCAGGCGGTGACGGCCGAACTCTCAGCCCAGGAGCTACGCGCGTTCAAACGAGAGAAAACGGCATGGAAGTTTTTCGAAGCTACACCGCCCAGCTACAGGAAGGTCATCCTTCATTGGGTGACCACCGCAAAGAAGGCAGAAACACGGGCTTCGCGTTTGGCTACGCTTGTACGCGCATGCGCTGCCGGGACGCGCCTGCAGTGGGGTCGCACGTAAGGTCAACAATTCAATCAGACGCCCAGACGTCATCAAATGCCGACAAAACGCGTGTCTCCAAAGTCCGTAGCACCGACGCATGCCTCGCTGGAACGCGAAGAAAACCCCGCGTGCTTAATCTCAATGGAGAAATGACATGATCAATCCAGCCAAGAACACGATTTGCCTGTGGTACGATGGCGACGCCGAGGACGCGGCGCGGTTCTACGCCGAGACATTTCCCGATTCGGCCGTTAGTGCGGTTCACCGCGCACCGGGAGACTTTCCATCGGGAAAGAAAGGCGACGTGTTGACCGTCGAGTTTACGGTGATGGGCATTCCGTGTCTCGGACTCAATGGTGGGCCCACGTTCAAGCACAGCGAAGCTTTCTCGTTTCAGGTAGCAACGGCTGACCAGCCCGAAACGGATCGCTATTGGAACGCGATTGTCAATAATGGCGGCAAGGAGAGCGCGTGCGGCTGGTGCAAGGACAAATGGGGATTGTCCTGGCAGATTACTCCGATCGTGCTGGTGCAAGCCATCACCGACCCGGATCCGGCTGCCGCGAAGCGCGCATTCGATGCGATGATGCAGATGACGAAGATCGACGTCGCTGCAATCGAAGCGGCACGTCGCGGCTGAGGAAACCGATTCGTCGCCAGTTGACGAATCCGTGGCAAAGTGAGGCTGAGTTGCGCTCCGGTACCGCCGAGGTACATTCTGTCCTGTCACTCTCGCCGAGGAAGAGTTGTGCGTGTTAGCGGCCCTCTCAAGCTGAAAGCGTACGTTGCAGCGATAGCCGTGGTCGCGAGTATTCTGGCTTGCGGCGGCGCCGCAAGCGATTCGCCCACGTCGCCGGCGAACCCCAGTACCCCCTCCACGCCAACGGGTCCCACGGTCACGGTGAGCCTTGGCATCGCCATTCCGTCGCAGGCAGTTGCGAACATCGCTGCATTCGTGACGCTTGGCGACTCGGTGGGTGCAGCAAAGGGCGCGAGCCAGCGCGCGATGAGCGTTCTCGCTGATTCCACCTCCGTGCCAGTGTTTGCGCTTAATAGTGTTGGCGACCCGATCGCAGCCGGTTTTGGTGTTGCAGGTGCACCAGTTTCTCTGACACCGACCTCCACGGCACTGGTACTCGTGCGAGTGCTCATTCCTGTGGCTGCGACACAGGTGCCCGACGAACAGACGCTTCGCCAGATAATCACGCAGCAACCCGCGTTTGCCGCTCTGGTAGACAGCGTGAGCGGTGCAATGAGTCTCGGTGCTACATACGCGACAGCGGCAGGCGTGCTGGCGCAGGCAAAGGTCGTCGTCCAGGCGGTACTTGCGGCGCGGGCCCCAGTAATCCCGGGGGCATCGCAGAATGTCGCGCGTGTGCAGATCGCTCCTTCACGCGGCGCACGTACTACGATTGCCGTTGGACCACCGGTCTTCACGCACTATCCGGTGACGCTCACCGGGCCCGGCGCTATTATCGGCGTCTTCACGTTCGTCAATGCCAGCTTC
>JALYTX010000132.1 GCA_030854055.1 Gemmatimonadota bacterium | reverse complement strand
ATCCGGAACGACATGGTGGAGGCGACACCGTTGAACAATGAGTCGGCATGCGCCTTTCGGCCTGACGCGTTTGTGGCTGGGTTGGCAGCCGCGAGCTTTCGCACGCTGTCGGCATGCGCACGGCCCGCGGCCGACGTGTCCGACGATGTCGGCGCCGCTGTCGTCGTGATGGGACTCGTCTGCGTGATCGATACCAGCCACGTGTACTGGGGAACGGCGAGATTGATGGCTTCGAGCAGATGCGGCCAGGTGTAGCGCGTGTCGTCGATCGACTTGATGATGGCCAGCTGCTGATATACGGAGTCGCGCGTAATCTCTGCCTGGGACCGGGCCTTCAGAACAGCGGCAAAGCGTGCAGAGTCTGCCGCGGCGACGGTTTCCTGTGCGATGACTGCATGCTCCTGACGCGATTGATACAGATACATCGCGGCGATGGCGCCGAACCCGAGAATCGCACCTGCAATGCCGAATATAAGGAACTTGTCCTTCAGGCTGGCGCCGAGTCCGGCGAGTGCGTCACCCGCTGAGAAATCGACGGTCCGGCGTGTGGTTCGCTTGGCGCCAGGGAGGAGGTTGATCTCTATCATGATGCGCGGCGCAGTCCGAGGCCGACCGGAAGCATCAGCAGAGGAGCGATCTCGTCGACAGTGAAGTCCGACAGCGCTCCGTCGCGGACGTGGAGGTTGGCGAGCGGGTTGGCGTATTCCACCTTGAGGTGAAGTCGCTGGCCCAGTACGTCTGCCAGTCCCGGCACGCGCGATCCGCCGCCGCAAATGTAGACAGCTCGAACCTGCGGCGCGCCGCGCGCCGATGCCGCCAGGAACGCGGCGGCGCGCTCGACGCCAACTGCGATCTCCTCACCGCGTGCTTCGAGTACCATGTCCAGCTTTGGATTTCGATCGTAACCGCGGACGACCCTCTCCGCTTCATCCGCCGCGAGGCCATGATTTCGCTGGAGGTCTTCCTGAAACCTGCGCGTGCCCACTGCCAGGTCGCGCGTGAGGATCGGAACGCCGTTGTCGAGCACGTTTACGTTCGTAATTTCATTGCCGACGTTGACCAGGGCTACAGCACCGCGCATCGCTTCGGGATGGTTGAGCTCGAAGGCGTTGTGCAGCGCGAACGCGTCAACGTCGACGACGCTGGGCGCGAGTCCTGCCTCGGCGAGTATGCGCAGCTTCGCATCGACGAGCTCCCGCTTCGCCGCTACCAGAAGCACGCTCATCTCTTCGGGGCCCATCCCGTCTTCGTCGTCGAGAACCTGGAAGTCGAGTTCCACCGATTCGACGTCGGGAACGTGCTGCTCGGCTTCCCACCGCATCAGCTCGCGCGCCTGCTGTTCCTTGACACGCTCTGTCTGAATTCGCTTGATGATTACGTCGCGACCACCGACGGCGGTCACCACTTCAGTGTCCTCCGCGCCTGCCCGCTGCATCGCTTCCTGGATGGCGTCGGATACGAGGCGAGGATCCATCACTTCGCCCTCGACTATCGCGTCGGGGAGAAGGGGTGCGACAGCGACCTTCACCAGCTCAGGCACTCCGCGGGCGTGGTCGATCACCACCACCTTTATGAGCCCCGACCCGATATCTAGCCCGACCGTCGTCTTTTTCCGGCTGAAGAAAGACATGCGACTCCATCATGAGTTCGGACGACAAGTCCACTGCACGGCTCTTGTCGAGGTCAATACGACTGGTTGGCCCAAAAGGTCACGTTTCAGAACAGCTCTGCCCAGGCACGTTGGGGGACCGGGTGCAACACCGCGTCGAGGGAGTCGCGCGGGATGAGGACAGTTATTCCGATCCGGTGCCTGGCGATGCTGCCCCCGCTGCGGATTGTTGCCGTCGCGACGATCCACGCATAGGAAGTGTCGACCTTGTCGATGGTGGTGATGAGCGCCACGTCGCCGGCGTTTCGGCGGCCGAGGACGACGGACCCGACGGGCGCTGCGCGAATCGAGCGGACATCCGCAGTGATAAGCGACGTCCACGCTTCGCTTTCCGACGCAACGAGGGTTCGGCGCCTCATTGCGTTCAGGCGAGTGGTCTCGCGCTCCGAGAGGCTTGCGTCGGTAGCAGCGAGTACGGTCGCTGCCGCAACGCCCACGAATATGACCACGAAGAGTAGCGCGACGCCGCGACGCTCCTGGCCGCGCAGGGGCGGAGTCACAGGTGGTTTCGTAGTGCGATGACGCCGACGATAGAATCCTCGGACACCGACGCTGCCATCCCCGGAAATCGCTGGACGCGAGAGTAGCGCGCTCGCGCGACGATCTCGACCCGCGCCACTGCGGCGCTCGGACCCCGACCCACGAGCGGCGCGCCCGATGCGGTGAAGTATCTGAACGTCAAAGGTGGCCCGGAGCGCGTTTCGTACGGACCGCTCAAGGGCTGAATCGCCGCGCACGCTCCGTTGCAGCGCCGGTACCCCAGGTACCACTTTCCGTCTCCGCCGCGGTAAACACTGTACCGCACTCGACGAACGACGCGGACCGGAGAGCCGCGGCGCACGAGGACGGGGAGAGGCAGGCCGACGGTGATCTCGTAACCGCGCCCCGAAGCGGACAGGTCGGACGGAGACAGCAAGCCGCCGACAGGACACGCCGCCCCCGCCGTTATGGACGTTACGCTTACAGGCGTGGCTCGGTGCCACCGCCCGACGGAGCCGCTGCTGGAGTCGGCGTACAGGAAGAAAACGTCGCTAGTGTCGGGCGGGACGATCCATGCAGACAGAATGCGCCCAGAAGGCAGCGTGTCCGGCGGAAGTGTGAACCGGTTTGATGACAGGATCGCGCAGACTACGGAGGATCCAATCGCCGAGTGAAACTCGATCGCGGTGTCGGAGGCAACGAGCACACTGTCGCCGACGGGCGAGCTCGCGCGCAGATCCGCTGAGATCATGTCAACCGCATCGCGAAGGCGGCCGCGAAGATCGGTGGCTGCAATTATGGCATCACCGGATCGTTGGTAGCGCACGGTGTTCGAGATGACGAGCGTTACGATGAGCACGGCGATCACCGTGCCGATGAGGAGTTCCACCAGCGTGGCTGCGCGGCGACGAGCCGGGAAGTTCATTCGCACCTGCCGCTGAGATCGAACGATTCCATGTGGATGCCATCAGGCAGCTTGTATGTTGCAGTCTGATGCATGCGCAACGTGCCCGCCACCGCGGTCGCGGTCCATGCAACGGTTACACCTCGGATGGAGTCTGCTCCGACCGATGGGGCGCAGCCAACGGCGAGTATGCGCTCACGTTGCTGCTCTGCGAGCTGCGACGCGACACCTTCCGAGGCGGCGCACGCGAGGGTGCGGGAGATGAATGTCCATGATCCCTCCAGCACTAGAAAGACCGCTGTGAACACGGCAAGCGCGACGAGTGCTTCGATGAGCACGTAGCCGCGCCTGCTAGACAATATTGGTTGGGGCATGCCCACATCGTACGGGCTGAGCGCGTCAACAAGTGGGGCCGCGAATCGCGGGGCGAATCAATTGTCACTCGTTGGAGCTGCCAACGCCTGTTTCACGCGGAGATCGTGGAGAAGCGGAGAACGGCGGGAGAACTGATAGGCAACCAGCGGCCTGACCGTGTCGTCTTCGACTCGGCGGGAAAAAAAACCGGCGGCCGATTGGGCCGCCGGTTTCTTGGAGCTACGCACTTCTCAAATCCAGGCTACGTGTTGCGCTGCATACATAGCGACGAACGCAATTGGATCAGTCGAAGCGAGACTAGAAGCCAACCGGGCAAGCTGGCACGCCGTCCGCGACTGCCGGCGCTTGAGCCGCGCCGTTCACGAAGACAGCGCAAGTCATGCCCGGGACCGATGCGTGCGTAGCCGTCGCCTTCCAACCAGTGCCGTCAGCAGCGAGGACGACTGTCACGCCGTTTGACGGGAGGTAGTGCAGGACGGCGATACTGTCCACAGGCGACGGGCCGGCAGTTCCTGCCGTGAGATACGCGCCTGCATTGCTGGACGCGTAGCCTTCCTCTGCGGTCGTAAGGTTCTTCAGATCAGTCTTGACCGCCGCGACGTACGCCTTCTGCTTGGTTGCCGCGAACTTCGGAATCGCGATCGCGGCGAGAATGCCGATGATGACGACGACGATCAAAAGCTCGATCAGTGTGAATCCCTTGTTGCTGCGCTTCATTAGTCTCTCCATATGAGTCGTGTGATTCTGCTCGTGCAGTGCTGTGCCCCATCAATGGCAACGCGCGCGCCACTGTGGAGTGGTCTCGTAACTCATTATCGTCACGGCAGTTGCAAACTTGACTGATGGCCGACCCTGTCCGGATTCAGGCGCATTCTGCAAGGTGTGACGCGTTTCGCAGCAGCAGCAAAGCAGATGATGCGCGGAGCGCTGGCGGCTAAACAAATGCGGCGGCCGTATCAGGCCGCCGCGTGTGTTTAAGAACTATACAGCGCCTAGGATCGACCAGCCCTAGTAACCTGCCGGGCAGGCTGCGACGCCATCAGCGACGGCTGGTGATACTGCGGCACCATTCACGAAGATCGCGCATGTCATGCCGGGAACTAGAGCATGTGTCGCCGTGGCGCTCCAGCCAGTACCGTCGGGCGCGAGGGTGACCGTCACGCCCCCGGAAGGCAGATAGTGCAGCGTGGTCAAACTATCGCTCGGATTTGGGCCTGCGCTGCCCAACGTTAGATAGGCACCGCCGTTGCTCGCGGCGTAGCCTTCCTCAGCGGTCGTAAGGTTCTTCAGATCGGTCTTTACCGCCGCGACGTACGCCTTCTGCTTGGTTGCTGCAAACTTCGGAATCGCGATTGCGGCGAGAATGCCGATGATGACGACGACGATCAACAGCTCGATCAGTGTGAATCCCTTGTTGCTGCGCTCCATTGATGCTGCCTCCACCGCGAACACGATCCGCGGTCGCTCAGATTTGATAGATCTTTACATGCTGCCATCCATCTTCTGCAGCTTGCGGTGCAGCGTCGACGGATCGATGCCCAGGACGTCGGCCGCGCGCGTCTTGTTGCCGCCGCTTGTCTCCAGTACCCAACGGATGTACGCGCGCTCGATCATGTCGAGCGTCGGGTCGATCCGGTCGACTTCTCTTACGAGGTGCTCGCCGGATTTGCTCGTCACCCGTTCCGGGAGCGCATCGGGATGTATGACAGCGCCTTTCGTAACTATTGTAGCGCGCTCGAGCGCGTTCTCCAGTTCACGAACGTTACCAGGCCAATCATATTCGCACAGTGCACTCATCGTCTCGGCGCTAACGGTCTTGTCGGGATCCTTGGCGCGTTTCAGAAATGCGTCGGCGAGAAGCGGGATGTCTTCGCGGCGCTGCCTTAGCGGAGGAAGGTGGATCGCTATGACGTTCAGGCGATAGTACAGGTCGCTGCGGAACTGGCCCGTCTTCACGTCCCGCTCGAGATCGCGGTTTGTTGCCGCGATCACACGCGCCTCGATCGGCACCGCTTCGGTAGCCCCAACCGGCAGCACTTCGCGTTGCTGAAGCGTTCGGAGCAACTTCACCTGGGTGGCCGGCGTCATCTCACCCACTTCGTCCAGGAAGAACGTGCCGCTCATGGCCGCTGCAAGAAGCCCCGTCTTGTCTTTTATCGCCCCGGTGAACGAGCCCTTCACGTGGCCGAACAGCTCGCTCTCCAGCAGGCTCTCCGGGAGCGCACCGCAGTTTACCGAGAGGAACGGCTTCGCCGCGCGTCCCGACGTTTCATGGATGTAACGCGCGACTACTTCCTTGCCAGTGCCGGATTCTCCCTGCAACAATACGGTGGAATCCGTAGGCGCGACTGTCGCGGCAAGTTGGAGGACAGACAGCCAGCTGGCGCTCTGTCCCACCGGCGAGTTCTCACGATCGCGTTTGCGAATCTCCTGTCGGAGCGCGCGATTCTCCACACGCAGCGCACGGTGCTCCGCGGCCCGGTGCACGATCGCAAGCATCTCGTCGTTGCGGAACGGCTTCTGAATGTAATAAAAGGCACCTTCATTCACCGCGTGCATCGCGGACTGGAGCGTCGCCTGCGCTGTCATCAGTATGACGGGCGTCTCCGGATTCACTGAGCGGGCAACCGAAAGCACGTCGGTGCCACTCACGTCGGGCATGCGAATATCGCTGATGACGATGTCGGGTTGGAGCGCGTGTATCTGCTCGATTCCGGCACGGCCGCCGTGAGCCGTATGCGCTGAGAAGCCATTGTTGGCCAGCAGCATGCGAATGACGTCGAGTATTCCCTGCTCGTCGTCGATGATGAGGACACTGGGAGAAATTGGTGATGTCATGTTCGCGGAAGAAGGACCGTGAAGCGCGACCCCCGAGCGTCACTGTCGACAACGACGACGCCCCGGTGCGCTTCGACAGCGCGGTGAACGATGGCCAGGCCGAGGCCGGTGCCGCCGGGCTTCGTGGTAAAGAACGGATGGAACAGCCGGGCGCGTGCGGATTCGACGATGCCACTTCCGCAATCGATGACTCTCACTGCAATTGCACCGCTCTCGAATGCCTCGGCTCGAGAGTCCAACTGTTGCGGCAGGAGCGTTGCCGCCTCGATGCGCACAACGCCTCCGACGGGCGACGCCTGGAGCGCATTCAGCGCGAGATTGAAGAACGCTCGGTGAAGCATGTCTTCATCCCCGCTGACTTCCATCCCCGAGCGCGGAAAATCGCACTGGATGCTGGAGCCTTCTGTTCGTGTCGGGTGCGACGATGCGAGCTCGGCTGCGTTCCGGACGACTCCGAGGAGATCCAGCTTACGTGTGAACGGTACATCCACGCGCGCGAAGTCGAGGAAGCTTGAGAGCAGCCGGGCGAGTCGGTCTGACTCGCGGACGACCAGCGAGGTCAGGGTACGGTCGTCCGCCGAAGCCTTTGGGGACATCGAGAGCTGCTCGACCGCGCTCCGTATCGATGCCAGTGGATTCTTGATTTCGTGCGCCATGGATGCGCCGAGCTCGGCAACGGCTTCGAGACGTTCGGCGCGAAGGTGCAGCCGCTCTACCTCCGCTTCGTGCAGGCGAAAGCGTGCGAGCTCCTCGGCCATCGCCTCGCTTCCCGCGCCTTGCGCTCTGAGCCTCGAAGCGATGTAACCGCTCCCGAGCGCGACGATCGCAAAGACCGTGAGCTGAAGAACTACGCCGACAGCCAACGGGTCGCCGCGAACGATTATTGCCTCACCCGCATACAGGATTATCGCGAGCGTGGAGATCAGTGTGACGCCGCGAGCTGGCAGCAGCAGCGCGCTGACGGCGATAACGAGGATGTATAGCGAGGCGAACTGCGAAGCCGTCTGGTCCCACGTGAGATGAACGATCGCGGTAACGAGGGCGACATCGAATACGGCCTGCGCGTAGAGCACAGCGTTAGCAATTTCCCGCCGGTAAACATGAGTGTATAAAGCGGATAGTCCGGTGAGTACCATCGCTGCGGCGAAGCCAAGGGACGCGAGCAGCGTGTCGGCGCGGGATGCGTACTGCCAGGAGTAAACCGCCCCCGCGTAGACCGAGCCGGCCACGGCGAGTCTAGCGAGGTACAGCCACCACAGGACGCGTCGCACCGGGATGTGAACGGGGTGCGCAGTGGTCACCCTGGCGAGGGATTGCGGAGTGCGGTATTGCATTTTGCAATACTCAGACGACACCGGCCGGCGGTTGGCAACCGGCGGGCCTGACAAATCCGGAACGATCGTCCGGCAGATCCCAGGTAGGTTGCACCTCTGCTGGATAGATTTCGTATTGGAATGCCCACCAATCTTGCTGGCGAGGCCTGGGCCGGCGTGGTCGCGGCGCGGCTGATGTGGATCGTAGGGTTGGTTGCGCTGAGCGCGCTCTTCGCGGCAGCCGAGGCCGCGCTGAGCGTGCCTGTCGACGAGGCGGACGGTCGCGCCATGCCCACGACTGCGGCGCGCATCGGCAGCTCGGTGGCGGCTGTGGGGCTGGGCGCTGTCGGCGGGTCCACTTGGTTCGTTCTCGCGGTCCTCCTTCATATAGTGGTGGGTGAGCTTGTTCCCCGAGCGGTTGCACGGGCACACCCGGATCTCGCCAGGCGCTATGCCGTACCAGTCGTCAGGGTTATCGGCCGGATCCTGACCCCGTTCGTCATAGTCGTCAACGCAGTGGCAAGCCTCGTAGCGCGAGTCTTCCGCGTGGGAGCCGTGGTTGAAAACGAAGTTCCGGCGCACTCGCCCGGCGAGCTCCGTACGCTCGTCATGCACGCGCACGCACATGGCGAGCTGGACGAGTCGGAGCGCGCAATGCTCGCCGGCGTATTCGACTTCAAGCAAAAGCGAGCGCTCGACGTGATGCGGCCACGGACAGAGGTTGTGGCGATCGACATAGAGTGCACTCACGACGAAGTGGTGCGGACTCTCCGCACGGAGCGCTACTCGCGATACCCGCTCTACCGTGAAACGCTGGACGACATAGTGGGTGTATTTCTCGCGAAGGACCTTTGGCTTCGGGAGGCCGGCTCGCCGTTTGTACTTGCGGAGTTGATGCGCGAGGCGCTCTACGTTCCGGACAGCAGGGCTGCCGAGCGTGTACTGGACGATCTGCGGCGTACGCGGGCGTATATGGCGATAGTCATCGACGAATACGGGGGTACGGCTGGTATCATCACGATCGAGGACCTCGTAGAGGAAGTCATGGGTGACATCACCGACGAATACGACATGGCTTCGCGGACTTCGCTCGAAATGAACGGTGTACTTGAGCTCGCCGGAACGCTTTCGCTGCTGGACGCGCGGTCTGAGTATCATCTCGACATCCCGGAAGGCGACTGGTCCACCCTTGGAGGCTTCGTGTTCTCACGGCTCGGCAGGCTTCCACGTGTGGGCGACCGCGTGCGGATCCGGAACGCCGGGCTGGAGGTTGTCGCGATGGACGGGCGGCGTGTCGCCGCGCTCCGCGTCCTGCGCGAGCCAGGTGCCGCCGGTGACGGCGTGCACCGAAGCGCGTGACGGGACAGCCGACGCAGCCAGCCTGAGAGCGATGTCCGCCCGTACGGTCGAGTTCGGAAGCGGCGTCAGGCTTAGCGGAGTTCCAGTAGCTCCGACCGGAACACTCTCCGGATCCACTGCCAGCAGTACGCGCGCGAATGGCGCAACCTCCAGTTCGTAACGACCCGTAGAATCGGACTCAGCACTTGCGTTCCCGATATGGACGACCGCATTGGGCATCGGCTCGTCGAGCGGGCCAAGCTGGCCGTCGCCGTCGTTATCCAGAAACACAAATCCTGACACGCGCGCGACGTCTCGGGCAGCACCGGGCGCCAGCCGGATGGCGATTTCTTGCGACTTGCTGATCGCGATTGAGCCGCTCAGCTGACGATCGATGGGTCGTCCGTCGGATCCGGTTGCGACGCGCCCGTACGCGCGAGACCCGAACATGGGGCCACTCAATGAAATGGTAAACGTCGGGTTTCCAGCGCGAACGGTCTCGCCGCCGACTTCCACGCGAACACTGCCGACGAATGTCGACACGCGTGCGGACAGGTCGTCCGATGATGATTCGCCTCGCGCAACTCTGACGCGCGTCATCCCACGAGTGAAGGGTATCCCGACATCGGCGGCCCCGCCGAGTTCGGGTAAGATGGTGCCCGATTGCGGGTCCCGACTGATGCGCAGCACGGGCCTGAAGTGCGCGTTCCCCAGCGGTATCCACGAGTCAAGGCTGAGCGCAGGGCCGGTACGCGCTGCTCCTTCGCGCACCGTCAATGAAGCGCCGACACTCCGACCGCTTCCCAGCAGCCACCGTGTGTTCAGCGAGCGAGTGAAGTAATTGCGAGCGGTAGAAGCGCTCACACCCAACTCGCGTGCTTCGTACAGGGCGTAGAGATCGAGCCGCTCTGACGGAGTGAAGTGGAACTGCAGCCGCGTCGCGGCTCGTGAGTATCTGGCGCTCAGGTTGAGGGCGAGGCCGAGGCGCGTTGCCGCGAGTAACGACGGATCAAGTGAGAGCCCACCAACGCTGTAAGCTGCGTCCAGCGCCGCGCCCAGTGTACCGAACGAGCCGATCGCGAACCGGGCAGAGGTTGTAGCGGCATAGTTGCACTGTGCGCGCGAGCATCGGCCTGCAGCAAGCTCGAACGCATGGGATCCGCGCGGCAATGCTTCGGTTCCAACGTACACGTACTTCACGGTGACAAGCCGCTCTTCGTGTGGACCGTATGCAGACAGAACGACGCGGTTCGCGCCCGGCGATAGCGGCAGATTCAGCGCATACCGACCGTCCGCTCCGACCGAGTCGCTCGAGACCCATGCGTCGTTCCGGATGGTTTCAATCTCCCACATCGGCGGGAAGGCGCCCGAAAGGCGAATCGATTGCGACGAAAAGCTCTGATTGACCGGCGCGCTTGAAACGTAGATTCCGGCCCGCACCAGGGGGGAACCCGTCGCGGCAAGGTTGCCAACGATAAGACTTCGGGTTTGAGTTCCTGTTGTCCACTGCCGCCGCCAGGCGACCGACGTGAAGGTGTGACCACCGTCCGCTGCGCGCCAATCCGCGTCAAGCGATCCCCGGAAAACGTTAGTGCCGATTCCGAGCGCAATAGCCGGACGCAAGCGAGTGGAGCGGGACGCGTCGGTCACTATGTAATCGACGACCGCATCGTTAGGAAACGGCGCACCGGCGATCTCCACCGGCGCGCGCAGATCCGCAATCACCTCCGCATGAGTTGGGGCGTGGATGGCGTGTCGCGCGACTCGCCGACTGACGGGTAGTGTCCCGTCGTCGGCGATGTTCACTACCAGCTCCTCCCAGTCGACAGCAATCGGCGCGTGAAGGAGCACTGCAATCGAATCCGTTGTTACGAAGGAAGCGGGCGGACCATCGGGCGGGACACCTGCCAGCGCAAGGACAATCGCGGAGGGGAGCAACGCGGTGTCGCATACACGGCGCGCCTCCACTGTCGTAGCGGCGATGTTGCCGATGCGGATTTCGAGCAGCACAGTTGCCGATTCATGCAGGAGAGCGCGCGAGTCGGCACACTGCGCCTGGAGAAGCAGGACTGCTCCGAGGACTCCGGTAGTCAGCACGTATGCGGATCGCTGGCGGTGGGTGTGAGCGACAAATCTCCTGTCGGTACCCCTCGGGGTGTTTCATCAGCAGACGCTTTGCACAACCCATTCGGTGCAGACTGTCGGTCACGCTACACCGCGTCGCTCAGGCTCGTGAAGTTGAAGTCGTGAATCTTGAGCGGTGGCATGATGACGGCTGCGCCAGGACTGCTGTCCTCGCTTGCACTTACGCGAACCGGGGCGCCGAATGACTCGACGTTGTTCAGCATGAAGACCGGTGATTCGTTGTAGCGGAAATTCTTGATGGCGTGCGTGATCTTACCGTTCTCGATCAGGAAGGTCCCGTCGCGAGTGAGGCCCGTCAACAGGATTGTCCGCGCATCGACGGGTCTGATATACCAGAACCGCGTGACAAGAATACCGCGCTCGGTGCTCGCGATCATCTGCGGGATGGAAGAGTCGCCGCCCGTAAGCCGGATGGATCCGAATGCAAGCGGCGTTGCAGGCTTGCCCTGCTTCTGCGCCCAGTAGCGATCGTAGATCAGATTCTTGAGCACTCCGTTCTCGATGAGCACGACCCGTTCGGTGGGTCGGCCATCCGGAGTGACCGCGCTTCCGAGATTGTCGGCCGGGTCGGAGACGAGCGTTACGCGCTCGTCCGCGATCTTCATGCCGATCTTGTTACCACCGCCGGGCTTGGAGAAGAACGAGCGACCTTCGTCGGCTGACCTTGCCTGTGCTGAAAATGCGAGGATGGGAATCAGGTTGCCGACCGCGGTGGGCTCGAGGACCACGGTATAACGTCCCGGCTCGACCGCGACTGGATTGCGCGAGCTTCCCGCCTTCTCGGTCGCGGTGGCACCCACCGCCTCGGCGTCGATTCCAGACCAGTCGTTCGCGTTGGCGCCGCCCCAGCCGGAGCCGGTGCCATCGGGTGTGCGCACTGTCGCTGTCATGCTGGAGCCGCCCGTCTGCTCGAATGCAAACAGACCGCGTGAGTTTGCGAGGGCGCGCGTTCCGACGCGAGCTTCGATGTAGCCGGTTGCTACGAATCCGGCGGCGCGCGCGCGATCTGTTACCGCCTTGACTGCGCGCGCACGGTCTGCTGCAGAAGGAAAACTGACGGTTTGCTGTCGCTCGTTCGGGTACACCCGCGGCCCGAGATCGGGCATGAGCTCGGGATTCTCCACGCTCAATCTTGCCAGTTCTTCGGCCGACCGTACCGCGGCCGCGAGCGACACGTCGTCCGACCTGTTGGTGGTCACACTCGCGGACCGCTTGCCAAACGTGCTTCGGATGGTCAGCGTGGTATCCGTATCGTCGCCAGCGGTAGATACCTGGTTGACAGCGAAGCGAGTGTTGGCGCGCGCGTCGCTGTTGATGGTGACGGACGTCTCATCTGCCTTGGCGAACGCGAGAGCGCGCCTGGCGAGCGACTCGGCGTCGGCGCGAGTAAGAATTCCGGCAGGGTTGGAGCCGAAGAGGGACCTTGGGCGGAGCGCATCGTTGTCACGGATGCCAGCGCGAATGCCTGGCTCGCTCATGCCTTTCTCCCGGTATTGATCACGTTGATGTTGCGGAACCTGCTCGGAACGCATCCGTGGCTTATGGCATTCGACTGGCTTGGCTGTCCCTTGCCGTCGTTGAAGGCACCGCCCAACTCATACGACTTCTCGCCGCCAATCATGTCGAGGCTGCCCCAGAAATCCGGCGTCCGCATCTGATAAGCGACATCCTTCAACATGCCGGCGATCTTGCCGCCGCGGATTTCGTAGAAGACCTGACCTCCGAACTGCGCGTTGAAGCGCTGCTGGTCGATGGAGAACGAGCCGTCGCCTATGATGGCGATTCCGCGATCGGTAGCGGCGATAATGTCATCCCACGACGTTTCTCTTGCACCTGGCAGCAGCGATACGTTGGGCATGCGCTGGAACTGGACATCCTGCCACGATTGCGCGTAGGAGCATCCGTGGGAGCGCGTCGGCCGTCCCTGGCTCTTGTACCACCAATCGAGCTGCATTGCCTGTTCACGAGTCGTCTGATAGTCCTGCAGGACGCCTTCCTTGATGATCATGAATTCGTCCGGCTTGACGCCCTCGTCGTCCCACCCGACCGCTGAGAGCGAGCCGTGCTGTGTGCGGTCGCCGCGAATGTTCATGAGGGGGGATCCGAACTTCAGCTTGCCAAGCATTTTCTCCGGCGGTGCCACGAAGCTGGTTCCGGCGTAATTGGCCTCGAAGCCCTCCGCGCGGTCCAGCTCGGTGGGATGCGCTACGGATTCGTGAATCGTGAGCCACAGGTGCGAGGGGTGCAGCACCAGGTCGTAACGGCCCACGTCCACCGATTTCGCCGAAAGCTTTTGCACGGCCTCGGTTGCCCATTGCGTCGCGCGATCCACGAAATTGACGCCCGTGACGTACTCGTAGCCGAGCCCCCTGGGCGCGACATCGTTGGATTGACGCGACTGGAAGTCGCCCCCGGAGGAAACGGCTGTGACATTCATCGAAGGCTGAGCGCGGTAGATCGTCTGAACGACGAATGTCCCGTCCGATGTGGCGAGGGTTTTTTCCTCGCGCAGGAAGAACATGTTCGACGTGACAAACCGCGCTCCCTGCACCTTCATGGCTGCGGCATTCGCCGAGAGAAGCAACCCGACCTTGTCGCCGATCGGGACGTCGAAGGGGTCGATCTTGATGGGGCTCTTCCACTCCCCGTTTGCTGCCGGTGCGGGTGCAAGCACGACGGGCCGGAGCTGCACAGTGCTATTCGCCTTCGCGATCGCGACGGCATCTCTCGCTATCTGTGCGACCATGTCCTTTGTCAGCACGTTGCTGGCAGCGAAGCCCCACGCGCCGTTCGAAAGCGCGCGGACGCCAAAGCCAAGCGTGTCGCTGTCGTCCACGTTCTGCAGCCGGTTTTCGCGCGTGCTTATGCGCTGGGACCGGCGCGCGGAGATGCGAACGTCTGCGTACGACGCGCCGGCGGCACGGGCGGCGTCGAGAGCGACCTGCGTGAGCTCGCGGTAGGTAGGATCACCGGGAAGGCTATTGGGGGCGAGCAGCCTGTCGACGCTTGCTTTGCCCCGAGAGCCGAGGGCGCTCGTTGCAGCGACGGCCGAGACCGTCTTGATGAAATCGCGGCGGGATTTTGTCATGTCACTGATTGGGGTACGCGCGGCCGTCGGCCGGAACGAACTGATTACGGGATGGCCGGGGAGCGCGTTGAGGCGACCGGGCCGGCCTGCTTCGGAAAGTGCGCTCTGGCATATGGTATGCCTTGGACGGCGGTACACGCAAGACTCGGGGTTGAATTCGACGCGCCCGCGTCGCGCCCAAACACTGCACAGGGAGCCAGTCATGACATCGCCCAACTTGAATAACAGCGCGAACACGATGAATACCGGGGGAAACGCCGGATACGGCGCAGGGTCGAGCAATATGGGAAGCACTCAGGGTGCGCCTGGCACGGAAGACCGGACAGATGACGTCTCATTCGCCAAGAGCATCGGGGCGGATCAGGCGGCAGACAGTGCCAAGTCTGTAGCGCAGCGCGGGGTCGCTGGCGTGGAAGACGCCATGACCCAGCTCCAGTCCAAGGCCACAGAGTTTACGAACAATCTGATGGACAAGGTGAATGTCGACGACCTCACCCAGCGGCTCGAGGAGCAGGTGCGTGACCATCCGGCCCGGACCCTCCTATTTGCTGCGGGCGCGGGCTTCCTGCTCGGCCGCGTGGCGAAGAAGTAACGGTGGGTGCTCGTTCGGCCGGCGGCGCGCCCAGGGACGGCTCTTTCGGCGAGTTGCTCGGCGAGCTGACAGATGCCAGTGCTCAGCTCGTGCGAGATGAGGTTCGTCTCGTCCGAGCGGAGACGGTCGAATCCCTTGCTGCGCTCAAACACGGTGTGGTGGTACTGGGCGTGGCAATCGTACTTGGCCTTGGGGCACTTGGAACCGCGTTGGCCTGCGCGGTGATGGTACTGGCGGAGTATGTCCTGGATGGCCGCACGTGGCTCGCAGCTCTGCTGGTTGCAGTAGTGTTCGGAATTGTCGCGTTCATCTGTGCGTGGCGTGGTGCCAGCTCGTTGTCGGGCGCGAAGCTTGCGCCGCGGGAGACAGCGGAATCAATCAAGGAGACGGCCAAATGGCTGAAACATCCCACGAAATCCGCCGCCAGATAGCGGCTACCCGCAGGCGCCTCGGCACGAGCATCGCGGCACTGGAGCACAAGGTTGATCCGAAGCGCGTGGTGGACGACTACCCACTAACGCTGGTAGCGGTCGCCTTCGGCACAGGCGTGCTGCTTTCGACAACGGGTGCGACGGGAAAGGCGGTGCACGAAGTACGCGAGCAGGTGCGCGGCGGCGCATCCAGGCTCAATGACAAGGCAGGCAACGCGCTGGACGGAGTGTTGAATGCGATCGTCGGAGCAGCTGCCGCAGCGATAACGTCCAAGCTGAGTGAAGCGGTTGACGTTGCGCTGCGCGGCTCGCGTGATGACGCGAGCCGCGCAAGCAATCGTCCGCGCGCTGCGTAGGCTCCGTGCAGACGGCGCCGAGTGGTCCTCCGGCCGCTCCGCTGGACGATCCTCCGGAGCAACGGTGCAATCGCTATCGTGCCGCGGCCGGAATATCGATCTGAACAAGTGAAACGGGTCGCATCAGCCGCGACACTCCGCGAATGACCAGCTGCGCAAGACCGGGAACGAGTTGACAATCGTGCGAAACGCCGACGGGAGGCACCCAGGATCGGGCCCTCCCGTCGACGTATGCCGGAGGTACCTCGCGCGTCAGCCCGTCACGAGTGGTGCGTCGTGTCCTTCACGGATCGTTTGACGTCGTTTCCCGTCTTCTGGAGCGACTTGTGCGCGTCGTTGGCGCCCTCGTGAACGGAGGACTTGGCAGAACGTCCCACGTGCTTGATCGATTCGCTCACGTCCCGCGCGGCTTTGTTAAGACCGCCGGGCTTGTGGTTCGGGTCATGAATGGTGTCGCCCACAGCCCTTGCGAGAACGTGCTTGGTGCCGCGCCCTGCCGACTTAAGAACGTGGTGCACGCTACTGCCGACGGACTTGATGCCTTCCTTTACGCTGCGCCCAACAGCCTTGGGTGTCGCTGTTGTATCCTGCGCCGCCGCAGTCCCTGCGGCCAACGCCCCGGCGAGTGTCGCAAGCGCGAACAACTTGGTGATACGAAGCATGTCGCCTCTCTGGATGTGATCTGTTCGGTCCCTGCCAATGCCGTACTTGCAAAAGGCGGGCTACTAACGGTTTCTGAATTACCCAGGCCCGGGTCGAAGGGGTCCATGGAACGGTCGTTCTAGAACTTGCCAATCCGCAAGTAGCAGGGCATTGTCGGGCATGAACATAACCCAACCAGCGCGCCCGAGAGGCCTCAGGATCGCAGCGGTGTCGCTGGTGGGAGTGACCCTGATGGCTGCAACGGCGCGGGGCGCGGGGGCACAGGCCGGTCTGGCGGGGGCCGCCTCGATGACGGGTTCGCCCGCGATGATGGGGCCGGGAATTTCGCGGGAGCTCGCGGAATTCAGATCGAAGCACGTGCGAAACGTGCGTTACGATCTCACGCTGGACGTGACGGCGCGGGACACCGCCGACGGACGCGTCCTCATCGCCTTCAGGCATCTCGGGCAAGGAGACGTCATCCTCGATTTCCGTGGCCCGTCGATAGACGAGATCCTGGCGAACAGACGGCACGTTCCGATGACGGCTAGCAATGGCAAGCACATCCGGCTCCCCGCTGCCTTTCTCCGCACCGGTGAGAATGTGGTCTCCATCACTTTCAGGGCGCTCATCGCACCAGCCGGCGCGAGCATCATTCGATACCACGACGCGACGGACGGGGCGGATTACCTGTACACGCTCCTGGTGCCATCGGACGCGAATCAGCTTTTCCCTTGCTTCGATCAGCCGGATCTGAAGGCTCGTACGACGCTCACGCTGACCATCCCGAGTGCGTGGAACGCAGTCGCGAACGGGGTGGCGCAGCGAAGCGAAGGCTCCGGTGCTCGCACGACGATTCGCTTTGCCCCGACGAAGCCGATGAGCACGTACCTCATAGCATTCGCCGCAGGGCCGTGGGCGCGCGTGACGCGGAACGTGGACGGCCGCGCGATTACGATGTATGCGCGTGCGTCGCGGGCAAAGGAGGTGGAGTCGGACTCCCTGATCGCCACCAACGCCCGCGCGATGAAATGGTATTCCGAATACTTCGGCGTCCCGTTTCCCTGGCCAAAGCTGGACTTCGTACTCGCGCCGGCATTTCCATTTGGAGGAATGGAGCACCCCGGAGCGATTTTCTACAATGAGAACAGCTTCATTTTCAGGGAGCGTGCAACACGAACCCAGCGGATCTCGCGCGAAGCAACTATCTACCACGAGGTCGCGCATCAGTGGTTCGGCGATCTCGTGACCATGCAGTGGTTCGACGACCTGTGGCTCAAGGAAGGATTCGCGACGTACATGGCGGCGAAGCTCAGGGCGTCGCTCGCGCCAGGCTCCAACGCGTGGGAGACTTTCTACCTCCAGAACAAGCCGGCCGCGTACGCCGTCGATAGAACCGACGGAACGACTCCAATCTGGCAGGAGCTTTCCAACCTCGATCAGGCAAAGAGTAATTACGGCGCCATCGTATACAACAAGGCGCCGGGTGTGATAAAGCAGCTCAACTACCTCGTCGGTGATGCTGCATTCCGGCGCGGACTTCACAACTATCTTGTCCGCCACGCGTACGCCAACGCAACCTGGCAGGACCTGCTTGCATCGGTCGGTAATTCGGCCGGACAATCACTGACACGTTGGGGTGAGGCGTATATTCTGCGCCCGGGAATGCCGGTGATCGAACAACACGTGACCGTTGAAAACGGCCTGTTTGAAAGCGTGGCGCTGACTCAGCATCCCGCGGACACGATCTCGGGCCCTGGAGTGTGGCCCGTACGCACGGAAGTCCTGGTGAGATATCCGGACGAGCGCGAAGACTACTTGCTGATGGATGTTAAGTCCGACAGCACCGTAGCGCGATTCGCAACACGTCGCCCGGCGCCAGCGTACGTGTTCGCCAACGCCGGCGACAACGCCTACGCCCTCGTGGTCCCCGACTCGGCGAGTGCCCGGTGGCTGGTAGACAGCATCGGCGCGATCCACGATCCACTCACGCGTGCGATGAGTTGGGATGTTCTCTGGGAGCTGGTCCGACGCCGATCCATCTCACCTGGAGCATTCATCGCGATCGCGGAACGCGAGCTCGCACACGAGCACGACGAGCAGATCGTCGCGGCACAGCTCCGACATGTTACGCGTGCCGCGGAATCGTACCTATCTTCGGCCGACGCGGCCGTCGTGTTGCCGGCGCTTGAAGCAACACTGCGCGACGTCGCTGGCGACACGACCAGGTCATACGAGATTCGAAAACCAAATCTTGATGCGCTGATTCGCGTGACGCGTACGCAGAGCGGCCTAGCGTATCTTGATCACTTGCTGGATTCCGCTACCGCGGCGGGAGCACCGCTCCGCGCGCCCACAAAGTGGGCTATCATCACGCAGCTAATTGCCGGCAGGTACCCCACTGCCAGCGCCCGATTCGAGGCAGAGCACCGAGCTGATTCGACGAGCGAGGGCAGGCGTTACTCGTTCATTGCGCGCGCCGCGACACCCGACTCCGCGGTGAAGCGTGAGTACTTCAATCGCTACCTTAGCGACCCGACGCTCAACGAGGAATGGGCGACGTCAAGTCTCGGTGCATTCAACGAGCCTGGTCAACAGGCACTCACGATTGACTACCTCAAGCCGGCGCTCGACACGCTCCCGTGGCTGCAGCGGAACCGAAGGATCTTCTTCATCGGGTCGTGGCTCGGAGGATTCATTGGCGGTCAGTCGACGCCCCAGGCGGCAGCGGTGGTGCGCCAATTCCTGCGGATGAATCCCGCGCTGGGTACAGACTTGCGCCAGAAGGTGCTGCAGACGCTGGATGAGCTGGACGCGACCGTGGCCGTTAGAGCGGCCGCGGCCGGTGCGAGTCCCGCGTCAGCGGCCCAGGTTCGGGTCGGCGCCATCCGCGGAGCAGTACTACTTCCTGAACAGTGACAGGTAGTCACCGTAACCTTCAGCCTGCAGCTTCTCAACAGGGATAAAGCGCATGGCTGCGGAATTCATACAGTAGCGCAAACCGGTCGGTCTCGGCCCATCGTCGAACAGGTGACCGAGATGTGAGTTGGCATGCGCAGACCGGACTTCGGTCCGGGTATATCCGAGCAGGTGGTCGGTGTCCGTTTTCAGGTTCGAAGGAACGAGCGGCCGGGTAAAGCTTGGCCATCCCGTACCTGAGTCGAACTTGTCCAGCGAGCTGAATAACGGCTCGCCAGAGACGACGTCCACGTAAATGCCGGCCTTGTGGTTATCCCAGTACTCGTTGTGGTACGGCGACTCCGTGGCGGCTTTCTGCGTAACGTTGTACTGCTCCGACGTCAGCTTGGCCCGAAGCTCTGTGTCGGTAGGCCTGGCGTAGGTAGTCATGGCTCTGCTCGAGGGTTTTTGCGCCCATGCAGACGCCGCGGTTCCGGCTGTGACGGCCACGCCGAGTGCAGCGGCGCGCAAGTAACGATTGAACGAGATCATCGGGCGCATCCGGGGTGTTGGTGAGGCGACAGTAATTATTCGCGTCGCTCGTGTACCATGAATACGCCGCTGGCGCACATTTGGTTCTCTCGACGTGCTCTAGTGCATGTCCGGCGTCGGTCCGCTCCGGGCGGTGGGGGCGCGAAGCAGCAGCACCGCCGGCGCGACAATGATGAACGTGAGCATGATCATTATCCAGGCGTCATTGTAGCTCAACATCGCCGCCTGCCGCGTAACGGTCCCTTCGAGCATCGCGTACCACGTCTTGAGCGCCGTAACTGCGGGTACACCGTGGGCAACCAGACCCGCCACCACCTGTTGCTGTCGTGCGGCCAGCGCCGGGTTGGCGGAGTAGGTGTTGGCGATCAGGTCCGCCCGGTGCATCGCGGTGTGGGTGGTAACGTACGTACTCAGTATCGCAATTCCGAACGATCCGCCCAGCTGGCGCGACAAATTGATGAGACCTGACGCCTGTTGTGCCTCACTCGGCTTAAGCACGCCGTAGGCGACGTTGTTTATGGGCGTGAAGAGGAACCCGAGCGCCAGTCCGCGGAAGATGAGGGCGTACCGGACGTCGCCCTCTCCCGCCTGCGGTGAGAGGTGGCCCAGCTTCCACATCGAGACAGTGAAAATGGCGATCCCTATGACGATGAGATAACGGCCGTCCACAAGCGGCTTCGCACCGTTCAGCAACTTGCCGCAGAGCACCGCACCGAACGCGGTGGCGATGCCACCAGGAAGCAATGCAAGACCCGTTTCCATGGGGCTAAGCCCGAGAATGCTTTGCGTAAACAGCGGAAAGATAAAAGTCCCGCCGTAGAGCCCGAAGCCGAGCGCGATGAAGAGAAAGATCGACGCCGCCAGCTGGCGATTCTTGAGTACGCGGAAGTCCACGACCGGATGCTTGTTGCGCGATGAGAGTTCCCACCAGAGCATGGTCGCGAGGCAGACCGCCGAGAGGGCGGAGAGGCGAAGGATCAGGCCATCGGAGAACCAGTCCTTGCGGTTTCCTTCTTCGAGCACGTATTGCAGCGATCCGACGCCGACGGTGAGCAGTATTATCCCGAAAAAATCAATGCCGCCTTCCCTTCCCTTCATCCCGGGGGGATCATGCAGAAACGACGAGACGACGAACGCCGAAGTGATGCCGATCGGGATGTTGATGAAGAAGCACCAGTTCCAGCTGTAGTTGTCCGTTATCCACCCGCCCAGTGTAGGCCCGAGTGTGGGGGCCACGATGATGCCCAGTATGAAGATTGCCTGAACGAGTCCCTGCTGATCGCGGGGAAATATCTGGCGGATTGTGGCCTGCGCAGTCGAGAGCAGCGCGGCGCCGCCAGCCCCCTGTACGATCCGCCATATGACGATCTCAGTGAGGCTTGTGGAGGTACCGCAAAGAAACGAAGCGACCACAAACAGGATGATCGAAAAGGTCAGATAATTGCGACGACCAAACGTCTCGGTGAGGAACGCTGTGAGTGGAAGCACGACTACGTTCGAAAGTATGTAGCCGGTGAGCACCCATCCGATCTCCTCGAGCGTAGCGCCGAGATTGCCAGCCATCTGCGGCAGAGCGACGTTGACGATAGTCGTGTCGAGCACTTCCATGACAGCCGCGGTGATCAACCCGAAGAGAATCAACCAGCGATAGGGGTTGACCTCTTCGGATTCAGCGACGGCCGGAGCAGCGGTTGCGTCGACGGCGGATGCGGTGGCCATGATCTACGGAAGAAAAACCAGTGCGCGCTTTGGGTCTAGTGGCTCGTTGCGGTTCCAGCCGCTGTCGCAGGTAAATTATCGATGAAGAACTCCATCATGCGCTCAGTGTTCAGCGCGGAGTGACCTTCATCGGGACCAACCTGCACATCGAAGCTCTTTCCGGCCCTCTGGAGTGCCGCAATCATCTGCATGCTGTTGGAGTTGTGCACGTTGTTGTCGGCGGTACCGTAGTAGAGCATGAGGCGGCCCTTTAGATTGGCAGCGTACGTCATCGCGCTACCGGCGTCGTAACCAGCCGTGTTCTCCTGCGGAATCCACATGTACCGCTCGGTGTAGATAGTGTCGTAATTGCGCCAATCGGTGGGAGGGGACATGCTGGACGCGGCCGCGAAGAGGTCCGGATACCGAAGCAGCGCCATCAGCGACGCATAGCCGCCATACGACGTGCCGAAGATCCCCACGCGGGTGCGATCGACGTACGGGCGCAGATCGAGCTCGCGCACTCCAGCGGCCTGATCGTCAATCTCGACGATGCCGAGTTTTTCGTAAATCGCGTCCAGGAATTTTTTGCCTCGACCGTCTGCGCTTCGCGAGTCGAGCGTAGCGACCAGGAAACCGAGCTCGGTGAGTCGGCTGGGCAATGCGAAATTTTCAGAGGCGCCGTTCGTATTGGGGCCGCCGTATACGCTCACCAGCAGCGGGTAGCGTCTGGACGGGTCGAAGTTGGACGGGAAGTTCAGCATACCGTGAAGCTCCGTGCGTCCGTCGCCGGCTTTGTACGTGAACATCTCGACGTGCTTGAGCCCCAGCTGATCAAACCTGGCTGCGTCGCTCCTCGCAACCTCGCCCACGAGTTTGCCGTCGCTCTCCATCAGTCGCGCGATGGGTGGCTGGTCGTGTGTCTGCGCGACGTCAACGTAGTAACGCCCGTCTGGGGAGAAGCTGACGGTGTGTGAGAAGGCCGGATCGGACAGACGCTGGTCCCCGCGGCCGTCGAGACGCACGCGGTGAAGTTGGAGCTTCATCGTATTGTCGCCGTCGTGGGCCGTATAGTACATGACAGCCGCTTTCTCGTCGACATGGTCGATCGCGTCAGCATCCGCATCATTTCTTGTGAGCGTCGCCAGCTGCCGGCCGGAAAGATCGTACAGGTAGTAGTTCCTGAAGCCGTTGCGCTCAGACTCCCAGATGAACCGGTGACCGTCCGAGAGGTACTGCATTTCCGGATTGTTGGCGACCCAACTCGCGGGCCACTCGTCGCGCACCACGGTGCGGCACGCACCGTTAGAAGGATTGCAGGCGGCAAACTCGAGAACGTTTTGCTTGCGATTCGTACGATTGAGCGTGAGCGCGCTGCCGTCCGGAGTCCATCCGACGTGGTACACGTAATGGCCGACGACGGAGTTGTCGAATGGCTTGCCGTCGCGCACGTCGATGTGCGTAGTAGTCTTTCTCGCGACGTCGTACACGTAGACATCGACGACGGGGTTCGGCACACCGGGTTGCGGAAATGCCTCGGCATCCACCGTCGTGTGCAGCGCAGTCTGGTTCATCGCGACGAAGTAGTCGGGGACCTTGCTCTCGTCGAATCGATAGTAGGCCAGCTTGGATCCGTCGGGCGACCACCACATAGCGGTACGCTGCTCCAGTTCCTCTCCGTAAACCCAGGACGCAGTGCCGTTCTTGATGCGTCCGGCAACGCTTCCATCCCTGGTCAGTGCGATCTCGTTCGCGCCGGAAGAGTCGCTCAGCCACACGTTCCGATCACGATACCGCGCAATGAGCCTGCCGTTTGGCGAGGGCGTCGTCTCGTACTGGCGACCGCGCTCGGGCGCGGCTGCGTAACGTGCCCGCAAGGCTCTCAGCTCCGCCTCGGCGTCGACGTTTCCGGTGACTGTTGCCGCGCGCCGCTCGACGTCATAGCGATAATGCTTCCCTGCGAAGGAGTACGTGAATTCGCGGCCGCTATCGACCCAGACAGGTCGGATGGCGGCGCTCGTGACCGAGCCGTAAATCTCGGCGCTTATCTTCTTGTAGCGTTGATATTCCGGCATCGACCGCAGGCGGTCCTGCGCGTGGGCCAAAGGCGCAACGCCAGCCCACGAGGCCGTAAGCATGAGTGCGACAAGACAGTACCGGCATACCGAGTTTGTCTTCGCGGTCGTCAGGTGCCCGGATGTCCGAAGAATGGTCGGTGACATTGTTGGTGACATGGTCGATGAATTTACGGCGAGTATGCTGCCCGGATCGAGTACGCTCGGCCAGGGGCGGTCGCTCGCCTACCCCTGCCAACGTTAGCGCCGACCGAACAGTACTGACGTTAGCGCGCGCCGCAAATGGGTGGCAGCGCTGGTTTCACGATGATGAGGTGGTTCCATGAGAGTTCGATCAGTCGCCGCAGCCGCGCTTTCCATGCTTCTCTTCCTCACGAGCGCTTCTGCTTTCGCGCAGACGGCGCAACCGGCGACCGCCCAGATCTCGGTCGCGCCGCCGGGCCGCGATCCTGGCCAGCCCATCGATACGGAGTACACCCGGAAGATCCACGAGTACACCACCGAGACGTTCTTCCTCTCGCCACTCGTTGATTATCTGCCCGCCTCGGCCACAATCCCCAGTCCGAAAGCCGTGCTGGGCGACATTGC
>JALYTX010000038.1 GCA_030854055.1 Gemmatimonadota bacterium | reverse complement strand
AGGGCGGTCGCGCAGGCGTGCGCGTCGAACTCTATCGCCGTCGCGATTCCGTGTCACAGAGTGGTGCGCAGCGACGGAGCGCTCTCTGGTTATCGCTGGGGTGTGGAGCGCAAGCGCGCACTTCTCGAGCGTGAGTCTGCGCCGGATGCTATGACGGCAGGAAAGACGGCCGCGTCGCGGCGGACCTAGCGCGGCGCGACACGGACACCGCGACGGCGCTAGGTTTCGGACGAAGACGGACTTTTCTCACTGACCTCGACCGGATATCGAAATGGATCTTGTCACATGGCTGATCGTCGGGCTTGTTGCTGGGCTGCTTGCGTCATTCGTGGTGGGCGGCGGCTTCGGACTGATCGGCGACATTCTGATCGGAATCGCCGGCGCGTTCATCGGCGGCTGGCTGTTTCGAGTATTGGGCGTTCACACCCCTTTCGCCGGACTTGGCGGCACGATCTTCGTGGCGTTTGTGGGGGCAGTAGTGTTGCTGTTTCTACTGCGGCTGGTGCGGGGGCGAAGGGTGTAGTGATAGCAAGCACTAACGGACTTTCGTCGAAACAACGATTGCTGGTGCGCAGGATCGTGAGACGCGTTTCATTGCGCCCACGAACGCGACGGTAATGACGGAGATAGAAGAAGCCATCGGATCGACGCCGTCCCAGACGATCTGGGTTCCATAAGTCGTCGACCGTACCCATCAGGTGTACACCGTGACGCTGCGAAGCTGCGAGTGCGGTGGAAGCGCTCCATCTTCTGGCGGATAACGGCGTCACGCAGGCCCGGAACATGATTACGGCGCATGACGCGGCGAGTGCGGAGCAGAACGCGATTGTCGGTGTGCTCGACGCCGAACTGGGCAATGCGGACATTGCGAGCTTCGGAGCTCAGATCGTGAAGCTGCGCGTCGATCCGGTTTCCGTCGTGCTGCATCATGGGAGGCGCTGCCCGCTCTTAGAGCGGATGATCGTGCCCTGGCCGCAGCTTCTGTTCACGAGTGGGGCTGTTCCCGGGTACGATCCGGGGTCAGCGAGCACCGCCGCACCAGCGAGGTGATCTCGATGAGTGCGGCGGTGACCCTGTCGTTCCGCTACGGCAAGAGTTACCGACTACTCGATGGAGTGTCTTCGTCCATACGCGTTTCTTTGACGTCCTTGCCGCGACCTTGTTTATCGATGTCGATGCGCTCCTTGCGAATATCCGCCTCGACGGTTTTTGTCTCGTCTACAGCGTGTTTCTTGATGACGATCTCCTCTTTCGCCACTACGCGCTTGCTGACAACCGCTTCTTCGGCCGAAAGCGGAACGCGGATGTGCTGCTCCGCGATCTCCGCCTCGCCGCGCGCGGAATCACCGGCTACTGAATGCCGCTCGACCTCGATCTCTTCGTGCATCAGCGGCACCGACTTCGTGACGTGCTCCGTATCAACCGTTTTCTTGAGGTCGACCTCGCCCGCCTTGACCTGACGTTTTCCGACCACGAGCTCTTCTTCCGAGCGTGTCATGGTTTGCTCTTCCTGCATTCCCATCCCAGGTTGCTTGCCACCTCGTTCGTACCCCTCCTGCGCGTACATTCGCACGTCGCTCCAGCCGCGATACTGTTGCTCCATATCCTTGGTCCAACCGCGCTTCACGTCGGGCTCTATCTTGTCGAACGACTTGCCCTTGTAATCCGGGTTCTGCGAGGCGACGTATCCGAGCTGATAGGCAGGACGCGCTTGGTCGTACGACTTGAGCGTGCCCTGCGCGTTGCGCGGCTGGGTCTCGAAGTGCTTCTTGTTGGCTGCGTCGGCGCTACTGTAACCCTCTACGGCACTGACCACTTCCTTTCCGGCCCACCAGCCGCCCATGGCGCCCGCAATCGCGCCGACGACAGTGCCGATGGGCCCCACGACGGAACCGATGGCCGCGCCTGCCACGATACCGCCGACACCACCGACGCCCTCGCCAACCTCGCGTCCGATCTTCCCGCCTGTGACGCTGGAATCATTAGCCCCACTGGCGGTGTTTTCCACGTTGTCTTTGCCCGCGCGCGCCATGTCACGCGCCTTGTCTGTCATGCCCTTGTCGTTACTTGCCACTGGAAAACTCTCCTTTTTAGTTCAGGTCTAGGCGAGTCACTGAAATACTCGCATTGCGGTTCTGGGTCTTCGCCGAAGTTACATGCGTCCAGGAGGGTTGTTGTCACTGGCCGGCATGTCGTGCTCGTGACTGCGGTCAATGTCAACCTTTTCCTTCCGGATATCCCCTTCCACGGTCTTTTCTTCGGTTACCATGCGCGTCCTGATAACGAGCTCTTCCTTAACTACCGCGCGCTTCTCGACCACGAGCTCTTCCTCCGTGATGGGAATACGGATCTCGGTGCCGTCTCCAATGGTACCGGTCGCGGACCTGTCCTGATCGGCGCGCACAGGGCGGCGCTCGATCGTGACTTCCTCTCGCCGCGTCGTGACGGGCCGAGTAACGTGCTCAGTTTCGACACGCTTGTGTAAGTCCACTTCGCCGGCCTGCACGTTCCGCTTCGCGATTTCCAACTCCTCCTCCGAACGGGTCACGCGTACTTCATTCATGTTCTCGTCCTTCGCATCGCGGCTCATCCGCTCGTCGCGTCGGTTGAAGAAAGCCTTGTCATCGAAGTGATGTGTTGCGTAGTAATCCGTCGCTGCGGCGGCGCCGGCCGTTGCCACGGCATCGCGTGGTCCAGGCATGTGCTGGAGTAGGGTATCCTCGTAATCGCGCGTTATCTCACCATGCGTGAACTCGGGGAGGGCGCCGAGCTGTGCCGGCGTGAGTGATCCAAGCATGACGTGGTCGTTCGTGTCATCGAGCTGTGCCGCCCCGACTGGCAGCAGTACGTCGTGGTCGTCGGCTGCACCTATAGCGTCCTTATATAGCGTGACGTCCAGGTAGCGCGTGCGCATCTCGCCAGTATCAACAATGAGATCGTGCACCTTGCCGATTTTCATGCCGTCCGCGCCCATGACATTCCAACCGCGCGGGTCCGGGTATCCTTCCGCGACCTGAAAGTCGCCGAGGTCGCCGAGTGCCGCCACTCGAGGCACCTCGTCCGGCTCGCCGCGCCTATCTGCTGCATCGGCCATTTGTCTGTCATCCATTATGATTATCCTCGTCGCGGAATGCGCGAATACGTCAGAGTGATCGGTGAGAATTGATGTGAATCATCGCACTTGAGTGCGCCTCTGCAGCACCGCACACTCAAGGGTTGGGCCGCGCTGCGGGTGTGGTCCCTGCTGGTGTGGTCCCTGCTGGTGTGGTCCCTGCTGGCGCCGGCGCTGGCGTGATCGTCACAGTTGTGTCCGTGGTCGTACGCGTCGTCGTGACGCCTGTCTGTCTTCCAAAGAGATACCAGAGAAGTGCGATGACGATGACCGCTCCGATCACCCAGGGCCAAACGTTGCGCCCCGCTGTTCGTTGGATTGGGATCTCAGCCATTGGAAACCATCCGCGTGTCGCTCGATCCGAATCGAAATGCGTGGAGTTCCGTGCGCAGACGTGTCTGCGTGGTCTTGTGGCGCGGATGGATCATGAAGCGTCTCCTGTTCAATACGCGAGAAATGCCGGCCCGTCAGGCACTGCAAGTAAGAGCGCAACTGCTTCTGCGCCGTCACTCCGCGCCGTTCCATGCGGTACAGCTCTTGGCACAGTTTGCATCAAAGATGCCAACGCTTGAAGGGCCCGCGGGTTGGCTCCGTCCGACCACCGACGGTCCGTGTGGGCACGACGTAAAGCAGTGTGCGCACCGTGTCGAGTGTGCACCGAACTATACGGCGATCCATTCGAGCAAAGCTCGACCATTGGCATACCCTTTGCCCGTTCCAGCGACCGTCGCCGAGTTTGTGTGGCGTCATCGGAGAGTCGAATCGACGAAGCGGCCTTTGTTAATCACGAGTTCAGGGAGCTAGAGTGCAGGCACCGATTCCGGTCGCGGTACAGAGCTTGGGAGATAGTATCCGCCTTTCACTGACGAACGCATTTGCGATGTTTTTTGGTGCGATTCCGCGCGTCATCGCGTTCCTAGTCATCCTTCTGATCGGCTGGTTCATCGCATCGCTCCTCGCCAAGGCGGTCGCTGCACTGCTTCGCGCCGTCAATTTCAATGATCTGGCGCGGCGGTCTGGTATCAGTGACTTCGTGGAGAAGATGGGAGTGCAGACCGACCCGTCAGGGCTTCTCGCAGACGTCGTGAAATGGTTCGTTCGGCTCATTGCGCTTGTCGCGGCATTCGACGCACTCGGTCTCGCTGCCATCTCGGATGTGTTACGTCAATTCCTGCTGTGGATTCCGAACCTGTTTGTAGCACTCGTTGTCCTCGTCATTGGCGGGCTCCTTGCGCGTGCAGTAGCCAGAATGGTGCGCGGCGCAGCGGCGGAAGCAGGATTCACGAACCCAGATACGCTTGCAGCAGTGGCGAGTGTAGCCGTGTGGGCATTTGCGATCATCGTGGCCGTCAATCAGGTCGGAATTGCAACTGCCCTGATCAACACGCTGTTCATCGGGGTCGTAGGAGCGCTCGCTCTCGCTATAGGCCTGTCTTTCGGCCTGGGTGGCCGGGAAAAGGCCGCGAGCCTGATCGAACAGTGGTCCAACAAGACAGATGAGGCTGTGCCGAGAGCCAAGCGCACAGGGGAAGCGGCCAAGCACTAGTTGCACTTTTCGCGACCGACTTCGCGGGGTGGACAGGACTTCCAAATGCGGGAGGATGCTATGAAGGAGCCAAGGCTTGACGGCCGACACGCGGATTCTATGTCCGACGAAATGGATTGCTAGCGCTTCTTCAACGTTTTTTGGACGTTACCTAAGTTGCAGTGCGATTGCGGTTTTACACGACGCCGACGAGGATGAGTAGCGGTACTTACCGAAGATGAAACAACTCCTGGTGAAATGAGTTGGCCGAGAGTCCTGCGGCGAGAAAGTCTTTTCGTAACTCGTGACCAAATTCAACCGGTCCGCAGAACCAGATGTCCGCATCTGTCCAATCAGGGACGACCTGGCGGATGTCTTTCCCGGTCATCCGTCCATCTTCCGCGGCGACCCAGACGCGTAACAGCACGTGCGCAGAATCGGCCAGCACGCGCAGTTGTTGTACGGGCGCGATATCCCGCGACGCGGTCGCGTGGAAGAGATCGATAGTCTTTCCATCAGGTTTTGCGGCGAGCTCCTGCATCCGCGCCACGAACGGCGTGATGCCGATGCCGGCGCTCACCCAGATCTGTCGTTTGTGAGAATCGTGGAAATTGAAGCGGCCGTAGGGGCCTTCCACGGTTACCAGCGAGCCCTTCGTGACAGTGCTCGGAAGGCTCCGTGTGTAATCGCCGAGCCCTTTAATGAGAAAGGTCAGATGCCCATCGTCTTTCCACGGAGATGAGATCGTGAAAGGGTGTGGATCTTCACCGTCGTTGAATTTTACGAATGCAAACTGGCCGGGCTGATGCCCGCTCCAGCCATCTTTCAGCCGGACGCCAACCTGGAGGATGCCGATATCAGAATGCGTTCTCACTTCATCGATCTCGCCGACGGCGCGATGTGTGCGACCCACCCTTCGAAATAGCGTAATGAGCGCGGCCAATGCACCGCCGGTCATCAGCACCACCATCACCCACGAAATCGGATGCGTCCAGTACGCGGTCTTCATCAGAATTACTGAGTGAAACACCAGCAGCAGATAGACAACCGCGAGCAGACGGTGCGTCTTGAGAAACCAGCGATACGGAAACCACCGCAGCAGTGCGAGTACGACCAGCAGCACGGTCGCGTAGAAACCCCACTGGCCAACCGCGCGCGCTGGTCCCTGCAACCGGCTCAACTCCGAGAGTATGCCGTGCGCGGCCGCCGCGCCGCCACGTTGTGGCCGAGGTTGCGGCATCCAGCCGAGTGATACAAAAAATCCCTGGCCCGATATCCATCCCCAGTGTGCGACCGCCATTACGAGGGCGGCAACGCCGAGCCATTTGTGCAGACGGTAGCTCTTGTCGAGACCGCCGACGTGCGACTCCAGAGTCCCCGATCGCACGGCGAGAATCATAGACACGCTCATCACCCCCATGGCGATGATGCCCGTGTAGAAGATGAGAGAAAGGCGGGTCTGGGAGAACGGCCCGACGGTCGTGTGGATCGGATCGGCGGAGAGCCATAGAGCGGTGAGCCCGATACAGAGGACCCAGAAGATGATCCTGATGCGTGTCATGTTTCATAATATGTGATGCGAGCAACTCTGCCCGCTGGGATTGGCTCCGCCCCGCGCAATCAACGGGGCTATCTTCGGAGCGGCACCAACCTTTCGGCGCGCTGGTGTGACCGATCAGGTACATGCGCAAGGTGCTTGGTCACGGCAGGTTCTTCGGGTCCACCGCACATGCGGCAGACGTCGGCGGGTTCGCGCTCGCCGAGATCGGCGCCGACCCGATTCTGGATGTGGAATGGCACACACACTCCACGGCGCACTTCATTCTTGTCACGAGCGGCGACTACATCACGACGGCGCGCGGAGCGTTCGAACACCGTTCACCGGCGCTCGTCTACAATCCACCGGGCACCGCGCACCGCGATTGCTTTCGCAGCGTGGACGGACGCGCCGACGGACGATTCATGTCGATCGGAATTGCGGATAACAGGATGGGCGGTATTCTGAGTGGCGTTCAGCTTCCGTCTGATCCACTAGTCGTCTCCGACAGCTATTCTCTCTCGCTTGCGTTCAGACTGCGCAAGGAGGTGATGAGTTGGCACGAGGCATCACAGCTCACTGCGGAAGGGCTGTGTCTCGAGCTGAGCGCTTGCGTTGCGGAACGCGGCATGGTGGCGAGCAGACATGTTCCTCCATGGCTTGCAGCGGCCCGCGAGCTGCTTCACGACAGGTTGTCCGGCCCGGTCACCATGGGCGACATCGCGACTGCCGCTGGCGTGCACCCGGTTCATCTCTCTCGCGTGTTCCGGAAACATTTCGGCTGTGCGCCTGCGACATACCTGCGTCGGTGCCGTCTCGCGCATGCGGCATCTCTGCTCGCGGATACGACAGTGCCGCTAGTTTCTGTCGCACTCGTGAGCGGGTTCGGCGATCAGAGCCATTTCACCAACGCGTTCAGAAGCATGTTCTCCGTCGCGCCGGGCGCCTACCGGAGGATAGCCCAGGCCTGACCTTCAACGTTCTTTTCAGGAATGTTCAGCGGTTGCAAGACGGCAGGGTTCGTGTGATGTAGCGTTCATGGTCAGCGATTTCGGTTCTAGCCTCCGCTCCCTCACGACATGTACCTCGCCCTGTTACTCGCCGCCACAGCAGCAATGCAGCAGCCAATCACCACTTACCCCGTGACGCACTCCTCGGCTCAAGCAGACTCCATCGCCGACGACGCCCTCATCGGCCTTTGGGGGAGCGAATCGAGCAGCGGACCACAGATTCGCGGAGAATTTACTCTCGCAAAGGCGCAGAGCGGCTGGACAGCGCATGTCGGCGGCTTCATCCTTCCGGCGGGCGCGAATGGCGACACGATCATCGTGAAGCTTCCCGGCGGCCAGGGATCGTTCCGCGGACATCTCGCCGTCAACAACATACAAGGCTTTTGGATCCAGCCGGCGGGCCCGTTCGGCGTGGACTACGCCAGCCCGGTAGTGCTGCACCAGGAAGCCAGCGGATCGTGGCGTGGCGCGATCGTTCCGCTCGATGAGAGGTGGTCGCTCTACCTCAGGATTGCTCGCGCACCGGACGGTTCGTTGCACGGGTCGTTTCGCAATCCCGAGGCGAATTGGCGTGGTGGCGCGGCGGCATTCACGATCGTGCGCAATAGAGACTCGCTCCGGCTGCTCGATCCTACCACCGGCAAGCAGCTCAACGCTATCGCCTACGACTCCGCCGGACGCCGGATGCTCATGGACTTCGGCCGCCAGATAGTGCTCACTCCGCGCAGCCGCGACGATGCGGTGGGATACTTTGCGCGGTCACCGGCAAACGAGCACTACACATACGGGCCACCAGCTGCTCGGCCCGCCGACGGATGGACTGTTGCGCGGGGGCGGGACGTGGGGCTCGATGAGAAGACGCTTGCAACGCTCGTGCAGCAGATAATCTCCGCCGACTCCGCTCCGAGCAACACTCCGCTGGTTCACTCGATTCTCATCGCGCGGCACGGGAAGCTCGTTCTCGAAGAATATTTCTACGGCTTCGACGACACGCGCATTCACGATCTGCGCTCAGCATCCAAGACATTCACTTCCGTCATGGTGGGCGCTGCGATGCTCCGAGGAGTAGACATATCGCCGGCGACTTCAGTGTACGCGAGTTTTCCAGGCGGCGCCGTGCTCGCGGCGAGCGATTCTCGTCGGGGGCACATGACACTTGGCAACCTCCTCACGCACACGTCAGGCCTCGCGTGTGATGACAACGATGAGGCTTCGCCTGGTGGCGAAGACAGGCTGCAGTCACAGACTGCGCAGTCCGACCGGTATCGGTACATGCTCGCGCTACCGATGACGCACGAACCCGGCAGCCACTACGCGTACTGCTCGGGCGGAATGAATCTCGCTGCGGGCGTGCTCGCACAACGCACGGGGCGCTGGCTGCCGGCCTTGTTCGATGAGATGGTAGCGCAGCCGCTCGACATCACCCACTATGCGATCAATCTCACTCCCACAGGTGAGATGTACGGCGGCGGCGGAGTGCACATGACACCGCGTGACCTCCTCAAGTTCGGAGCGCTGTATCTCAATCACGGGAGCTGGCGCGGACGACGCGTCGTGAGTCCCGAGTGGGTACGCGAATCGACGTCGAAACAGGTCAGTGCGCCAACTGGCGCCGACGGCTTTGCGTGGCACCTGTACACCCTGACCGCGAATGGCCGCAGCTATCGCGAGTATGAAGCGAACGGTAACGGCGGACAGTTTCTCATCGTGCTCCCCGAACTGGATATCGCGGTGGTCTTTACGGCTGGCAATTACGGGCAGTACGGCATCTGGCGCAAATTCAGGGATGAACTCATGCCGCGGTACGTGATATCAGCGACGAGATGATGATTGGATTGCTCGCACACGGCAGCGCTAGTAACCACGTAGCCCCTTTTGGCCGGTGCGCCAATGGCTACGTCCCCGGATGCACTACGCGCGTGGGCCGGTGAGCAGGTATGTCCTGGACGGGAGTTTTCGGGCGTGCACTCAGCATCGCCTTCCTGTGGCCGAGCGTGCTTCTCAGAACTGATCGAGATCGATCAGCTCGGTGCGAATGGACACGGCAACCTAACGCGCATTGGATCTGACAAATACGCAGCCGGACGGCACGGGTTTGCGGCGCCGCTGACGCTTCGATAGCGTGTGCGTGCAGCCGGATCGGGGCCTCAGCCTCCCGACGCCAGGGATCACCCTTACGAGGAGCAGGATGACTGAAAGAGTCTTTGAGGCATCGCCGCGCCTGGGGGCTAGAATGGCCGGGGTCTTGTATTTGATCACGATTATCATGGGCGTATTCGCCGAAGCCTTCGTTCGCGGCACGCTCATCGTGCGCGATGACACTGCAGCAACAGCGGCGAATATCCTCGCACACGAGACCTTGTATCGGGTTGGTCTGGCCGCCGATCTCGTGATGATAGCTTGCTACGTCGGTGTGACACTTCTCTTCTATGTCTTGTTCAGGCCGGTGAGCAGGAAGCTCTCCTTGCTCGCCGCGTTCTTCAGCGTGGTGGGGCTGGCGGTTCTGGCGGCTAATTCGCTCAACCATCTGGCGCCATTGATTCTGTTGGGCAATGCTCACTACCTGGCCGCATTCGAGGCGAGCCAGCTGCGCGCGCTTACGCTCCTATCGCTACAAATGCACGCCTGGGGCTACAGCATCGCAGACGTGTTCTCAGGGGGATGTTACTGCCTCATAATTGGATACCTGATTTTCAGGTCAGGCTTTCTACCCCGAGTGCTCGGCGTGTTGATGGTGATCGGTGGCGTGAGCTACACGATCGATAGCTTCGCAACGATTCTATCGCCCACGTTCGCCGCGCGACTTCCCGAGTTGACGGTGCTCGCCGGCGTCGCTGAACTGGCACTCAGCCTCTGGTTGATTGTAATGAGCGTAAACGTTCAAGGTTGGAAACAGAAGACTGGAGAAGCCATTCGATGAAGGACGCCCGCTCGGCTCTGATCGATATCAAGATCCATGTGAAAATCAGGATCTCAGCGCTGTGGGCAAGCGTGATGTTCTGCTATATCTACGGTGACTACCTCGGGCTCTATGTGCCTGGTCAAATCGCGGGGATGCTGCAGGGCCAGGGACCAATTGGCTCTACGAGCCAAGCGACGTTGGCGGCTGTAGCAATCCTGATGGCGGTTCCGGCTGTCATGATTTTCTTGTCGTTGGTGTTGCCAGCCGAGCTCAACCGGTGGGTGAATATCGCCGTCGGCGTGATCCTCACCGTCATCGTGCTGATTACAATGCCAGGCGCCTGGGCATTTTACATTCTGTTGAGCACTGTTGAAGTGGCGCTCCAGCTGGTTATCGTCTGGTACGCGTGGAATTGGCCGAGGCAGGAAGCCGCATGAGTTACATCAGCCCGACGCCAACCTTCGATTAGCGTCCGAGCCAATAGCTGACGTTGACCTGGATGGTATTGGTTGGCGGCGCGCGGAATATCGCGCGCACGTCGCGCGACCGCCGCCGCCCGCAAGAATCTGATACCATCTTATCGTTCGGCGGACATACTTCGTCGAAATCCCGATGCTGTCTATTGCGGCCGTTGCGCAATCTCCATCCGCAATTTAGCCGGCCGATCCTAACACAGTCCTAACACAGTCCTAACACAGTCCGAGCGGCGCGAGCTCTTATCTTTTTCGGAGATTACATGACGCCTTCTGCATCTGCTCCGGCTGAGCTGACGCTCGACCCGGAGAACTGGGACGAGATGAAGGCACTTGGGCACCAGATGGTTGAGGACATGCTCGAATTCCTACGCACGGTCCGGGATCGGCCGGCGTGGCAGCCCATGCCGGAGTCCGTCAAGGCGGCACTCAGGAGCGCGCCGCCCGAGAAACCGGAAGGGGCCGAAACTGCATATCGGCACTTCCAGGAGCAGGTGCTTCCTTACGCAACAGGGAACATTCATCCACGGTTCTGGGGTTGGGTGATGGGCACCGGCACTCCGCTGGGGATGCTCGCGGAGATGCTCGCCGCAGGTATGAACTCGAACGTCTTTGGCGGCGAGCAGAGCGCATGCTACGTCGAGGAGCAGGTTGTCACCTGGTTCAGGGACATGCTCGATGTTCCGGAGACGGGCGGGGGTCTGTTAGTGAGCAGCTGCTCGCTCGCGAACCTCACGTGCCTCACCGCTGCGCGCGACGCCAAGCTCGGAGCCGACGTCAAGGAGCGCGGCCTGTCGTCAATGGAACGGCAGCCAGTGTTGTACTGCTCCACGGAAACGCACAACTCCATCGACAAGGCGGCATCGGTAATGGGCCTTGGTCGCAATGGCATTCGTGCGATCCCAGTGAACTCCGCCTACGAGATTGACACCGCTGCCCTCCGACACACTATTGAAACGGATATCGAAGCCGGTTTGCGCCCGTTCTGCGTGGTCGCGTCCGCCGGCACCGTCAACACCGGCGCGCTCGATAACTTCACTGCTATTGCTAACATCGCGAAGCAGCACGATCTCTGGATGCACGTGGATGGAGCGATTGGAACGGTAAGCGTCATGTCACCCCTTCTCAAGCCGCTGTTCAAGGGAATGGAGCGAGCCGACTCCATCGCGTTCGATCTGCACAAGTGGATGTACATGCCGTACGGAGTAGCATGCGCAATGGTGCGCGACACGGCTACGCTGCGGGCATCATTCTCTCCTGTGGCCGCGACATATCTCGCGCGCGGAGAGCGTGGGCTCGCCGCCGGCAAGTACTACTACGGCGGTGTCGGCATGGATCTTTCCCGCGCGTTCACCGCGCTGAAGGTCTGGATGTCCATCAAGGAACATGGGCTCGCCAAGTATCGCGAGTTGATCGAGCAGAATGTCGAGCACACAAAGTATCTGATCGAGCGTGTCAACGCGACCGACAACCTCGAGGTTATGGCGCCCGCCCCGTTAAATGTCGCGTGCATTCGCTACAAATCATCAAGCATCGACGATGTTCAGGCAGACGCACTGAACAAGGAGATCGTCATCGAACTGCACGAGCGTGGAATAGCGGTCCCATCCGGTGGAATCGTCGGAGGCAGGTACGTCATCCGCGTCGCCAATACAAATCAGCGCAGCCGCCGCGAGGATTTTGATCTGTTGACGGACGCAGTGCGCGAGATCGGCGCGGAGTTGCTCTCGAGAACTGCTCATTGAGCTTCGACTGCGGCACACGATGTCGATGACTTGCGTTGAGCCACGAGAACCGCGGAGTCGGGCGTTCATGTTCGCCGCCGGTTAGAGGCTAGCATGCCGGCCTCAACCAGACCAGTCCCCGACCTCGACGCGGAAGTGGAGCGGCTTCCGTATGAAGAGATAGGCGCCACTGCGTTCGGAACTTCCGTCGGAGGAGGGAATCCCGCTCTCGTAGTGCTCGGTGGCGCGCGCATATCTCTCGCTGCCATGCAAGGCGCCGCAGAACGCACCGGTCTGGAGACAGGAGTTGTCCTTCCCCCAGAGGGTGCTGCGGACTTGCAGTTGCGGTTTTTCGTTGCCGGATCGGAGATGAGCATGTGCGTGCACGGCACCATCGGAGCCGTAGCAGTCCTGGCCGGCCGGATCCCGGATCTTCCACGGACACTTCGCATCGAGACGCGCTCCGGCTTGGTTACTGTGCGTTGGACGCGCGGGAAGCGTGGCGTGGAGCGCGGTGTGGAAGTGACGGTGAGCCAGGCTGCACCAGAGTTCAAGTCTCCGCTTACCACATCCAGTAGCCTCAATCCTCTGCTGGCTGCACTTCGCATGACCAGCGACGAGCTTGATCTCGAAGTGGGCCCGGTGCAGAGCGTGTCCGTCTCGCGAGCGAAGCTTCTCGTGCCGGTTCGCGATCACCGCGCTCTCGACTCGCTCACTCCCGACTACGAGCGCCTGTGGGCGGTGTGCGACGGAGTCGGTGTGACGGGCGTGTACGCCTTCACACGTTCGCCGAGGTCACGCGACCGTGACATCGACGCGCGACAGTTTCCATTGCGCGCTGGCTTTGTTGAAGATCCTGCCACGGGCGTCGCAGCTGCGGCGCTTGCTGGATACCTGTGTCGCTCAGCGCTCACAGGCGCGAACGACAAGCCGCACGTCGGTCGCTACCGAATTGGCCAGGGCGACGCAATGGGCTGTCCGTGCAAACTGTACGCTTCCGCATTCGTCGACGGAGGTTCAATAATTGCGACGGGCGTCCGCGGTCACGGCGAGGTGTCGACCGGCCGGTCGTTGCCTCGGCTACCATGACGTACCGTCAGTCGACGCTGTCGAGCCGCGAGCGCTTCGCGACGATCAGTACGTGAGCCGGCCTTCCATGACGATGACGGCAGTCCCCGCGATCCTCACAGCTTCGATTGCGGAGCGCGAGCCGACGACCTCAACCTCGACTCGGCCGGGCCTGCCCATCCAATGGCCCTGTTCCGCGATGAAGACCGGGTTCTGGATCAATCGGTAGTGCCACAGGTATGCCGCCATCCCGCCCGTCGCCGATCCGGTGACAGGGTCCTCCGCAATGTCGGGATGAATTCCAAAGTGTCGAGCCGATGTCGCGCCCTCGGCGGTCATGCCGCCGAGACAGAAGAGATGCGGACTGAAGAAATCGCCTCGCTCTCGAAGCCCCTCGTATTCGCTTGCGTTCAACCGCGCTCGACGCAGCGCATCATGATCGCGGAGCGGCACCATCAACTGAGGAGTGCCCATGCTCACCGTCTGAACAGGCACTCCCTGTAAGAGATCATCAGTGCGGAGGCCGAACGCCGAGAGGATTTCCTCGGCGTCATACGTGGCCATGAAGTGCGGGGCTCGTTGCGTCATGGTGGCATGCGTCAGTCCGTTCGAAGCGAGGCGCCGAATGTCGACGATGACTGGTCCATCGCGCAGGTCGAAGGTAACTGAAACCGGAACGCGGTCGATTTGCAGCGAACCCGTATGAACGAGTGCCGCAGCGACAGCGATCGTTGGATGGCCGGCAAGCGGTATCTCCTCGGCGGGCGTATAGTAGCGGACGTCGATACGTGCATGACCGTCGCACAGCTCGACTGCGCGAACGAACGCAGTTTCAGCCTGATTCATCTCCCGCGCGATCGGTTGGTAGTGTTCGGCAGGCAGATGGCGCGCATCGAGCACGACCGCGCACGCATTTCCCGCGAACGCGCGATCGGTGAACGCATCTACAAGGACAACAGATAACGTGGGCAGCGGTTGCTCCTTGATGTGAGCAGGATCAGCGGCGTGCTCTACAGTCTGCTCGCAAGCTCGCTGGAAAGGTCATGTAGGTAGCTGGGAATGGCTTGCAGATTCTTGCTCTGTTCAAATCGTTTCGGCGAAGGTAACTGAGTTGCTACCATAACTTTATCAGATGTCCAAACCACTGCATGCATCATTCGAGCTACCCAGGGACGCGACGTTGGTAGTCGTTGACGTCCAGCAGGCCTTCAATGACCCCAAATGGGGCCAGCGGAACAATCCCGACGCCGAGTCTCGCGTGCGCGATGTCATCACCGCGTGGCGCGCGACGGACCGACCGATAATCCACATCCAGCACGTAAATCCGAAACATGGAAGTCTCTTCAATCCTGACAGCCCGGGAGTCAGGTTCAAGCCGGAAGCCGAGCCGCTTGACGGTGAGCCCATTCTTACGAAGGACGTGAACAGCGCATTTATCGGGACGGATTTGGAGGCACGCCTGCGCGCGGCGGGCGCCAATGTGGTGGTGTTCGTTGGCATGATCACCGATCACTGCGTCTCCACAACTACGCGAATGGCGGGGAATCTTGGATTCGAGGCGTATGTAGTTTCCGATGCTACCGCGACGTTCGAGCGCATTGGACCGGATGGCACACATTTCACTGCGGAGCAGATGCACGATACGGCGCTGGCCAGCCTCAACGGCGAATTTGCGACTGTCGTGTCCACCGATGATCTCATTGGAGCACTGAAGTGACGCTACAATCCGGGGCGCCGAAGGCACGCCATCACATCGAGACGATTGCCGTCCACGCCGGAAACTCGCCGGATTCGGCCACTGGTGCAGTGACACAACCCATCCATCTCTCCACCACTTTCGCACGTCGCGAGGATGGCTCGCTTCCCAGCCAGTACTTGTACGCCCGGAGTGACAACCCCACGCGGCGAGCTCTGGAAGAATGCCTGGCGGAGCTGGAGGGAACGGTCGCGGCCAACTCGCTCGCATTCAGCTCCGGGCTGGCCGCGGTCGGAGCGGTCTTTCAGTCACTGCGGCCGGGCGACCACGTGCTCGCTCCAACCAGCGTGTACTACGGGACTACAAAATGGCTGTCTGATGTGATTGGGCCGTGGGGGCTTGAGAGCAGTTACGTCGACATGTCGAACCCCGCGGCCGTGCGTGCGGCGATGCGACTGAACACGAAGCTCGTGTGGGTGGAGACGCCATCGAATCCCACACTGGACGTAACTGACGTGGCTGCCGTCGCAGACATTGCACACTCGTCCGGCGCTCTGCTGGCATGCGACAACACATGGCCGACACCGCTTCTGCAACGGCCGTTCGAGCTCGGTGCCGACATCATCATTCACTCGACCACGAAGTATCTGGGCGGACACAGCGACGTTACCGGCGGTGCGGTACTCGTATCGCCAGGTTACGTCGGTGGGCAGCTGGTCGATCGGCTGCGATTAATCCAGACGCAGGGCGGTGCCGTTCCGTCGGCTTTCGACTGCTGGCTGGTGATGCGGGGAATACGCTCGCTACCTTGTCGTATGAGAGTGCATTGCGACAACGCAGAACGCATCGCGCGCTTTCTTCTGGGCCACCCTGCGGTGGAAGTGGTACACTATCCGGGTCTTCCGTCAGATCCGGGCTTCGCAATTGCGACGAAGCAGATGTCGCGCTTCGGCGGCGTTGTATCGGTGCAGATTCGAGGGGGTGCGGAAGGCGCGCTCGGCGTTCTCAGCCGCGTGCAGCTTTTCCTACGCGCGACAAGTCTCGGGGGCACCGAGAGCCTCATCGAGCATCGCGCCTCGGTCGAAGGGCCAACGTCGCCCACACCAAAGGGACTGCTGCGGATCTCCGTCGGACTCGAGCATCCGGACGATCTCATCAACGATCTCGAGCAAGCGCTGGCCTCGGCGTAGCGCAAGACTGCGGGGAGAAATGTCGAGCGCGTGACGCCGCTAATTCTGATGCGCGCGCACGCCGCGCGCATCGCTATCGCGACGGGGGGTGTCACTATTGCAGGTATGGTCTGCGCACTCGCCTCGTACGGAAGGCTGGTGAAGATGAGCACGGCAGCACCGGCGGCGACGCCCGCGTTCCGGCATCGCATTAAACGGAATCGCACTACCGGTGCTCCTGCTGTTCAACAGTCGGCTTCGTTGCCCCGGACGCCAGCACGGATCGGATGAACTGCGCGACCGTCGTTGCTGCCGGTGGATCATAGTTCGAAAGAACGACAACGACATCGCCAGCTGGAAAGATCGAGAACTCGGCGTTCACTCCAGGTCCGCCG
>JALYTX010000032.1 GCA_030854055.1 Gemmatimonadota bacterium | reverse complement strand
CCGTCGAATCAATCCCCTGTGTCGTCAGGGGCGCGATTACAGTATTGAAAGGCTGAGTCGGCCAACTTTGTTCGCCTGGAACGTCAGTGCGCGGAACGGGGCGCTCCTCTACCGGGAATACCGGTTTCCCGGTGTCCCGGTCGAGCACGAACAACTGCCCCGTTTTTGTGGCCTCCACGACGACGTCTCGTTTACGCCCATCCCTGGTGATCGTAACAAGCGCGGGCGGTGCAGCGTTGTCGTAATCCCAGAGATCGTGATGCACCGTCTGGAACGCCCAAACGACCTTACCAGTTGATGCGCGCAGCGCGACGATCGAGTTTGCATAGCGATTGTCACCGAGTCGCTCGCCACCGTAGTAATCGGGGCTCGCGCTGGTCGTCGGAAGAATCACGAGATCACGAGCGGAGTCGACGGCTATTACAGACCAGACGTTCGCCGCACCGGTGCGGTGGCCGTTCGGTCCGCCCCAGCTGTCGTAGTGCGGATCCGCGGGATCCTGGGGAACGGGGTCGAATGCCCATCGCCTGGCGCCCGTTCGTGCGTCGAAAGCGCGCACTATTCCGCTTGGCTTGTCGGTGCGTCCGTTGTCCCCGATGCTTGATCCAACCATAACCAATCCGTCGATCACGGCTGGCGGTGAAGTTTGCGCGTATTCGCCGGGCGCGGGCGGATTTCGCAGCCCAACCGTAAGATCGATGACGCCATGCGTGCCGAAGTCATCACACTTCTTTCCGGTATGTCCGTCGAGCGCGATCAGCTGCGCGCTCACCGGCGCGACGTAGATGCGTAGTGCGCATGTCGCGCCGGGCGGTGCCGCGCGGTCGATCCACGCGGTCACGCCGCGAGTGGCGAAATCTCCAACCTTGATCGCGCGATCCACGTGCGAGTCGAACACCCATTGCTCGGCGCCCGTCGTCGGGTCGAGCGCCATCACGCGACCGAGTGGAGTGCTGATGTACATGGTGCCCGCTACCACGATCGGCGTCGTCTCGAATTCCGTTGCACGGTCGGTTTTGTACTCGGGGCCCATTTCACCCGTCTGATATGTCCACGCGACCGTGAGCAGATGCGCGTTCTCGGCCGTGATCTGAGACGCGGGGGAAAAGCGCGAGCCACCGGGATCGAAGCCATACGCGGGCCAATCGACCGCATCGGATCGAGCAGACGACGAAATGCGAGCGCTGCTGGTCTCACCGGCAGTGTGGGACGAAGTAATAGGTGATGTGGCGCACGCGCAGATAAGTATCAGAAGCACCGATACGGGTGCCGCCAACACCCTCCGCGCACGCAGATCAAGCAGTTGGACACTACGCCCGTAGGCTTGACGAATCATGTTGGTATTGGACAGGGTTGTCGTACGTCCGCATAGCAGCGGCTCGGCATTGAAAATCGCACACTCGGTGGCTCGGAGTAAGCTGCGCGTCAGCGGGAATCGCCCGCGGGCGCCGTAGGCCCAGACCTCGCGCTTCGGGCCGCGCGCTCTTTGGCGTCGATCGGGGGGATTGGCCTGGCCATGGGCTCCTGGTGCCCGGACAAGAATGCATCTTCCCGATGCGGGTTGCCGTTGATACGTTTTTCGCAATACCCGCTCCAGGAGACCTTTTCGATGTCCGGCTTCCTTCGTCACTCGGCACTTCCAGCACTGTGCGGTCTCGCTCTTGGTTTGATCACTGCGCCGGCGGCGGCGCAGCACGTGACGAGGGGAATCGACTCGCTGCCGGCACCTCTGGCCGCGAAGGTACAAGCGGCGGTCATGGACGTGATGCGGAAGACCGGCGTCCCGAGTGCGTCAGTGGGGATCTCGCGCGGCGGACGTCCCGCGTACATCGCCGCGTTCGGCGACGCGCGACTATCGCCTATCATGCCGGCCACGCCGGAGATGCGCTACGCCATCGGCTCCATCAGCAAGCAGTTCACCGTGGCCGCGTTGTTGTTGCTGCAACAGGAAGGAAAGCTCTCGATCGACGATCCCGTATCAAAATGGTTTCCGGAGCTGACGCGCGCGAACGAGGTGACGTTACGCAATCTCATGACGCAGACGTCAGGCTATGAGGACTACGCGCCGCAGGACTACACAATTCCGGTGTGGACGCATCCATCGTCCGCTGACCATATCGTGCACGAGTGGGCTACCAAGCCACTCGACTTCGACCCGGGCACTCAATATCAGTACAGCAATACGAACTACAACATCGTGGGCCTCGTAATCCAGAAGGTGGCTGGCGAGCCGTTCTGGACCTTTCTGAAGTCGCACGTTCTCGACCCGGTGGGATTGCAGCATGCCCTTGATCTGGATACGCAGCACGCGCTGATGGAGCCCACCGGCTACTTTCGCCACGCGCTCGGCCCGCTCCGTCCGGCGCTAGCGGAAGCGCCCGGCTGGTACTTCGCCGATGGTGAGCTTGCCATGCCAGTTGGCGATCTGCTGCGGTGGGACATATCAATGATGAACGAGTCGCTCCTGTCGCACGCGTCTTACATCGCGATGGAGTCGCCAACGCGCCTCAAGGATGGGCGATACAGTGCGTACGCGCTCGGGGTCGTCGCTGGTGCGCTGCACGGCCATCGTATGCTGTCGCACGGCGGCGAAGTCGGCGGTTTCGTGGCGTACAACGCCATCTTCCCGGACGACAGCATCGCCGTCGCGGTACTGACGAATCAGGAGGCGAGCGGCGCTGCCGCCGCGATCGGTGCATCGCTGGAGACCCTCCTCCTTCCGCCTTCGACTGCCACTCTGCCGCCCACTGGCGATGCTGCACAGGCCGAACAGCTCGCGCAGACGACGCTGGCCGGGTTGCAGCGCGGCAGCATCGATCGATCGCGTTTCACATCAAACGCGAACTTCTATTTCGATAGCACCGCGATCGCTGATTACAAGTTGAGTCTGGGCGCCCTCGGTAAAATCGGGAGCGTTCATCAGACATCAGTCGCGCTGCGCGGCGGGATGGTGTTTCGCGGCTTCAGCGTGACGTTTGCCGACGGAACGACGGTTGACCTCTCGACGTACACCGTTCCCGGCGGAAAGTACGAGCAGTTCCTAGTCGAGCCGCTCGGCTGACGTTACGGGGTCAGGTCTTGCGCGGTGCGGACTTGAGCGCCTCGAATTCGCTTACGATTCGGCTCACGCGTGAGTAGTGAACGCCGAAGTGATCGCCTATCTCACGCATGGTGTAGCGCCCGGTAGAGAATGCGGCGACGATTGCCTCGTTACGAGCTATCCGATTGTCGGGACCCGCCGGCGCTGCGTCGCTCGCACTCGGAGCGCCGAGCGGTTCACGAACCAACGATCGCTGAATTCGCGGAATTTCGGTGAGCAGAGTGAGTCGTTGCACGTGTGCCTGGACCGCGGCGACGAACGCAGCGTCGCCCAGGTAGATCTGGTGCGTAAGGGCTTCCCAGCAGGATGGGCCAACAGCTCCGTCCTCCAGGAACTGGGCGAACGCTGCGTTGCGCCGTCCACCGGAGCCGAAGACAGCCATTATCAAATCGGTTCGCAACCAGTTTGGTGTTCCGACCTCGCCAATCGTTGCCCGATAACTGCTCCACGGCCAGTCCGCGACGGCCGCGACCATTCGCGCACGAACCGGATTGAGCAGGACGTAGCGTACGACAGCAAGGAGATGCAGCTCGCGTTGAACGATGACAGCCGAATAGCGGCCTTGATAGATATGGCCGACACACCGATGCGCCCGATTGAACCGAGTCGTGTACACCCCGTTCAACTGCCGCATACCACGCGACAGATTGGCCTGCGCCGTCTCGACCACCAGATGGTAGTGGTTGGTCATGAGGCAGTAGGCATGGCATGACCAGCGGAACCGGTCGCAAACTTGGGCGAGAGTTGCGAGGAAGGTAGCGCGGTCCGGGTGGTCGCGAAAAATCGCTTCGCGTCGGTTACCGCGTGACGTTAGGTGATATACGGCGCCTGGAATTTCAAGTCGAAGCGGTCTCGTCATGCCGCACAATACGCTTAACACGGCGATGGGCGCGTGGTCCGGGGCGCGCCGGCGTGGTGAAATCAACGCACGGCGCAAGACCTGACCCCGTACTGCTAGAGCACCTTAAGTGAGTCGGTCTCACTCGCCAGAGCGTCGAGGAACCGCTGCATCTCGAGCACTCGTTTCGCCCCCTCTTTTTTCGCGGCTGCGCTCTGCAACAACCCCGGCATCTGAAGCATGTTCTGCCGAACAGCAGCTACCGCGTGCGGAAGATCGGACGTGAACTTCTCGCGCGTCGTCAACGACAGAATTCGCGCAACATCGATCGCGCCCAGAAAGTCCAGGATATCCGCGTCCCGAAATAGCACTGCTACGGCAAGAGTATCCGCTGGCCGGTAATACTGGTGATGATCGATGATTTCCTTGACAAGCGCAGCCTTCTCCATCGGAAACCCGGCGTCTCGAAGGATGCTGTCAACAAGCTGAACCGAGCGGTCACCATGATCCACGCCGGCGATCGCGTATGGGGGGATTCCGCCCATGTCGTGCAGATACGCCGCTGCATACAACACGGCATCGTCCACAGGGACACCTTCAGCACGCGCAAGCGAAAGGGTCATCTCGTAGTCGCGCTGCCCGTGCGCCGGTCCCCATGCGGTATGCTGCAAGTGTGACTCGGCGAATGCCCGAACGTTCGCGCGCCAGTCAGATGACTGTTGTCGCGTCGTTGCGGATGATCGTGCCGACGATGAAAGCGCAAGCGTACCGACAATGACGACAGGTAGGCACAATGCGATGACGATGGCACGGCGGGGAGTTGGGAGTTCAAACATGGAGCCGTCGCGATAAGATGTTTGAGGAACGAGAGGAAAGAGAGGAAAGAGGGCCGGATCTGTCCCCATCCCCCCCTCTCTCCCCACCGTCACCAGATGCGCACCCGATCACCCGGCGCGAGATACAGCTTCTCCCCCGCCTTTACATCAAACGGCGCGTACCATGCATCCAGGTTGCGCACGGTCAGCGAACGGTACGGTCCTGGTGAGTGGCCGTTCGTGAGCAACTGCCGGCGGAGTGCAGGCTCGCGGAACTTCGTCCGCCAGACTTGCCCGAAGCTCAGAAAGAACTGCTGATCGCCGCTGAGACCGCCGACAACTGGCGCAGGCTTGCCGCCAAGCGAGGTGTGGAACGCGTCGTATGCGGCTGTGACGCCGGCTAGGTCGGCGATGTTCTCACTTAGCGTCTGCTGGCCATTGATCGCGAGATCGGGGAGCGGGTGATATGCGTCGTACTGCAGCGCCAGCGCGTGCGTGGACGCCTGGAAGTGCGCAAGATCAGTAGGCGTCCACCAGTTTCTCAGTCGCCCGTGCGCGTCGAAGTTGGCGCCGTTGTTGTCGAAGCTGTGGCTGATCTCGTGACCGATCACCGCGCCAATGGCGGCGTAGTTCATCGCATCCGCACGCTTGGCGTCGAAGAACGGCGGCTGCAGAATGGCGGCGGGGAAGTTGAGTGCGTTCATCGCCGGGAGGTTCACAGCGTTCACCATCTGCGGTGTCATCACCCACTCGGTGCGGTCCACCGGCTCGCGCAGCTTCGCGATACTGCGATCGTAAGTGAAGCGCATAACGCGGTCGGCGTTGCCATACGCGTCGGTCGGCGACACGTGCAGCGCGGCGTAACTCTGCCACTTGTCGGGATAGCCCACACTCACGCGCAGCGTATGCAACTTCGCCTTCGCCTCGGCCTTCGTAGTTGGCGCCATCCAGGATAGCGCGTCAATTCGATGCTCGTACGCGCGAATCAGGTTTGCGACCATCGCCTCTGCACGCGCCTTGGCACTGGCGGGAAAGTAGCGCTGTACATACTGGTGGCCCACTGCGAAGCCGAGTGCGTCGCTGGTCCCATTGACGGCGCGCCGATCGCGCGACGCCTGGGCCTGCGCTCCAGTGAGCGTCTTTCCCAGGAACGCGAACGCCTCGCGGTCGAACGCCGGTGCAAGCACAGCCGCGTGGTCTTCGATTGCGTGATATGCGAGGAACGCCCTCCACGACGAGAGTGGAGCACTTGCGACGAGCGCCGAGATACCAGTGACGGCGCTGGGCTGCCACGCGACCAGCGAATCCTGACCTCCGAGCTGCGCGGCGGAGAAGAACGCGTTCCAGTCGAGTCCGGGTGCCTTGCGGTCGAAGTCCGTGCGGGACCAGTGATTGTTCCCCTTGGCAGGATCCTCGCTGTCCTCGACCTTCCAGTGCGTCCGCGCGATCCTCGTTTCGAGCGCAACGATCGAGTCGGTCGCCGCGGCGGCGTCGGGAACACCGGCGAGGTTGAGCATCCGCACGATGTGGGCGCGGTAGGCGGCGCGCAACGTCGCCATGTTGGCGGACTGGTCCAGATAGTAGCTACGATCGGGGAGCTCAAGCCCTCCCTGGAGCAGCGCGGCGACGTTACGCGCCGGATGGTTGAAGTCTTGCGCGACCCACAGTCCGAACACGTTGTCCGTGTGCAGGTTTCCCAGGTTGATCGGATCGACATCGGCGGCGAGGTGTGCGCCGAGGAAGTGAGCGAGCGCGACGCGGTCATGCAGAGCCGCGATGCTGTCGAGTAACGGCCGGATCGGCGCGGTGCCGCGCGCGGCAATCGCCGCTGTGTCGACGAAGGCGGCGTAGTAGTCGGCGATCTTGCGCAGCTCCGAACCGGCCGCCGCATGCGACGCAGCGGCACCCTGGACGACTGCGATGACCTGTTGCTCCGCGCGATCGCCGGCGATGTTGAAGCCACCGTAGCTGCTCTTGTCGGGCGGAATCTGCGTGCGTCGATCCCAGTTGCCGTTGGCGTAACGATAGAAGTCGTCGCCCGGATGCACGGTGACGTCCATACCGGCGGCGTCCAGCCCGGGGATGACACGTTGAGCCGCCAGCGGGGCCGCAGCGCCGGCAGAGAGAGTGAGCGCGAGTGCAAGCGCGGCAGCGAGAGTGCGGCGCAGGGACGGGCAGATCATGCTACGGCTCCGGGGAGACAGGACGGTGTGGCGTAACACGAGATAAGTTAGCAGAAAAGACGGGACGGATCCGCCGCAAGCGTTGGAGCGGCACGGGACGCATATTCTCCCAGGTTCAGGTTTGGTGTCAGGTCTTGCGC
>JALYTX010000031.1 GCA_030854055.1 Gemmatimonadota bacterium | reverse complement strand
CAACGATCGGTCGCACGCGCTCGAGCATCTCGCGCGCGATCGCGATTCCTTCCTGAACGGCGTGCTCCTTGGAGACCGCGTTCGCGCGCCGCATGCGAGAAATCACTTCCTCCGGAACAGATACACCGGGAACTTCGTTCGCGAGGAATTCCGCGTTGCGAACCGACACCAGCGGCCAGATCCCCGCGACTACGGGAATGTGCATCGCCTCTGAATTGCGGAGGAATCTCTCAAGCTGATCGGCGTCGAACACCGGCTGCGTGATCGCGTACTCCGCGCCGGCTTCGACCTTCCATTCAAACCGTCGTAGCTCGTTCGCGGAATCGGGTGATGCCGGGTTGACTCCGACGCCAATCACGAACCTAGTGGGCTCACCAATGGCGTTGCCTCCCGGATCGAGTCCGCGGTTCAGCTGGCTCACCAGATTCGTGAGCCCGATCGAATCGATATCGAACACAGCGGTCGCGGACGGATACGGGCCCATCTTGGGCGGATCGCCGGTGATGAGCAGCAGGTTGCGCAGCCCTACGGCCGACGCGCCGAGGAGATCGCTGAGCATACCGAGGAGGTTGCGATCGCGGCAGCAATAGTGAGTCACCGTTTCGATGTGCGCGCTCTGTTCGATCAGGATGCTCGCGAGCACCGCGCCCATCCGGCTCTGCGCACGCGGACCATCGGGGACGTTGATCGCATCCACACCAGCGTCTCGTAGCATCGCCGCGTCTCGCAGCAGCTTTGCTGCATCCACGCCACGCGGTGGGACGAGCTCGACGGACGTTACAAACTCTCCACTGGCAATGCGCCGCGCCCAGCGCGACCGATCTTGAAAGTCCACCGGCGTTGACCCGACCGCGCGCACTTCCGCGCTGACGTGCGCAACCGTTGCGCGCGATCTGTGTCGCGACCTGGGTGCCAACGGGCGCACGCCCTCGACTATTTCGCGAATATGCGCGGGCGTCGTTCCGCAGCAGCCGCCAACTATCTTGGCGCCCGCACCGACCAGATGTCGCGCGTAGGTGGACATGTACTCCGGGCTGGCCATGTACATCGTGCGGCCGCCGACGTCGCGAGGCATTCCGGCGTTGGGCTGCGCGCTCAGCTTGCGCGTCGTGTGCGGAGCCATCTTCTCGATCGCCTCGAGTATGGCTTGCGGACCGACTGAGCAGTTCAGCCCGATGATGTCAGCTCCCGCCGCGTCCAGCGCGCGAGCGACGTCTTCCGGCGTCGCGCCATACGCTGTAACTCCGTCGGCGTTTATAGCCATCTGGGCTATCACGGGCATTGTGGAGTCCACCTCACGAGCGGCAAGTATCGCCTGCGACAGCTCTTCCAGATCGGAAAATGTCTCGAGGATGAAGAGGTCCGCACCACCCAGCCTGAGTGCGTGCATCTGTTCGGCGAAAATCCCGCGAGCCTCGTCGCGCGAGGTTACCCCGTATGGTTCGAGCCGCACGCCAAGAGGGCCAACGGCGCCCGCGACCAGCACAGAGTCGCCGGCGGCCGCGCGGGCAAGAGCAGCGGCGGCGACGTTGATCGTCGCGACTTCTTCAGCCAAGCCGTGCTGCTGCAGCTTGAGGCGGTTGGCCCCGAACGAGTTGGTCTCGATGACGTCCGCGCCGGCCTTCACGTATTCCTCGTGTATCGTCCGGATAAGATCAGGAACACGAACGGTGAGCTCGTCGTAGCACTGGTTGATGAACACGCCGCGCGCGTAGATCATCGTGCCCATCGCCCCATCGAAGACGACGAGCGATTCGGGATCGAGAAGCCGCCTTACGAGCGCGTCACGCAAGTGCCGGCTCCCGCTCCGCCGCGGCGCCGCGCACCGCGTAGTACTTCGCCTCCGGGTGGTGCATCACCACTGCAGCTGTGGACTGTTCCGGGGTGAGCTGGAATGACTCGGTGAGCTGCAGCCCAATTGCTTCGCTCGCTGGAAGCAGCTTGAACACCACGGCGTGATCCTCAAGATCGGGACACGCTCCGTAACCCCACGAGTAGCGCTTGCCCGAGTCGATCCCGAGCTCGGACTTGATGTGTCGGTGCGTCCACTCCGCAAGCGCTTCCGCTGTCTCGACGCCAAGACCGTGAACGTAATACGCTTCGGCATATTCGTTGGCTGCCTGCAGAGTGGCAAAGCGCTCGGACGCCGCGTGACCGACCGTCACTATCTGCAACGGTAGAACATCCACTGCGCCCGAGTCCACCGACCGCACGTAGTCGGCGAGGCACAACCGCTCGCGTCCGACCATTCGCGGGAAACTGAACCGCGATACCTCGCGCAGCTGCCCGCTTGCCGCATAGGTGTCCGCGTCGTAGACAAGTATCTCGTTCCCGCTGGACTGCACAGGGAAGTAGCCGTACACAACTTCGGGTACGAGCCAGCCTGACGTCCGGACGTCGTCCTTGAGTCGCTCGAGTACCGGCTCGAACTCGTCCCGCACCATGCGCTCGTACTGCTCGCCGGATCCGCGGGCGCCCCACTGAAGGCGGTACAGCTCGTCCAGGTCGAGAAGTGCAAACACGTCGTCCAGCGGAATATCCCGAAGCACGCGCCGACCCCAGAACGGCGGATTCGGCACCGGATTATCCGGCGCAACGTCGCTCCGGACGGTTGAATCGGTGCCAGCAGTCGTGTCCTTGCCCACCTGGCTTCGAAGGAACACATCATTTCGCGCATCCGCGATCAGTTTGTCGACATAATCGCCGCGTCGGGTTGCGTCCTGCAGGACATCCATCGTCTCCAGCCCTTCGAACGCATCCTTGCAGTAGAAAACACCGGCGTCGTACGCGCGCTCCCCGTCGACGAACATCGCGCGTCTCCCAAAGCGACGGTTGATTGCGGCGCCGCCAATCATCACGGGAATGTGAATGCCGCGCTTGTCCAGCTCCTGCACGCACAGCGGCATCTGCTTGGACGTCGACACGAGAAGCGCACTGAGTCCGATGGCGTCGGCTTTCACTTCGATCGCCTTCTCGATGATCGTGTTGACAGGCACCTGCTTGCCCAGATCGTACACCGTGTAGCCGTTGTTCGACAGGATCGTGTTCACCAGCGACTTACCGATGTCGTGAACATCGCCGTATACCGTCGCGAGCACGACGCGCCCCTTGGTGTAGCCCTCGCTCTTCTCAAGAAACTTTTCCAGATGTTGAACCGCTCGCTTCATCACCTCGGCAGACTGCAGCACAAATGGAAGAATCAGCTCACCAGCTCCGAACTTGTCGCCCACGTCCTTCATTGCCGGCAGCAACACACCGTTCAGGACACGCACGGGATTCTCACGCACCGCCGCCGCGTCGAGCGCATCCTCAATTCCTTCCTTCTTCCGGTGCAGAACCATCCAGTGGATCTTTTCGTCGGCGGTCATGCCGACGGTTGGATCCTCCTTGGAGTTCTGCGCGGCACCCGCACTCCCGGGTGTCGCGGAGAAATATTCTATGAATCGCTGCAGTGCGTCCGCGCGCCGGTTGAATACCAGATCGTCGGCCAGGGCGCGCTCCTCTTCCGATATCTCCACATACGGTCTGATGTGGGCAGGGTTGACGATCGCGGCATCGAGGCCGGCCTGAACGCAGTGATGCAGGAAGACCGAGTTGAGCACCGAACGAGCCTCGAGCGTGAGTCCGAACGAGACATTCGAGACACCGAGGATGGTCCCGACCCCCGGCAGCTCTCGCTTGATCAGCCGTATTCCCTCGATGGTCTCGGCCGCGGAATCGATCCACTCCTCGTCGCCGGTAGCGAGCGTGAACGTGAGAGCGTCATACAGCAGGTCTTCCGGAGCAAGTCCGTATTCTCCGACCACGATGTCGTAGATGTTGCGCGCGACTTCGAGCTTCCGCTCGCGCGTCTTTGCCATACCGACTTCATCGATGGTCAGCGCCACCACGGCGGCGCCGTGCTTCTTCACTAGCGGGACTACAGTGTCGATGCGCTTGCGGCCGTTTTCCATGTTGATGGAATTCACGATTGCACGACCCGGCACGTGCTCGAGCGCAGCCTCGATCACGCCAGCCTCGGTGGAATCGATCATCAGCGGCGCTTCCACACCCATCGACAGCAGCTTCACCACCTGCGACATCTGCTCCGCCTCGTCACCGCGCTCCGTCAGCGCGACGCACACGTCCAGCACGTGCGCACCTGAATCGACCTGATCGCGTGCAACCTCGACAATCGCTTCGTAGTCGTCCGCGAGCAGGAAACGCTTCACCTTGCGGGAGCCCTGCGCGTTCACGCGCTCGCCAACTATGAGCGGCGCGGGAATCTGTCGCAGCGACGTCGCACGCATCGCCGATGACACCATGGGCATCCGTTGTTCGTCCCGCTCCCGAACGAGTTGCGCGGAACTCCCGCTCGCGCGCAATTCGTTCACGCGCGTGACGATCGCCGCAAGGTGTTCCGGCGTCGTGCCGCAGCAACCGCCCACGATGCGCACGCCGAAATCACGCACGAACTCACCGAGCGCCTGAGCCATTGGCGCAGGCTCAAGTGGATAGATCGCGTCGCCTGTCCCTGTATTCAACGGCAGGCCTGCATTCGGTATCACCGAAAGCGGCAGCGTCGCATGCTCGGCCAGAAACCGAATGGGCTCGCGCATGTGCTCGGGACCGGTCGAGCAGTTGAGCCCGATGACGTCCACGTGCAACGATTCGAGCGTGATCATGGCACTCGCGATGTCGGTGCCGAGCAGCATGCGTCCGCTCACGTCGAGGGTGACCTGCACCTGGAGAGCGACACGTCGTCCTACATCCGCAAATGCGCGCTCGATGCCCGCGACGGCCGCCTTCACCTCGAGGATGTCCTGCGAAGTCTCCACAAGGAGCACATCCACCCCGCCGTCGATGAGCGCGACGGCCTGCGCCCGGTAGTTCTCCGACAGCTCGGCGAAGGTGACGTTGGACAGGACCGGGTCGGTGCTCGATGGAAGCATTCCCGTCGGTCCCATGGAGCCGGCGACGAAGCGCGGGCGGTCGGCAGTTTCGTACTTCGCACACGCCGCGCGCGCGAGCTGCGCCGCCTTCATGTTGAGCTCGTGCGCCTTGCCGATCAGCCCCCATTCCTCCAGCCGACGCGGCGTCGACTGGAAGGTGCAGGTCTCGACGACGTCGCACCCGACTTCCAGGAACGATTCATGGATTGTCTGGATGACGTCGGGACGGGTGAGTACGAGATTGTCGTTGCAGCCTTCCAGCGACTTGCCGCCAAAGTCATCGGCCGTCAGATGATACAACTGGATGTTGGTGCCCATCGCGCCGTCGTAAACGAGGACGCGATCGGCAAGGGCCGCGAGGTAGGCGGATCTTGCGGAGGAGGAGCTGTCGTTAGTTGCCATGCACCTGGAAACAAAAAAAGCCCGGCAGGAAGCGCCGGGCCCGGATAGCGCTTTAGCGAATGTTTTACGTGGCCGCAATTTGCCTGAAATCGCCACGATGCCTTCTGTCCCCGAACGATAGCCACGCACGGCGCTTCGGACAAGGGCCGTCCATCCGATCAGCCGGATGGACGGATAAATATCACATTCCGACCATCCGCAGGAACGCCCACTGGAGGAAGCCGAGCAGGAAGTAGGCGACGATCGGTGAAATGTCGAACATGCCGACCCGCGGCAGCACATCGCGGAGCGGCCGCAGGATTGGCTCCGTCAGTGAGAAAGCCCATCTAACCCACGAAGAGAATGGCGAGATCGGAAGCCACGAGACGATCACGACTATAATCAGCGCGAGACGCAGCAGGCCGAATGTCAGCCGCACCAGCAGCGCAAAGATCCCGGCCGGCCCGGACGCCACGGCGAAAACCATCGTCGCAACCGCCCCGATGATGAAATCCAGGCCGCTGACGATTACGATTGCGGCAAACACGATTCCGACGAGCGCCCAGATGGGCGCGGAGGTCGGGACGCCGCCCGCTCGCACAATTCGGCGCTCGATTGGCGCCAGCAACGGATCCGCTGCACGCCGAACAGCACGCGCTACAGGATGGAAAGGATTGATGCGGCGCGTGCGAACGAGCCAGTCCAAGAGGAACAGCGCGCCGAGGCAGACTACCGTCCCTGCGACAATGATGCGAACGGCGAGAACAAAAAGACCGAGGATCGGTAGCAGCGCCATCGTTGTTGGTCAGGGTTGGGAAGGAGACGGATACGGCGCATTGGTTCCCCGCTTCACATCGTACATGAACGATTGCGTCGAACCGTTTGACAGCCGCACCGTGTAAAAGAGTTGCTGATCGTCCGCAACGGAATTCAGGGCGATGATCGACGAGCCTGCTGGCACCGGAATGCCCGAGCGGGGTGTCAGACGAATCACAGGGCCGTTTCCCATGAGCCCGCGCGGCTGCATCCCGCGGCTCTGCCGGCGATCGTCGTCGCGCTGGCGCGCCTTGTTGAGCGAATCCAGCCTGTTGCGCATCTCGGTTCGCAGCACGGCGGGGTCTTCGGGCCCGAACAGTCGCGCTGTGGTCGCACCGGAGGCAGAGCGGTACACCGCGACGAGATACTCGTCGCCGGCGGTGCGCGCGTACACCAGCGTGTCGCCCGTCTCCGGTATAAGCGAAGGCCAGCGGGATTCACGGATGAGGTCGGTGTTCGCGAGGAGAATGCGCCCGAGTGGCGCGTCGCGGTCGCTCTGGAGAAAGAAATACGCGCCGGCGTTGTCGACGAACTCGTAGCGCGCATCGAAAGTCTGCGTCAGCTTGACCACGGGTGCGCCGAAGTTGGGTTTGCCGGGATCGACGAGGTCGATGAAATAGATGCGGGTGTGCGCATCGGCGGGATACGAAATCGTGAACACTGCGTAGTGTCCGTCATCGCTCACCCTGGCGACGTAGCGCCATTCGGGATGATCGAACTGAGACAGTATGAGCGCGTCGTTCGCTTCCACGCGGCCTAGTCCGTGGTAGTACACTCGCTCGCGCCCGTCCGTGGTGTCCACGCGCACGTAGAGGAAACCCTTCTCGTCGTGGGACCAGGGCGCGGGAGAGATTCGTGCGTGATGCAGTACGTCTGGAAGATCGCGGCCGGTCTGTACGTCGCGGACGCGTACGTCGTAGTACCGCGCGTCACGCTGACCGGCCCCGTAGGCGATGTACCGGCCTCGGTGCGACGGGGCGACGGTCGTATTGCTCCCGAGCTGGATGAGCGGCCGCGAAATGGCACGTTCGCCGTCCCGCACTCGCAGCATTCCGGCCGCGTCCATATCGAAGTAGTGGTTGCCCGCCTTGAACGGCGCAACCAAACTCGGCGAAGCGACGTCGACGCCTCCTGCCACTCTGGGGACGACGGCGCCTGGTCCCTGGGCGCGGGCCATGGAGACCGCGGTTGCAGCGCCACTGAGTGAAACGAACGCGAGCCAGCGGATGTGTGAATGCATGCGTCGAATGGGTTGGGCCTGAATCTACGGTAAGCGGTTACGGAATACCGCCCGGCCGACGTG
>JALYTX010000030.1 GCA_030854055.1 Gemmatimonadota bacterium | reverse complement strand
CCGCGAGGAAGATCTCCCGATGCCGCACATCATCAGCGAGTCAGGCCGCGCGCTTACGGCGCACCACGCATTGCTCCTGCTCAGCGTGATAGATGTAGAGTCCGTCACCGAGGTTGTTGCGCCGGAGTTGAGCGAGGACGATCATGCGCTCCTGCACGAAATGGCGACGGATCTGGAGACGGTCAACACGCGGCGCCTTCGGGAAGTCTTTCACGATGCCACCTTCGACAAGGAGCGTGCGCAACAGCTCTTTGCGAGCGGGGTTCTATCGCTTCGGGACCGTGCGCGCGCGGAGCAGCTTCATCTAGCGCTGATCAATTCCGTGGCACGAGAGGCGCGCAAGGACCGCGATGAATACTCCGAAATAATCGAAGACATCGAAGCCATGCTCGTAGACCGCTACTTCTGCAACTTCTCGCTGTTTCAGTCGTTGCCCGACAGCTGGGCCATCGATCAGCTATTTCCCATCATGCCCGTGCACAGGCTCGACGAAGAGCCCGTCCGACGAGGAACGATTCAGGACGTGACGTGCGACAGTGACGGGAAAATCGATCGGTTCGTCGGCGGTGAACGCAATGCCCCGCGATCGAGTCTCGAGCTGCATCCATTTGTGGATGGACAGCCGTACATCATCGGCATCTTTCTGACTGGCGCGTACCAGGAAATTCTGGGGGATCTCCACAACCTGTTCGGAGACACGAACGCCGTGCACATCAGGCTCAAGGAAAACGGCTACGAGATCACGGATCTCGTTCACGGAGATACCGTGACGGAAGTTCTCGCTTATGTCCAGTTTCGGGCCGCCGATCTGCTTACGACGTTTCGGCGCAAGGTGAGCAGCGCACAGAACATCACCCGCGATGAGGCGAACGCGTTCATCGCAGAGTATCTGGCGGGGCTGGAAGGATATACCTACCTGGAAGGCGACGCGGCGCGCTGAGCACGCGCCGCGTTCAGCGCGCCGCGATGAGCGCTAGGCCTCGAACCTGCGGCCTACTTCAGGCCAATTGACCACATTCCACCACGCTGCTACGTAGTCGGGGCGCTTGTTCTGGTACTTGAGGTAGTACGCGTGCTCCCACACGTCGACTCCGAGTATGGGATGCTTGCCTTCCATCACGGGTGTGTCCTGGTTGGGTGTGCTCGTGATCGTCAGTTTTCCGGCATCCTTGACAAGCCACGCCCAACCCGATCCAAACCGTTTTGCCGCAGCATCTGCGAACTGGGTCTTGAAGGTGGCGAAATCGCCGAACGAACTCTTTATCGCGTCCGCGAGTTTTCCGGTCGGTTCCCCACCCGCGCCCGGCGCCATGATCTCCCAGAACATCGAATGATTCCAGTGGCCGCCACCGTTGTTGCGCACAGTCGCGCGGATAGCCTCTGGAACAGCGTCGAGGTGCTGCAGCAGATCATCCAGCGACTTTGACTGGAGTTCGGGCGCCTTCTCCAGCGCCGCGTTGAGATTGTTCACGTACGCGGCGTGGTGCTTGTCGTGGTGGATTTCCATTGTTCGCGCGTCGATGGACGGCTCGAGCGCGGCAAAGGCGTACGGAAGAGGGGGCAACGTGAACGTCATGACGTCATGTCTCCGATGTTGATTTGAAGCGGGCGATGATTCCCGGAAGGATCGAAAGGAACACGATCACCACGACCATCAGCTCGATGTGCGCGGCCACTCCGGGAAACGTTCGCCCGAGAAACAAACCCAGGAGCAGCATAGACCATACCCATGCGACTCCTCCAACGACGTTGTACGCGAGAAATCGTCCATAGTCCATCTGGCCCATCCCTGCGACCACAGGCGCGAAGGTCCGGATGATCGGCATGAAACGCGCAATGATTATCGTCTTGCCACCATGCTTTTCGTAAAATGCGTGGGCGCTGAGCAGGTGTTTTCGGTTGAACAGGAGCGTGTCTTCGCGTGTAAATAGCCTGGGACCGCTGGCGCGTCCGATTGCGTACCCCACCGTATCGCCCGCAACGGCGGCCACACTAAGGATGAGACCGAGGAGCCATACGTTGATGTATCCCTGTGATCCCAGCAATCCGGCCGAGACGAGCAGCGAATCGCCCGGCAGGAAGAACCCGATGAAAAGGCCGGTCTCTGCGAAGACGATACCAGCCATGCCCGCGTACCCGGCAGTCTGGACGAGCCCGCTCACGTCCCGCAGGCGATTCAGGAGTTCCGAGATACCGTGCATTCTCTGGGGTTGAGCGTGGGTGGCCAGTCGCATGCGCGCGGCCTTTCAGAGCGCGCCGAACGGGCGTTCGAAAAGGTATCTAACCTCTTCGTAGTCGTTATGGGCTGCGCGTGGGCGTTCTCGATGACTACTGCCAGAGTCTCCGAGCGGGCGACTGGCGACAAAGTTAACATCGTGACTCCGGCCACCGCGGCAGTGGTCAACGGCCTGGGTTCGGCTGATGCGCCAAGCGCGGCATACGTGACAAACGCTGTGAACGAGGCCGTCGTCGAACGGATCGAGTCTGACGTGGGGGGTGAGAGCGGCGAACTGCGGGCGCAGATCCGCACCGACGGCGAGCGAACCGGGGTTGTACACGCTGCAATTGCGGCGGCTGGCGTGCTTCAGCGGGTTGCCAACTTCAGCGTTATCACGCTCCGCCCCGCGAGCGACGTCCGCAGCGGCCGGCTTGGACTGTATTATATCGGCCGCTGGCCGCGCGCCACGACGGCGAAGAACGGGCTTGTCGTGTACCGGCCGCCGAGCGGCTTTATTGAAGTCACACCACAGAACGCGGACACGCACCTGTCTCAGCATTTTCGCATCCGGGACTTCCTGACGCACGACCAGCCAGCTGTCTGGCCGAAGTACGAAGTCGTGAGCCTCAAGCTTGTGGACAAGCTTGAGCTCGTTCTGGCCGACCTCCAGCAACATGGCATCAATCCTGAAGGGGTCCACGTGATGAGCGGCTTTCGCACTCCGCAGTACAATCGAGCCGGTGGCGACCCACGTGGCCGCGCGAGGCTCAGCCGTCACATGTACGGCGATGCGGCCGACATCCTTATCGATAACAGCGGCGCTGGCGTGATGAGCGATCTAAACCACGACGGGCGCATCGACATCAACGACGCGCGCGTGATACTTGCGGCTGTGAACCGGGTGGAGCGTGCGCACCCTTCGCTTGTCGGAGGCTGCGGAGTGTACGCCGGGAACGGGGCCCACGGGCCATTCGTCCACATTGACACGCGCGGATATGCTGCGCGCTGGACTGGAACGGGAGATTAGAACATGGCCGACGTGATCGAGAGGATTGTTCCGCGAAGCCCGGACCAGACCGCGGACGTGTCGTCAGCCGGCGAGGTAGTCGACGTGCGCGCCCGCCGGCCGGCGGCCAGTCCACGAATGCAGGTTCGGGCCGCCGACCTCGAGCCGTATATCGGCCTCAAGTACCTGTCGCGCCTGTTCAAGCTGATGGCGATCGTTCTGATCCTGCTCCTCGTATCCGAGGTTATCACCGGCCTTGTTGCGAGCGGCCTCGAGGCGCTGCCGACGCTGCTTGGCGAGGTGAGCCGCCTGGTGGTGTTCGCCGGCCTGCTCTGGGGGAGTGGGGATCTCGCCATCCTGCTTATCGATATGGGCCACGACCTGCGCGCGACGCGCATCCTGCTCGGTCGCCAGCTGGCGCACAGCATGGACGAGCAGCATCACCACGTTGACCCGGGTATGTCGCAACCGGGCGCCGAGGCAAAGTCCACGGTATGACTGTTGCTCTGGACGTCCGCCGACGGACCCACAATCTCATTTAGAGGCTCAAGAAAATGCTTTGGACCATCGCACTGATACTGTTCGTTCTTTGGCTCCTGGGGTTTCTGGTATTTCCAGTTGTGGGCGGCCTGATTCACATTCTTCTGGTGCTCGCGATAATCGTCGTGATCTATCGCTTGATCACGGGCAGACGACCCGTCGTGTAGGCGCATCTCCAGGCGCACCGTCTGCCGCATCATCAAGCGGCTCGTGCATCAAGCGGCTCGTGCATCAAGCGGCATGTGCATCAAGGTGCCCTCGCTCTTCCGTGAAGACGGAATGCCGAGTGCACCTGATTATCTTTCGCCGTGCCGGAAACAGTCCTAAGGAACGCGGTGGTGGTCCTTTACGAGCCGCAGGATCCAGTCAACATCGGGGCCACCGTACGGGGCATGAAGAACATGGGTGCGGCAGATCTGCGTCTGGTTCGCCCGTGTGAGTACACTGATGTGCGGCTCGCTGGCATCGCGCACGGCACGTCGGACATCATTCAGCGCATCCGTCATTTCGAAACGCTGGATGACGCGCTCGCGGATTGCGTGAAGGTTGCCGCCTTCACAGCGCGCCGGCGTGCGGCAAAGCGGACGATTGCTGACGCGCGTGAAGCGGCGCCAGTTCTTTGTGGGGCGGCAGGGGAGGGCAGGGTTGCGCTGCTGTTCGGCCGCGAGGATAGCGGGCTCCCGAACGATGCCATGGACCGCGCGCACATGGTCGTGACGATATCCACGACGGAGCACAGCTCCCTCAACCTTGCGCAGTCTGTGCTCCTCGCGCTCTATGAGATGCACCTCGCCGCTGCCGACGCAACCCGGATTATCCGCCCCCCCAAGCGGGATGCACCGCCGTCTCTGGCGGCCGACTACGAGCTGATGTTCAACGACGCGGAGAAGGCGCTCGAAACAATCCAGTTCTTCAAGACCAGGCACCACGAGCGCATCATGCGGTCCATCCGATCGCTCGCATTTCGCGCATCACCGGACACGCGCGAGATCGCTTTGCTGCGCGCGATGTCCATAGAAGTCATGCGCACCATCGATCGCGTGCGGCGCGGGCTTGCATCATAGCGCCGCGCGGGCGATAATACCCCCACCTCTTGGCTTGTGAACGTTTTCACAAAGCCGAGCGTTTCACTCGCCTTTTAACCACAATTCGCGGATGGCGTTGCGAAGGAAGTGGCTCACGGTATCGGGGTTCATCGCGATTGCCGCAGCTGCCACGATGCTCTCGGCATTTAGCGGCGCATCGACGTCGCAGGGCTTCAGCCCTGAGCAGCCGGTTCATTTCCCACATCCGCTGCACGTGCAGACGTTGAAGATGAACTGCCTGTACTGTCACTTCGCCGCCAACAAGTCGCCGGATCCCGGTATGCCCGCGGTTGGAACGTGCATGGGCTGCCACAATCTTGTCGCAACCAACAAACCCGAGATCAAGAAGCTCGCCGCGTACTGGAACAAGAAGGAGCCGGTACCGTGGGTGCGGATGCACAAGGTACCGGAGTACGTGCACTTCCCGCACATGAGCCACGTGAACGCCGGCGTTTCATGCCAGACATGTCATGGGCCCATCCAGAACATGAAGCAAGTCTACCAGTACTCGTCACTGAACATGGGTTGGTGTGTAAGCTGCCACATCGGTCAGTCGAACCCGCCTTTCAAGGCGCGCTACGACTGCGCTGCCTGCCACTATTGAGCCGCACATGAGCACCGACGTGACGAACGACGCAGAATCCAAGGGCCTCAAGCGGCGGGACTTTCTCAAGGTCGTGGGCGGTGGGGCGGCGGTCGCAGCGAGTATAGGCTGCACCTCCGACCGTGTCGAGAAGCTGATACCATACCTCGTCTCACCGGACAACACTGTTCCGGGCGTCGCGACTTACTACGCGACGACCTGCCGCGGTTGCGCCGCAGCTTGTGGCGTCATCGCGGAAACGGTCGACGGAAGAACGATCAAGCTCGAAGGCAATCCCGCACACCCGCTAAACCGCGGAGCACTCTGCGCAGTAGGTCAGGCGGAGCTGCAGGGGCTCTACAACCCGGACCGCTATCGCCAGCCTCTCATTCGCAAGAATGGCAAGCTGGTCGCCGCAAAGTGGGACGAGGCATTGCAACTGCTCGCGCAGAAACTGGGCGAGGTTCGCTCCCGTGGGAGCGCGTCCGGCGCGGCGTTCATCAATCAGCACGAGGACGGCTCGTTCCCCGTTTTCCTCGATCAGTGGCTTGCCGATTTCGGTATGCCGCCGCACATCAGCTACGACGCGGGAGTCGATTCCGCAGCGATCGCCGCGCATGTAGCGGCGTACGGCGTCGCATGGCCTCGATTCGATTTCACCGCAGCGTCCATTGTCGTCTCATTCGGCGCGGATTTTCTGGACGGTTGGGGTCCGTCGGTTTCGCAACAGCTGGACTGGTCGGACGCGCGGGCGAAGCTCGCCGGAGCGCCACGTCTCGTGTATGTCGGAGCGCGTCGCTCGTTGACGGGGCTCAATGCGGACACGTGGCTCGATTGCAAGCCGGGCACAGAGGCAGCAATTGCTCACGCGCTCGCGGGTGACATGCCGGTGGCGGAGGCCGCGCAAACGTGCGGGGTGGACGCAACGCGTCTTCAGAGCGTCGTCGACGAATACCGCGCGGCAAAGCCGGCGCTTGTGTTGGCAGGCGGACACGTTGCCGACTCGGCGGACCTATTCACGACCGTCGCGAAGCTCAATAGTTCAAACGGCGCAATGGGCGCTACGATCCGTCCCGACCAGGCGATCCTCGGATACGAAGGCATAGCAACAGGTGCGGATCTGCGCGCCCTCGCGGACCGCATGGTGAGCGGTGCCGTTGCGCTCGTCATGGTGCGCGGCGCGAATCCGGTCTACACGATGCCGCGCAGCACCGGCTTCGCCCAGGCATTCGCGAAGGTGCCGTTCAAAGTCTCGTTCGCGAGCATCATGAATGACACGAGCGAGATGTGTGACCTGATCCTCCCCGATCACCACTCGCTGGAGCAGTGGGGAGATGCGGAGCCGGTGCGTGGCACTTTGTCGCTGCAGCAGCCGACGATGGATCCCGTCTTCGACTCGCGCGCGACTGCAGACGTTCTGATAACGGTGGCAAAGGGGGATCCGGCGAGCGCGGCAAAGTACGCCCAGGCCAACTATCGCGACTGGCTCATCTCCAGGTTTCCTGGCGGGTCGCCCGCACTTGCAACGGCGCTCCCCACGGGAATTGTCGCGGGAACCATTGCGCCACGCAGTGCGCTTCCAGCTGCAGTCACGACCGCCGCTCCTGCAATCGCTTCGACTACTGGCGATCTCTTTCTCCACGTTTATCATCATCCGGTTCTCGGCGACGGCCGCGGTGCGAACAAGCCGTGGTTGCAGGAGCTTCCTGACCCCGTCACCAAGATCACCTGGCAGACGGTCGTCGAGATGCACCCGCTCACGGCCGCGCGGATGGGGCTCGACAACAGTGATCTCGTCACTGTCACCACAAGCGCCGGCAAGCTGACCGCGCCAGTGTATCTATACCTCGGTATCCGGCAGGACACGGTCGCCGTGGCGGCTGGCCGCGGTCACATAGAAGCGGGCCGTTACGCAAAATCGGGTGAGAACGCCTACAACCTTCTGCCAGCGGGCGGCACCGGCGCGGTTGCACTCGTTAGCACTCGCGCCTCGGTCGCGAAAGCCGGTGGCAGCATCCTGCTGGCGACCACCGAAGGATCTGCACGCCAGCACCTGCGGGACATCGCCCGTGCGATGACTGTTGAAGAGCTCAGTGCGCCAGCGGCAACGCGAAAGGAGCCGGAAGCAGAGCATCTCCCGGGTGACGCGTCGCATGAATTCCTTCCGGGACTGCGATCGCCGGTGGCGAACGACGCGCAGGGTGAGTTTGGCGATCCCAGCTCCAACAATAAAGGCATGTACGACCCCAATCACTGGGGCAACATGGCGAAGCGCCGCTGGGCCATGACGGTGGATCTTGCGAGGTGCACCGGATGCGCCGCATGCGTCACCGCGTGCTACGCCGAGAACAACATTCCGACCGTGGGTGGCGAGTGGCAGATCGGGCAGGTCATGCCCGACCGCACGGGCTTCGGCGCCAACATCACACGCAGTCGCGAGATGGCGTGGATCCGGCTCGAGCGCTATTACGAAGGCGGGGAAGACGGCAGCGCAGATTTCGAGACGCGCTTCATCCCCATGATGTGCCAGCACTGTGGCAACGCGCCGTGCGAGCCGGTCTGTCCGGTATACGCAACGTATCATGCGCCGGATGGGTTGAACGTACAGGTGTACAACCGTTGCGTTGGAACACGCTACTGCTCCAACAACTGCCCCTACAAGGTTCGCTACTTCAACTGGTTCGGTTACGGCGAGCCGCACCGCCCGCAGTACGCTTTCCCGGAGCCGCTCAACTGGCAGCTCAACCCCGACGTTACCGTGCGCGGCAAGGGAGTGATGGAGAAGTGCTCCATGTGCGTGCAGCGCATTCGCGGCGCCGAACATCGTGCGAAGCTGGAGAACCGCCCGGTTCGACCCGACGAGTTTACAACTGCGTGCGCAGAAGCATGCCCCTCGCGCGCGATAACTTTCGGCGATGCGTCGGATGAGTCGTGGTCTGTGACGCGGTTGATCAAGGACGAGCGTGCGTATCACGTGTTCGAAGAGCTCAACACATTCACAGCGGTCGTCTACTTGAAGAAAGTCAATCATCCGGCGCCGGCTGCTGCGCCGGCGCGCGCGTAGGAGTTCGCCCATGGCGACCATAACGCGACCGGAACGAGAGTCGGACGTGTCGGACGTGTCGGACGTCGAGCTGCTGATGCGGCCGAACATCCCGACGGCGGACGTGCGCCTCCCCGCGGTCAGGGATTACGAACAGGTTGACGACGAGATCGTAGGGACGCTGCACCCAACGCTGCAGTGGTTCATCGGGCTCGGCGTCGCCGTACTCTTCCTCGTCATCGGCGCGTGCGCATGGATGTACCAGATCTACAGCGGACTCGGCGTCGCCGGATACAATCCGCCTGTGATGTGGGGCGTCTACATCATCACCTTCGTGTTCTGGGTGGGTATCGGACACGCGGGAACGCTCATCTCGGCCATCCTCTATCTGTTCCGGGCGGGATTCCGAACTACGATTTATCGGTGCGCCGAGGCGATGACCGTGTTCGCCGTCATGACGGCCGGTCTGTTTCCAATTCTGCATCTCGGCCGCCCGTGGAAATTTTTCTGGCTCATCCCGTACCCCAACTGGCGCTACATCTGGCCGCAGATGAAGAGCCCGCTCGTCTGGGACGTCTTCGCCATCCTGACGTATCTGACCGTATCGGCGACCTTCCTCTACATCGGACTTGTGCCGGACATCGCCGTGCTCCGCGATCGCGAGACAAACCCGATCCGCAAACGGCTCTTTGCTCAGCTCTCGCTCGGATGGCGCAACACCGATCGCGAGTGGCGCCACTTCGTTCGCGCATATCTCTTTCTGGCGGCGTTCTCGACGCCACTCGTGCTCTCCGTGCACTCGGTGGTCTCGTTCGACTTCGCCATGTCCGACGTACCAGGGTGGCACACCACAGTGTTCCCTCCGTACTTTGTCGCGGGTGCGATCTACTCGGGCATCGGAATGGTCTTTACGATCATCATCCCGCTGCGCAAGTGGTTCAATCTCAAGCACTACGTCACGATCAACGATCTGGACGCGGCCGCCAAGCTTGCGCTGTTCACGTCGCTCGTGGTGGGAGTGGCATACGCCATGGAGTGGTTCGTCGCATGGTACAGCGGAAGTCCGGCTGAAAAGCAGTTCTTCGCGAACCGACTGTGGGGGCAGTGGTGGTGGGCATCTGCGTTGCTCTACACGTGCAACATGGTGTTACCCTTGTCTCTTTTCTCGCAACACTGTCGGCGGAACACAACGTGGCTCTGGATCCTGTCGATCTTCATCAACATCGGCATGTGGTTCGAGCGATTCGTGATCGTCGTTCCGTCGCTGTCGCATGAGTACGAGCCGTGGCAGTGGGCCGGTTACCGGCCTACGTGGGTCGATTACGCCATACTTTGCGGATCGTTCGGGTGGTTCTCCATGTGGTTCCTGCTGTTCATAAAGCAGTTCCCCGTGATTGCAATAACCGAGATCAAGGAAATTGTGCGCCCCAGGCTGAGGCAGCGACACGCGGTTGGCATAGACACCACCGCGCATGCGCTGCCCTACATGCCGGACACACCAGGGGAGTTCGAATAATGCGGGGCGTCATTGGCATGTTCCGCGAGCTGGACTCTACCATCGACGCGATCGGGATGCTCAAGAAGAGCAAGCTCGGCGAGTTCACCGTATACACACCGACGCCGCGCCATGAGATCGAGGCCGCGATCGATCGGGGCCCGAGCGCGGTGCGCAAGTTTACCCTCATCGGCGGACTCGCCGGCGTGACGTTCGGTTACTGGATCGCAATCTGGATCTCGGACTACTGGCCACTCGTCGTAGGCGGGAAGGCAATTGCGACGTGGATACCGTATACAGTGTTCGGCTTCGAGGTCATGGTGCTCATCGGTGCGCTTGCCACCGTCGCGGGGCTGTTCGCAACCGCGCGGTTCCCGCGCATCACGCATACTGTCGGCTACGACACCCGCTTCAGTCACGGTGACTATGGCGTCTGGATCGAGCCGTCGCCGGACAGGATTCATGAGGCCGAGAAGTTGTTGCGCGACGCGGGTGCGGTGGAGGTGCGCGTTGAGCGTTAGAGTCTCGCTTCGAGTGAGCGCAAGGACGATACGTGCGGTGCTGGCCATCGCGCCGCTCACACTGAGCCTGTCGGCATGCGAATGGTTCAGTGACTTCAGGCGGCAACCATCCTTGCATCCCTGGCAACCCATCCATTGCGACGCTCGCCGCGACGTCTGCGACGAGACCATTCCATCGCGTGGAAATCCGCAAAATTCGGTCTCGATCTATGGCACACAACGCGCCGGATTTGAGACTTCATATGCGCCACTTCCGGGTACGATCGACTCCATGTCGAACATCGTGAACCCGACGCCTGCCACCGCGGCGTCGCTGGCGAACGGGCACAAGTATTTCGCCGTGAACTGCGAGGTCTGCCACGGCGAGAAGGGCATGGGTGACGGACCGGCAACGCAATACGGAATGCCTGGCATCAATCTCACCATGGACCTCACCAAGAGCCGGACCGACGGGTACATATTCGGGATGATCCGCAACGGGCGCGGAGCAATGCCGCCGTACAATCGCATTGAGGAGATGGACCGGTGGGACGTGGTCAATTACGTTCGCGCATTGCAGGGGAAGCTCGCGGTATCCGTTCCGACGGGACCGCTGGCACTGCCCGGCGTAACGGGTCGCTGGGTACCCGGTTACACGCAATCGGCTCCGCAGAAGGGTGCGCCGTTCGTGCCGCCTTACCAGGGAAGTGCGAAGGCGTGGTATCGGCCTGGTGAAGCACCGCCTGCGCTTGATCTCAGGTCTCCGCGCGTCGGACCGCCGCTGCTCGATTCCAACGCGTACAAGACCGGGATCCCGAAGGAGGTCAGGCGATGAGCGGGCATGGTGACGCGCATCTCTTTACGCGCGAGGAGATCCTTGCCGGCATCAGCGCACCGGTCGCCCGCTGGCTGAAGCTGACGTGCGCGTTGTTCGCGATAGTCGGTGTGGTCGCGTTCGTCGTCGGCGCGTTCCTGGGCGTGGACCGCGCATGGCAGGCGGTGCACTTCAACTGGCTCTTCTTCAGCACGGTGTCGTCGGCGGGCGTTGCGATCGTCGCTGTGCAGCGGATCACTACAGCGCGCTGGTCGCGTCCTGTAGTCCGCTTTCTCGAAGGTTACGTCGCCTTCCTTCCTGTGGCGTTCGTGATCCTCTGCCTCAGCCTGTTCTTCGGCCGCGACCACATCTTCCCGTGGACGCAACATCCGCTGATGATCGAGGAGAAGCGCCAGTACCTGAACATTCCGTTTTTCATCACGCGCGACCTCGTCCTGTTCGGGATCCAGACGATCCTGAGTGTCTGGTACATCTACACGTCGGTCCGTCTCGATGTCGGCGTCGTACCCGAAGCGGGCGCGTCATGGGCGCAGGGAATACGCGCGCGTATGCGCAACGGCTACGGCGACGAGCGTCGCGAGCTCCACTCCACGCACTCACGACAGGGAAGGCTCGCGGTTTTCGTCGTGCTTGCGTTTGCGCTCTTCTGGATCGTGATGTCGTGGGATCTCTCGATGTCGCTCGATCCGCATTTTCAGAGCACGCTTTACGGCTACTGGTTCTTCATGGGCGGGTGGGTGGCAGCGATCGCGTCGTGGACGCTCATCACCATGGCGTGGCGGCGTCACCTGGCGCGCGGTGACATGATCACCGATGTGCACTTCCATGATCTTGGAAAGCTGGTGTTTGCGTTCACTGCCTTCTGGGGCTACCTGACGTTCGGACAGTATCTCGTCATCTGGTACGGGAACCTCGGCGAAGAGACGCACTGGGCGCGGCTACGGCTCATCGCGCCCTGGAGCACCGTAACGATGGCCGTCGTCGTGTTGATGTTCGTCATGCCGTTCTTTGGATTGCTGTCGCGTGCGGCCAAGGTTTATCTGCCGACGATGGCGCTATTCGCGGCCTGCTCGGTCGTGGGGCTTTATCTGCACAGATACGACGAGATATACCCATCCATTTACGGAGTGCTCCCCAGGGGCGCGCTCCCGTTTGGAGTGTGGGAGGTCGTGATAACAGCGGGTTTCCTCGGCGTCTGGGGATTGTGCTACCTGGCCTTCATGGATGCCTTCCCGCGTATGCGCATCGTACTACAGACATCGCCTTACCGCGATGAAGTGCAGGTGCCTGTAAACCCGAAGACGATGGACCCGCTGCCGGCGCACGAGTAGTTAAATTGTTGCGTGAGGCGGTCGAAAGCCGCCTTGCGTCGTATCGCCAGTAAAAAGCGCCGGGGGCTTCGTTCAACGGTAGGACATCGCCTTTGCAAGGCGAGAATAAGGGTTCGATTCCCTTAGCCTCCATTTCCCGCCGTTCGTCCGTATCCCCCGCTATCTCGCCTGACGGGCCTCGCGCGTTCCGCGCGCGAACGTTCGGCTCGCCGACTCCACGTGCGTTACCAGTTCGCGTATCGCGGTTGGCGCGATTGCGGCGGCAACATCGCGAGATCCGGCCGAAATTCTGTCGCGGAGCCGCGCGAACAACAGCGACAGCGACGCGTCGAATGGCGACCCTCCCACCACACGTGCGAAGTCCATCGGTCCGCGGGGCTCATAAACCAGCTCGCTCGCCACCAGTGCAGCGCGTTCGGCCGCGACAGCGGTAACTTCGCGCGTTACACGGTGCGCGAGCAACTGCGCGTCTCGCAGCTCACCAACCGCGTCCTGGAAACGGTGCAGCGAATCCACCGCAGCTCTCAGCCCGTGATCGGGCGTCGATAGCGCGCTCAATGTGTATCTGGTGCGCTTCGCAACGATCCGGGCGCGGTGCAAACGCCGCGTGTCGTCCGGTGACCGAACGCGGCGCAGTGCAGCCTTGAGCGACTCAGCTTGTGCCTGCAGCGCGCGTCGCGTCGTCCGCTGCATGCTTACCGCCTCCAGGGGTTGCCTCACGTCAACTGTGGCCGTGTAGTGGGTAAGCTGCTCCTCAAGGTCCTTCGAGGTTCGCAGAAAGTCGCGCTCAGTGGCTCGGCGAAACGCACGCCATGCTTTTCTTCGGTCTCTCTCCAGGCTCCGAACGATCCACCGTGCGGCGTCGAGGCGGGTGTCGCCAAGCGCGTCGCGCTCGTGCTTCAGCCACGTGATCTGAACGTCGAGATCGCGCAGATCGGTGGTCGCCCGCGCGATCCGCCTGAGGCGCCGGCGCGTGCGCCTGCGCAGGGTGTCGCTCAGCGCCGGCCGATAAACGTGCAACCACGAGCGTAAGCTTCGCATGGCAATGCGGAGGTCATGTATCGAATCCGCGTCCTTCTTGCGTACTTGCTCCATCGCGGCCACAACTCTCGCCAGAGCGCGCAATGCTACGACCCTTGCCGCGCGTTGGGCGCTGTCGGTATCGGCATCCCAGTCAAGGCGTGTCGTCATTCGTTGTGGCTCTGCTGAATGATACACGGTTCGGTTCGATGGGCAGCGACTGGGGGCGCCGTCATGAAATGTCTCGTTCGTGTTGTGCGGTTGCGGCGGGAGTGTCCAGCCGCTATTTCGCACCATGCCACTATCGGGCCGAACTTCCGATCCGCGCTCCCGCGCCATCATTCTTGCCACGACCTGCCTGATGGGCGCCGCCGCTGTCGTCCTGCTCTTCGCACCAGTCGAGGTTGCGTCGGTGCTTGGGGCGAGCGATCCGCGGCTGCCCGGTCTTGCACTTCAGCTCTACGCCGCGGCTCTCCTGGGCCTTGCCATGACCGGCTGGGCGGTGAAGGATGCGATAATTGGTGGAATTTTTGGCAGATCCTACGTGCTGGGCAACCTGGCTCACGCGTTCGCTGGCGCGTGCGCACTGACGCGACCTGCGGCTGCCTCCGGCGCCTCGCCAGCGCTTGGCGTGCTGGCCGCAGTGTACTGGATTGTCGCCCTGGTGTTTGGATATCTCATGTTCGTCGCGGCGCCATCAGCGAGCCGCTAACGCTGGTCATCCCCAATGCGGAATGGGGAGCCTCCGCGCACGCAGAAGCGTCCGCGCTTGCGGCGCATCGGGGCGGGAGGCAGTCGCTGTTAGATTGCAGCATCGCTCCTGCGTGAACTGCAGGCGGGTGAGCCCGCTAACCTCTCAGCCCCTGAATGTGACTCTCGAAAACAAGCCGGTCCCCGGACCCGGCGCTGAGGCGCCGGACTTTACTCTCGCGTCGACCTCGGGCGCTCAGGTAACGCTTTCGGATTTTCGTGGAAAGAGCGCAGCGCTCATAGCGTTTTTCCCGCTCGCGTTTACCAGCACCTGCACTCAAGAGCTGTGTGATTTATCGGACGATTACAGCGCATTCAGTGACGCGCAGGTGACTGTTCTTCCGATTTCTGTCGACTCGGTACCGACGCTCAAGGAATTCAAAGCGAAGCACGGGATGAAGACAGAGCTCCTCTCGGATTTCAAGCGCGAGGCCGGGCCAGCGTACGGTGTGATGTGGCAGGATGCCTTCTTTACAAACCGTGCCTACTTTCTGGTTGACTCGACCGGCATCGTTCGTTGGGCGCATGTGGAAGAAACGCCAAGCGGCAAGCGGACCAACGCTGAGATTCTTGCCGAGATCGCGAAACTGTAGCACTGGTTACCATCGCGTCCGTAATCGGCCCCGTCACGACGCTGAATAGTTATGCGTGCGTTGCGCATGCAATCCCACGCGGCTTCGCGGGGTTAACTATCTGGTAGCGCTGTGCGAGATTTGGAAAGAGTCTCTCACCCCAGCCGCTCACCGATGACAGCCGTAGCCAACCACCCCGACGCGAAGCCCGCAACCGCAGCCGAATTCATTGCGCTAGAGGACGAATGGGGCGCGCACAACTATCATCCGCTCGACATCGTGATTGAGCGAGCTGATGGTTCGTGGGTGTACGACGTGGACGGTAAGCGGTATCTGGACTGCCTCAGCGCGTACTCCGCCGTAAATCAGGGCCACTGCCATCCACGGATACTGGCTACGCTGGTGGAGCAATCACACCGCGTGACGTTGACGTCGCGTGCGTTTCGGAACGAGCAACTTCCGCTCTTTTGTGAAGAAGTGGCGCAACTGTGCGGAATGGAATCCGTTCTTCCGATGAACACCGGCGCAGAAGCGGTCGAGACGGCGATCAAGGCGGCGCGTCGCTGGGGCTATGAGAGAAAGGGCATTGCGGACGGACGCGCCGAAATCGTTGTATTCGAGAATAATTTTCACGGGCGCACGACGACGATCGTCGGATTTTCTTCGGAGCCGTCATACCGTTCGGGGTTTGGTCCGTTCGCGCCGGGATTCCGAATTATACCATTCGGTGATATCGACGCACTGCGCGATGCGATTACGCCGAACACGTGTGCCGTGCTGATGGAACCAATCCAGTGCGAAGCGGGGATTCTGATTCCGCCGGCCGGGTTCCTGCGCGCTGTGTCGGAGCTCTGCAGCAGCGAGAACGTGCTGTTCATGGCCGATGAGATCCAGACAGGGCTCGGTCGCACCGGGCGGATGTTTGCGTGCGATCACGAAGACGTGCGCCCCGACGTGTACATACTCGGGAAGGCGCTGGCCGGCGGCTTCTACCCCGTGTCAGCTGTTGTATCGAGTCGCGAAGTGATCGACGTGCTGCGTGCAGGAACACATGGAAGCACCTTTGGCGGGAATCCGCTCGGATGTGCGGTGGCTCGCACTGCGGTCAGGGTCCTTCAGGAGGAGCGCCTCGTGGAGCGGTCTGCCGAGCTTGGCGAATGGTTCATGCAGCAAGTGTCGGCGATTCGTCATCCGGACATCAAGGAGGTCCGCGGCCGCGGGCTAATGATCGGGATCGAGCTCCTCGTTCCTGCTCGAGGGTACTGCGAGGCGCTGATGGAACGTGGCATGTTGTGCAAGGAGACGCACGATCACGTTATCAGACTGTCGCCGCCTTTGGTGACGTCGCGCGAGGATCTGGCGTGGGCTGTCGAGCAGCTTCAGGCGGTGTTCGCCGCGCAGTGAGTCGCGTGAACGAGTCGTAGCGGGGCGCGCGGACGAGGCGACGCCTGTGCCGTCCGAACCCAGCCATTTTGCCAAACCCGGCGACCCTAACCGGTCAAATCGGCACACCCCAGTGCGCCAACGCGGGACGTCGTGAGGCGTTACCAATCGATCGGTCATCCTGTCCTAGGTTGAGTGTTGCATCCTCTGCCTGCCAGAAACCGACTTTGCCAATGAAAGCATGTCCGCCCGCAAGCACCGGGTTGGTCTCCGTGGAGACCGACCCGACCACCCTCATCGGCGCTCTGGCCGAGATCGCGGTTCGTCTGACGGACGCACGTCCCACAGAGCTCGTTGCGCAGGATGTCGTGGAGCGTGCACATCTCGCCGTAGGCGGAACGGAGCTCGCAATCTGGCTTTCTTCCGACGGTAAGCTCGCGCGCACGTGGGCGGCGGGCAGCGACGAGACAACGGTGGAAGAGATTCCGGGCGCACGCCAGGGCGGGGGCGGCGTCATCGTCCGTGACATGTCCTTCGGTCCGCGGCGGGTTGGTGTTGTCCTTGTCCGGTTGGAGAATGAGAGCAGCGAGCCGGTGGAACGGTTCGTCGAGGCGATTGCCGCACTCATGGCCGCGTTCGTCGCCAACTCGGAACGGTCAAGGCGTCTGGAGAGCGACATTCAGATACGCATGCGCGAAGTGGAAGAGCAGAAGCGCTTCACCGAGACCGTGCTCGACCTGCTCCCATTGGGGCTTTACGTAATCGACCGGGACTACAGGATCACGGTCTGGAATCGCAAGCGGGAGACCGGCATGCAGGGCGTATCCCGCGAAGAGGCGATAGGCCGTACACTGTTCGAAATTCTTCATCGGCAGCCGGAGCACATCGTGCGTCCGGAGTTCGACGAAGTGTTTCGCACCGGAAAGACGCAACAGTTTCAGACGGAGTCTTCCACCAGCGGGGTGTTGCGAACCTATCGGCTCTCGAAGATTCCCATTCGCGATGACCGGGGCACCGTGACTCACATCATCACGATCGGCGAGGACATCACCGATTGGGTGGAGGCACGCGAAGCGGTCGCGCAGAACGAGAAACTGGCAGCGATCGGGCGTCTCGCGGCGGGAATCATGCATGAGATCAACAACCCGCTCGCGACAATCTCCGCCTGCGCTGAGACGATGGCGTTGGAAACGACCTCGGTTGAGGGAGAGCCGGAATATCTCAAGATTATTGGGAGCGAAGTTCAGCGGTGCAAGCGAATAATCGATGGGCTGCTCGACTTCAGCCGGCCGCGCGCGCAGGAGCGCACCTCGCTGCAGGTCAACACGGTAGTCGAGCGTGCGCTGTTTCTCCTCAAGCATCATGCGCGTTTCAAGCAGCTTACAGTACGGGCGGAGCTCGGCGCGAATTTGAGCAACGTTCACGCGAGCGCCGAGCAGTTGATACAGGTCCTGATCGCATTGCTGATGAACGCGGCGGACGCTATGCCGCAGTACGGGCGCGTGCTTGTCCGAACGCGGGCCGCGCCGCTCGGCGCAGGCAGCGTCGTCATTGAAGTCCAGGATGAGGGATCGGGGATGACACGAAACGAGATGGCGCGAATCTTCGAACCGTTCTACACCACAAAGGAGCCCGGTCGCGGCACGGGGCTCGGCCTCGCGATCTGTCACGGCATCGTCGCCGATCATGGCGGACGGATAGAAGTTTCCAGCGAGCCTGGCGCCGGCACGCGGTTCACGATCCTGCTGCCGGTGGAGGAGTTATGAGCGCAGATCACGTCTCTCCAATTCGCGTTCTCATAGCGGAGGACGAGGAGCACCTTGGCGCGATCCTCGAGCACTTCCTGCGCGGGCGCGGCTACACTGTGAAGATGTGCCGCGACGGCCGCGCCGCGCTCACGGAGCTTCACGCCGTTCCGTACGACGTGGCGCTGATCGACATAGTGATGCCTCAGATGGACGGGCTCGAAGTGCTGCGCCATCTTCAGAACGAACCGGCGCCGCCGGAAGTCATCATCATCACCGGCAACGGCACCATAGACACCGCGATCACCGCGATCAAGCTCGGAGCGTACGACTACATCTCCAAGCCATACCGTATGGCGGAGATCGACGTGATGGTGCGTCGAGCATGGGAGAAGCGCGAGCTCGGCAAGGCCAACTTGATGCTGCGCTCACGGACGCGGCCGCTTCCGAGGCTCGTCGCGACCAGAAATCCCGTAATGCGCACCGTCCTGGAGCGGCTTCCGGATATTGCGCGGTTGGACACTCCGGTGATGATCCAGGGCGAGCGCGGAACCGGAAAGAGTCACGTCGCGCGGTACATCCACCACCTGTCGGGCCTCGGGTCGGACTCGCTTATCGAAGTCCAGCAGGAGGGCGGAATGCTTGTTGGTGGCCCGGCGATACTCGGGCGCCAGGGCGTGCCGTCTGGCGCGGGGGTGCCAACCGGAGCGCTGCTCGCCGCTGACCGCGGCACCGTCGTCGTCGACGCAAGCGCACTGGATGAGGGCGCTCGTGCGGTACTACATGAATTGCTTCGCGATCGTTCGTTCCGCAGGATCGGCGGCTCGACAATAATTCCAATAACCAGCAGACTCGTAGTGTGCGTCGAAGACGCGCGCGACGCCGGGAGGTTTGCAGACCTGGCGGATCTGGAGCGGATCACGATCCCGCCGCTGCGATCGCGCACGGAGGATCTTGCAACTCTTGCCGCCGAGCTGCTAGCCGAGCAGGTTGGTCCGCCGCACACCATCGCCGCGGAGGCCGTGGCGGTATTGGCGGCTTACACATGGCCGGGAAACGTGCGGGAGTTGGGAGTGGTACTGACTCGCTGCGCGCTGCTCGCGTCGCGCGAGAACATTTCAGCTGGCGACCTGCGGTTGCTGCTTGCCACGGGTGCCGTGGGAGTGGAGGGCCGCGGCGCGCCGCTCGCGGATCTTGAAAAGCTGCATATTGAAGCGATGTTGGTTCGATTCCATTGGCACCAGGGCCGCGCGGCCGAGGCACTCGGCATTTCGACGAAGACGTTGTACCGGAAGATGCGCGAGTTCGGGTTCAGGCGCCCGCGCAAGCGCAAGCTCGCACGCGTACGGCCGGAGGGATGAGGATCCTCGTCATCGAGGACGACCCCACCGTCGGGCAGTTCGTCAAGCGCGGACTGGAGGAACAGCGGTGGAGCGTTGACCTTGCCGACAACGGGACCGATGGCGAGAGGCTGGCGCTCACGGGCGATTACGATCTCGTCATCCTGGACATGCGACTTCCGGGCAAGTCCGGAATGCAAGTGTTGCACGACCTGCGAGCTCGCAGTTTCGAGCGTCCGGTGCTCGTTCTCACCGCGCAGGATGCGGTCGACGCAAAGGTGCAGACGCTGCGTGCCGGTGCGGACGACTACGTCACCAAGCCGTTCGCGTTCGAGGAGGTTCTTGCGCGCGTCGAGGCGCTCGCGCGGCGCCCACGCGCGATGGCGTCTCCGGTAATCAAGGTTGCAGACCTGTCGCTCGATGTCGACACTCGCGAGGTGAAACGCGACGGCAAGCTCATCGAGCTCACGCCCAAGGAATACACGGTCCTCGAATACCTGATGCGGCATCAGGGGCGCGTGATGAGTCGGACGCTCATCACTGAATACGCGTGGGGATATCACTTCGATCCCGGGACGAACATCGTCGACGTCGTCATCAACCACCTGCGCAAGAAGATCGACGCCGAGCATGGGCGTAAGCTGATCTCGACCGTGCGCGGCGTCGGATACGTTGTGCGAGGATGATGTCGGCGCGGCTGAAGCTGACGTTGGTGTTCGCTGGTGGAATGGTCGTGGCCGGCGCAGTGCTGGGATTCGCAGTGTCCGCATCGCGGACGGCCGGTGCGTACAGCGCCATTGGCCGCGAAGCGTTGGCAGATGCCGATCTGGCTCTCCGCGTGATCGACCAGGCGGCGCTGGCGCGTGAACCAGTTCTCGTGCACGATTCTGCCAGCGGCGACGGCGTCGCGCGAAAGCTCGCGGAGCGCCTGGATGTGATTCCAGGATACCTGGTGATCGTCGGACGCAAGGCCAACGTCGTGTACTCGTCCGCGGACGCACGGGATCTCTCGGACGACGACTGGGCGATGCTGCAGCACGGAATAGCGGACCTCCCGAACGATGGACCCGCGGGCGTGATCAGTGTTGGCAGCGACCGGATACTGTTCGTCGCGCATGCGATGACCGATACGGCGGCGCACCTTTCGCGCGTGGTAGCTGGCGTCCGTGTTCGCGGCGCGCAGAGTCTCCCGTCGGAGCTCAAGACGACGCTTTTCGCCGTGGTCCCGTTGCTGATCGCGCTGGCATCATGGGGGATGTGGCTTGCGCTGGGCGGAACGTTCAGACGAATCGAACTCGTGCGGCGCGGCGTGGCCGACATAACGGATGGTCGCAGTCTCCATCGGCGCCTCTCGGACGACGAAGCAAGTCCGGAGATCGCCGCGCTGATCAATACGCTGAACGCGATGATAGCGCGACTGGAGACGTCGTTCGTCGCGCTGCGTCGCTTCACGGCGGACGCCAGTCACGAGCTCAAGACTCCGCTCGCGGTCCTGCGCGCCGACGTGGAGCGGGCCATGAGCACGAATACGCGAAGGGACGACAAACTGGTCGCGCTCGAGGAAGCGTTGCACGAGACCACGCGGATGGCCGATCTCGTGGAGAGCCTGCTCACACTCGCCCGCGCAGATGAAGGACGCTTCGATCTGCATCGCGAGCGTGTAGATCTCACCGCGCTCGTGCAGGAAGTGTACGAGACAGCAGTGATCCTTGGCGAAGGCGCGGGCGTGGCGGTCAACCTCCCGTTCACCACCGACGTTTCGATTGCGGGGGACAGGACGAGACTGCGGCAGCTCTTTCTCAACCTCGTTACGAACGCCATCAAGTACACACCGCGCGGCGGCCGCGTGGACATCGGCCTGGGTCGTCACCCCGACAACGTGACGTTCGCGGTGCGCGATACCGGTCTTGGCATTGCCGCCGCCGATCTGCCGCACGTGTTCGAGCGCTTCTGGCGCGCCGACCGTGCGCGCTCCCGCACGGCGGAGAGAGGTGGCTTCGGTCTCGGACTTGCAATCAGCCAGTGGATAGCACAGGCGCACGGAGGCTCGCTCACCGTGCAGTCGAGACTGGGCAAGGGATCATTGTTCACGCTGACGCTGCCGCTGGACGCAGCGGACCGCGAGATCCCCGACGGAGCAGTCGCGGCTGCGGAGTGATTCGAGCGTCGGGCTGCATTGGCGGAACGGGCGATTTAACTGAAGCTTAATCTTTCGACCATTCCGGCTTAATTGTGCGCAGGTATTCTTCTGTCAGGTCATTCTGAGGAGCTTGCTGCCGCAATGTTCAACCAGCTAATCGAGTCCAAGCGTACCAAGAAGCGCAGCCCTGGAACCACAGCGTTCAGCGTAGGGCTTCACGCAACGTTGATCGGGCTTGCGGCATGGGCAACGGCCAACGCCGCCATCCGGAACGAGAAGCCGAAATCGGAGAAGATCGAGTTCGTCCAGGTCAAGAAGGACGAGCCGCCTCCACCGAAGAAGGACATTCCGCCTCCGCCGAAAGATGTGACTGTGGCTCCGCCACCGCCGAAGGGCTTCCAGGTGCTCCAGGCGCCGCCCATCGTACCGGTTAAGATCCCTGACATCGACCTTTCCAAGAAGGTGACCAATGAAGCTGATTTCAGCGGAAAGGGTGTCGCCGGTGGTACTTCGAAGGGCGTGGTCGGCGGAACGGGACCCGTATCCGACAACCAGACGTACTTCTCGTACCAGGTCGAGCGGCCCGCCGCGGCGCTCTCGTCATCGCCCTCGCCGAGCTACCCGGAAGCGTTGAGGAGTGCGGCGATCGACGGTGAGGTGGAAGCGCAGTTCGTGGTCGACACGAGTGGTCGCGGCACGGATCTCCAGATCCTCAAGTCGAGCAACGAGCTGTTCGCCGCCGCAGTGAAGACCGCCTTCCCGCGCATGCGGTTCTCGCCGGCGGAGATCGGCGGAAAGAAGGTGAAGCAGCTCGTAGTGCAGCCGTTCAATTTCACGATCTCGCATTAACCGCCCCTCCCCCCACCACACCAACGGAGTAACAAACAATGCATCTCTCGCTCATTGACCTCTGGGGCCAGATGGCCGGCTTCGCGCGTGGCATCGTGTACACGCTTGCCATCATGTCGATCTGGACGCTGTCAATCTCGATCAAGAAGTGGTGGGAGCTGAAGCAGGCCCAGAACGAGACGCGCAAGTTCGCGCCGGAGTTCTCCCAGTTCCTGGAAGAGGACAACCTCGTCGAAGCCGCGAATCTATCCGAGCGTTACAAGAAGTCACATGTCGCACGCGTGCTTGCCGGCGCACTCCAGGAGACGCGCGCCCTCGTTCAGGACGGTTCGGTGACGATCGCCGACATCAATTCGGCAGAGCGCGCGATCGAGCGCGAAATGCTCATGACCATTACCGATCTCAAGCGGGGGCTCGGCGTTCTCGCAACGAGCGGCGCAACGGCGCCATTCGTCGGTCTGCTCGGGACAACGATGGGAATCATCAACGCGTTCACAGGAATGGCAGTGTCCGGCTCGGGCGGCCTGTCTGCGATCTCGGGTGGTATTTCCGAGGCTCTCATCACGACGGCGCTCGGTCTGCTGGTCGCCATTCCGGCAGTGTGGCTCTACAACTACTTCCAGACGAAGGTCGACAACCTCACGGCCGAGATGACCTACACGTCCAAGGAAATGATCGACTATCTCATCAAGAACGTCTCTGGCGAATTCGGTCGCAGCCGTTTCACGCGTGAGTTCAACACCACGGCGACCGCGGGCAACGCACCGATCTCCAAGTAAGGAACTTCGTAACGAATGACGTACTGCGGGCGCGCACATCCGGCCCGCAGCACGGTATCGAATCAGGTGGGGCCGGGACCCTGTCCGGCCATGACTCAAAAGGATAGGGTTCCAAACTTCAGGAGGATTGATCTATGGCAATGTCAACAGGGGGCGGCGGTGTTCGCGCGGAGCCGAACGTGACCCCGATGATCGACGTCATGCTCGTTCTGCTGATCATCTTCATGGTGATCATCCCGACGTTGGTGTCGGGCGTAAACGCGCAGCCGCCGGCAGGGCAGAACCTCAAGCCGCATCCGCAGCAGGATCAGGATCAGCTGCTCGGTATCGACAACCAGGGGCAGTACTTCCTCAATCGCACAGCGATTCCGAATGCGTCCTTGCAGACGGAGCTCACGAACATCTACAGTAAGCGGACCGAGGACAAGATTCTTTACATCAAGGCCGACAAGAATCTGGACTACGGCAAGATTCTCGACGCGCTGGATGTTGCGGCGAAGGGCGGTGTTCGCATGACCGCCATGGTGACCGATCAGACGCCGGGCACGCAGTCGTCGATTGCAAGCGACCGCATCGAGGCGACGAGCGCGGGCAAGAGCAGTGATGCCGGAGGGCCGCACTAATGGCGATGTCATCAGGAGGTCGCGGTTCCTTCACGTCTGAGCCGAATCTCACGCCAATGATCGACGTGTTGCTGGTGCTGCTCATCATCTTCATGGTCATCGTGCCGACGGCGCGGAAGGCGATCGATGTCCAGCTTCCGGATCCCACGCCGGCGCCGGCGTCGAGCGTACCGACGGATCAGATCGTACTCGAGGTGCAGAAGGACGGGAGTTACCTCATTAACAAGCAGCCTGTGCCGCCTGGTCCTGCCGGGTTGAATCAGATGCTGCATCAGACTTTCGACAAGCGGCCAGAAAAGATCATGTTCGTGAAGGGCGATCCTGCCGCGAAGTACCAGAACGTGATCCAGGCGATGGATGTGGCGCGGGGCGCGGGAGTCATGGTCATCGGTATCACCCCGAAGGCCGTACAGTAACCGGCTTCTGATGTACCGTCCGCCCGTCGGGATACCGCGGCGGAAGCAAACGCGCTGGCAAGGGTGGACGTTATCCCTGCTGGCGCATTTGCTATTGCTGCTACTGCTGCTGCGCCCCGCGCTCGATTCCGGCATCGACTACGGACATCGTGACGGCGGCGGCGGCGCGGGCCCTGCTGGCGGCGGAGGCGGCGGTCTCCCAGGCGGCGGTGCCCCCGCGC
>JALYTX010000014.1 GCA_030854055.1 Gemmatimonadota bacterium | reverse complement strand
TGGAGACCGCGGTTGCAGCGCCACTGAGTGAAACGAACGCGAGCCAGCGGATGTGTGAATGCATGCGTCGAATGGGTTGGGCCTGAATCTACGGTAAGCGGTTACGGAATACCGCCCGGCCGACGTGCGCTGCCAGCCGAGGAACCCCCTTCATACACCCGCTGGGCCGGATCTGTCCTGCCCGAGTTGTCTAGATTCCGCCGGCGACGCGCAGTTGCGTCATCATCCAAGGTTCCGGTGCTTCCAACATGAGTGATACGGCCGACCGCCGATACTGGCTCCTGAAATCCGAGCCCGGCTGCTTTTCCTACGACGACCTGCTCGCGTCGCCCAACAAGACCACAGCATGGAGCGGCGTGCGCAACTACCAGGCGCGCAACTTCATTCGCGACGATATGCGGCGGGGTGACGGCGTCCTCTTCTACCATTCGGGCGCCCTACCCGGGGTAGTCGGTGCGGCCGAGATTGTGCGTGACGGCTATGCCGATTTCACGGCCTGGGACCCGGCAAACGAGCACTATGATCCAAAGAGCAGCGAATCCAACCCGATCTGGTACATGGTGGACGTACGCGCGGTCGCCCGGTTCGGCCAGTACCTCGACCTGCCCGGCCTCCGCCACATTCGGGCCCTCGAGAAGATGGAGTTGCTCAGGAAGGGGAGCCGGCTGTCGGTTCAGCCGGTCAGATTGTCCGAATGGAAGTCCATCCTCGCGCTTGGCGGCGTATCGACGCAGCGTCGGGGGCGCACGCGTTGACTCGGTGACGCGGGTTCGGTATGTTACTGACCAGTCAGTTATATACCGGCAAATATCCATGACAACCGAATTAGCGGAGGCCCAGCCCCGGTGGCGGCGGCTCCCGGAAGAAAGGCCACAACAAATTTTGCGAGCAGCGTTGGAAGTGTTCGGTGAGCACGGCCTTGCGGGGGCGCGCCTGGAGGACATCGCGCGCCGGGCGGGCGTCTCCAAGGGGACGATCTACCTGTACTTCCCCAATAAGGAAGCGCTATTCCGCGAGATGGTACGTTCTACCGTGGTCGAAGCGATCGTCGCTGGCGAGGGAATTTCCAGCGACGGATCGGCCCGCGAGCAACTTCTCACGTTCATGGAGCAGTACTGGGAGTTCGTCCGGACGCCGGCGTTCACAGTCATCTACCGCGTAGTCGTGAGCGAGCTGCACCACTTCCCTGACCTCGTGGAGTTCTACAGCGCCGAAGTGATTGTGCGGGCGCAGAAGCTCATCGCCGGGATTCTGTCTCGAGGCATTTTCACGGGCGAGTTCAGACCGATCGACCCTACGGTCGCCGGCCGCATGCTCATCTCGCTATTCAGCACGAGCGCGATGTGGTGCTGCAAGAGAAAGTTCTTTCCACATCTGCGCGACCGTACGGATGAACAGATTTACTCCGAAATCGTTGACTTCTACCTCGCCGCGCTCCGCGTGTGACATCGATAATTCGATAAAAAATGAAATGCAATTCCATCGCGCGACTGGTTGCGGTAATGATCGCGGCCGCGGCACTCCCGGCAGCATGCGTTCCACTCATCGCGCAGGACTCCAGCGTCGCGCGCGGTCCGACGCAGCTCACCATTGGTGACGCTGCGCGGCTTGCAGCGCGAAACAACGCTTCCCCCCAGGGTGCGCTGGTGCGCGTTGCCGAAGCGAGAGCGCGCGTCCAGGAGAGCCGGGCCGATCTTCTTCCGTCACTGAACGGCTCCGCTTCGCAGTTTGCGCGTACCATCAACACGGCCTCGTTTGGCTTCTCTCTGCCGGGACTCAACCCTAACGGACAGATCATCGGGCCGTTTCACAATCTCGACCTTCGCGGGAGTGCGGTTGCTCCGCTGCTCAACCTCGGCGCATTCGCTCGCGTTCGCGCGGCCGGCGCAGCCGTGACCGCGAGTACGGCAGAAGCGACGGTGGCGTCCGAGCAGGCCGCTGCGCAGGCGGCGCTCGCGTACGTACAGGCGCTTCGCAGCGAGGACGACCTGCGGGCGCGCAGCGAGGACAGCGTGCTGGCGGCGGACCTGGTCGGCGTGGCACAGGCACAACTGCAGGCTGGCACCGGGGTGGCGCTGGATGTGACACGTGCGCAGGCGCAACTCGCGCAAACGCGCGCGAGCCTTATCAGCTCGCGGGCCGCACGCGACCGCGCGCGCATCGCTTTCGCGCGCGCGATCAACGTACCCGTGCGCACCCCGATCGTGCTTTCCGATTCACTGAGCGGGATGGATACGACATCGGTGACGACGGACGAGACGGCGGCCGTTCAGACCGCCCTTCAACACCGTCCGGACATCCGCGCCGCACAGGCCCGTGCCGCGGCAGCTCGCCAGGGGGTAAGCGCGATCCGCGCAGAGTGGTTACCGAGTATCTCGCTCGTTGGTGACGACGGCGCGAACGGGTTGTCGGTTCACCACCTGCTCAACACTTACGAGTACGGCGTCTCCGTCTCCGTGCCTATCCTGGACGGCTTCCGCCGTTCCGGGCGAGTGCAGGAGCAGCAGGGTGTTGCGCGAGAGGCAGAGATTCAGCAGCGCGACCTCGAGCAGCAGGCCGACGCCGATGTCAGTTCGGCGATTCTCGATCTGCGCGCCGCTCAACAGCAGGTGCAAGCGACGCGCGAGCAGCTTCGGTTTTCCGACCAGGAAGTGTCGCAGGCACGCGAGCGCTTTCGCGCCGGAGTTGCCGGCAACGCGGATGTAATAACCGCGCTATTGCAGTTGACTACGGCGCGAACGGCGGTCATAGACGCGCAGACGAATTTTCAAACGGCCCGGGTGGCGCTCGCGCGTGCCCAGGGTCTGATCACAACACTTCCCTGAGCACTCTTCCTCTCGCAAACAATGGCAACCGAAAAAAGCGGTAAACGCAGGATCATAATTCCGATCGTGATCGTCGTCGCGGTGATCGCCGCAGTCTGGGGTTTCAAGACCTGGAGCTATTCGCGCGATCACGAGAGCACCGACGATGCGCAGGTGGACGGGCACATCGTTCCCGTTCTGGCGAAGGTTGGTGGCTACGTCACCAGTGTCGCCGCGGATGAGAATCAGCACGTAACGGAAAACCAGATTCTCGTAACGCTCGACGACGCGGAGTACCGCGTCAGGGTTCAGTCAGCCCAGGCGGATCTCGCCGCAGCGCAGGGAATCGGAGGGACGAAATCCACTCCCGGCCAGGCCGAAGCTCAGGTTGCAACCGCGGCCGGCCAACGCTCTCAGCTCGACGCGCAGGTGCTTGCCGCGCAGGCTGCGAACACGAACGCACAGGCGAATCTGGCACGAATGAGGGATCTCGCGGCGAAACAGATTGTCTCGCGGCAGCAACTGGACGCTGCGCAGGCTGCCGCAACGGCGGCACAGGCACAGGTACTGGCCGCGCAGCGCCAGGTCACAACCGCCGGTGCGCAGATATCGACCGCGCAGGCAGGTGTCCGGATCGCCGAAGCGCGCACAGGTGCGGCGCAGGCAGCACTGGATAATTCCAAACTGCAGCTGAGCTACACCAGGATAACTGCGCCGGCGAGCGGCCTGATAGCACGCAAGCAGGTGGAGGTTGGGCAGCTCGTTACTGCGGGCCAGCCGGTGATGAGCGTCGTTGCGGACACCGGAGTCTGGGTTACCGCGAACTTCAAGGAAACGCAGCTCAACGACATCAAGGTCGGGCAGCCGGTAGAGTTCGACGTGGATGCGTATGGCAAGTGCACCGCCGAGGGCAAGGTGGAGAGCCTCAGTGGCGCAACAGGCGCCAAGTTCGCGCTGCTCCCGCCGGACAATGCAACCGGGAACTTCACAAAGGTCGTGCAACGAGTTCCGATTCGTATTGCAGTCACGAGGGGCTGCCCGAGTCACCCATTGCGGCCGGGACTGTCGGTCAACGTTCACGTGTCCACCAGGTAGCTGATGGGGCGGCGATAGCGGGCGCCGACGCGCCTGAGCGCGGACGTTCGCGCAGACATCCGCGTGTAGATTTCTCGGCGGTGCCACAAGCCCCCGTGCCTTCAATTCAACGCGTGACCGATGCGTCGCGTAATGCTCCTGACGAGCGAGCCCTTACCAGCGCCGCCCAGCGGGGCGACCAGGCAGCGTTTGGCGTGCTCGTCCGGCTGCATTCCAAGCGTGCTTACGCTGTGGCGCGGGCAATCGTCACTGTGCATGAAGACGCTGAGGACGCAGTACAGGAGGCGTTCGTGAGGGCATATCAGGCTCTCGATCGCTTCAACCTTGAGCAGGCTTTCGGACCGTGGCTGAACCGGATCGTCGCGAACGCGGCGCTGGACCTCGCGCGGCGCAGAAAGGTACGCACGACTGATGAACTGCACGAGTCGCTCGCCGGGAGCTTTCGGGATCCTGCCGAGGCTGACGAGTTGCGACGACGGTTGGGAGAGGCGATGGCCCAGCTGCCGGAGCGGATGAGGTCGGTGCTTGTGCTGCACGACATAGAAGGCTTCGCGCATTCCGAAATCGGCGTGACGCTTGGAATACCGGAAGGGACGGCGCGATCTGACCTGCACCACGCACGTCAGCGTTTGCGGGGACTGCTGCGAGACTTGAGGAACGACTGATGAGCGACAACCAGATTCGGCTCGACGAGCCTCTGCCCGATGCAGTGATCAGCACCGCGCGAGCACTGTACGCGGCGCCCGGCGGCGATGCATACTGGAGCGCGCTCGAATCGCGCATCATGGCGCGAATCGCCGAGGCGGCTGGCGGCCGGTGGTGGATGGTAGTCGGCGGCTGGGCGCGAAGCGGCCTGGTGGCTGCCGCCGCGATCATAGTCGCAACCGTAGTCGGCGCGCTTCTTCTTCAGGCGCGGACGCAGGAAACCCGCACCGCCTACGACGCGGCCACCCAGCCTACGATCTCCGAGCAGATAAGTGTGCCGGCCGGAGCGCTGAGCGAGCGGGACGGGCCCGATACGCGTGGTGCCACCTTTCGCGACGTCATCTCGCACTAGCGACATCGATGCAACAGACCAAGCTGGTCGCGGCACTTGTGGTGATGGGCGCGTTCGTCGCCGGCGCGGCGATAGGAGTTGCCGGTGATCGTGCGCTGCGGCCGGGCGCGCGATCGGGCGGGCCGGTGGATTCGCGCACTTTCTGGGATCGCACCGCAGCCGACTGGGGCCTCACACCGGCGCAGCGCAAGGTGGTCGATTCGCTCATGGACGCTCAACACACGAAGATGACGGCACTGTACCTGCCGCTACGACCGAGGATGGACTCGATCGATGCGATCGCGCGGCAGATCAGCGACAGTACGCAGAATCAGCTTCGGCTCGTCCTCACGCCAGACCAGCAGCTCAAACTGGACGCACTACGCGCGGAGATGAGAAAGCGCGATTCCGCGCGCCGCGCCAGGAGAATGCAGCACTAGCACGTTGCCGCGCGAACCGCCGCGCGTACGTCTGGCGGATGCGGTGCCAGCATGCAGTGCAAGCCGTGCGAGCGATCAGAAAAGAATCGACTCTGGCGCGGACCGGTACAATGGCCGAGGTTTCACTGCTCATGATGGGGCAAAAGGTGGCGCCTCGGCTTACGATCGGGCTGGTCGGTGTATGCATGGCCGCGTCGCGCATCGGGGCTCAGTCGAGCGCTCCCGCGATATCGCCAGCCGCTTGCGATACGATTGTGTCGCGCGCGGCGGCGGGCCAGCTGTCGGGCATGCGGGTGCTCTCGGTCACCGCGAATCCGCTGCCCCCCGCACCGCTGCCAGGCCGCGCTGGCAGACTGGTCTCCCACCTGCACAGAACCACACGCGTCGCGACACTCCTCCGAGACTTTTCAGTAACCGCCGGCGACACCGTGGACACGCTAGTGATCGGCGAGGCAATGCGCAGGCTGCGACAGCGCGCGTATCTGGGGGCACCGGCGCTCACCGCGGTCCGTTGCGGCGGTCGCAGAGAGGTCGCACTGACACTCACGACCGTCGACAAGTGGAGCCTCAACCCAAGCTTCTCCGCGCAGTCAAACTCTTCCTACGGCGGAGTCGAAGAGCGGAACCTGTTCGGCACGGGCCGCGCGGGCAACCTGTCGCTCGCAACCCGAGATGGGCGGCTTGGTGGCGCGCTGGGTTACGCAGATCCGTTCCTGCTCAACTTTCCGATGAACCTCCGGCTCCGCATCGCCGAGTATGGAGACGGCGACGAAGTACGTGCGCGGCTGCGAAATTCGGAGCAGAGCGTCAACGACCTGTGGCGCTACTCGGTCGCGGTCTCGCGATACCGACGCGACACGAACAAGGACGAAGCGTTTGGCGGTAGCACCGTTGTCATCTCGCAGGCATTTCACCGGGAAGGAGCGTTCTTGCTGGTCGGTCGCCGGATCGGTGATGTGAGCGATCACGCCAACTCCATCCTATTCGGTTTTGACTTCGAGCGCGCGTTTCTGAACGCACCGGACAACTCACCGACAATCGGCCCAAAGCTCGTCGAGCGCCGATATCACGGACCAACTGTTGGACTCGCGCGTCGTGCCGCGGAGTACGACACGGTCAGCTGGCTGTCGGAACGCCGTATCATTATCGATGTTCCACATGGACTCGAGACCGAAGGACTGCTGAGCCTGGGGCGCGAGGATGTAACTCGGCACGCTGCCGCCTTCGGCAGTCTGTGGATCGGCCGCATGTGGGTCACGGGATCCGAGCGGCTCGGCTCACTGGATTTCTGGACTTCGGGATACCGCATCGGGAATCGGAACAATTTCGACGCCGCCAGTACCCGGGCGCTGTTCTCGTACTACGCGCGCCACGGGAGCGCGCTGTACACGCTCCACGTCTCCGGCGAAAAGCTCGTCAACCCGGATCCCGACGTTCGCGCGCTGGCTACGTTTGACCCGACGCGCACACTGGTTCCCACTGTCTACCGACTGAGCGAAAACGCAGCTGCCGCGGAATTCGAGCGCGCGACACACGTTCGCTCGCCAATCCATGCGTTCAACATCGATGCGGCACTGTTCACCGCGGGCTCTTACAGGACTGCATCTGCACTGTCTCAGCGTGACCACTACGGGGTGCTCGCGATTGGCGCAGGACTACGGCTGATCCCGGGATCGCAAGGCTCCGGTGCGTTGAGGCTGGATGCGCTGCTTCCCTTGGTGCGCAGTCCTGCGGGAGGGCACGGAGTGACGTTCGCGCTTTCGGTGGCCCCCTGGCTCCAGGCGAACCGTCAGCGCGAAGATCCCAGAAACCGGTAAACTTCGGCCACTAAGTCGCAATTTGGCCGCTGAGCCGGAACCAGCGGCCGCGGCGCTGCACAATAACAGCAGACTGGCTAGAAACGCGACACTCGGGCATATTTCACGCAGTTAAGGCGTGCGTAGTTCCTCCGGCGAGGCGGTCGTGGGAGCTTTCCTCGGAATGGTTGACGCTATGCGGATCAGAACCATCGGCTTCCTTGGCTTTGTCGCAGCAACCGCAGGCTGCAGCAGCGACCGCGCATACGCTCCGCCTGGTACGGTGCTCACCGACGCGCAAGTGAGCTCCGACATTGCGGCTACCGCAGGCATGGCGGCCGCGACGTCCCTGGCCGAGCAGACCGACTTTCTAGGTGGGGCTGGCGTGTCGCCGAGCATGAATACCTTTGGCCCGCTCATTCCAACGGGCCAAACGCAGCCGGTTCCAGGTGCCAGCACCGCTCCGGCTCCGGCCGCCGCAAGGCCGGCGTGCACTTATACGGCAAAGACCGGTGCGTGGAACTGCGCCTCGTTCGTCAATGCGCACGGGCAGACCGTGACCATGTCCTACGCGTACATGGACGCGTCTGGGGGCGCAATGCAGCAGTATAGCGCCACGCTGACGGAGCGGATCATTTACAACTCGCAGCTGGACGGCCCGGTTGGCGACGGCGCCACGCTGACCGGTACGACTCACCGTAAGCAGCAACAGATTCTGAGCGGACTGAGTGGCAAGGAAGTTACTCGCATCTGGAACGGAAGCGGAGTGAGTTCGGACACGACCGACTACCACACGCCGAGTGTGTCGCGCCATTATGTAGGTGCCGAGGTCGATTCGCTCAAGAACGTAGTCTATCCGCAGCCGCGAACAGCGGGCAGCTATCCGCTGTCTGGCGAGATCGTCCGGGTCGCGAATTACACGGCGACCGCCGTGGGCAAGACAACTGAATCGCGATCGGTGTCGAGAACGGTGTTGACCACGTTCAACGGCACCGCCAACGTGACGGTGAAGACCGGTCACGTGACGTGCACGCTGCATCTCGACACCCGGAAAGTCGACGGCTGCGTCTCTGGTTGAGCCGACATCCGACGTGCTGCTGAGCTGATTTCAGCGCTTTAGCTTCCTATCCGGCGACAGGATCGCCAAATGCGCGCGCCGTCGAAAAAACGCGGTAAACGGGCGATATTTCCGAATGACCCACAGCGTGCAGCCCTCCACTCCTCCCACCGGCGGGGCGCAACAGCCGGCGCGCGTCGCGAACGTGGACACGTTTCATCATCACTGGCAGGATGAAGCGGACGCTGCGTACCTGTATGACGTTCTCGCGACGCTTGAGAAGGATCCCCACAAGAGCGACGTCTTTCGTCGCCTCTCCGAGGTAGAGAAAAGACACCTGGAGATCTGGGCGCAGCTGATAGATGAGAACGGCGGCACGGTTGAGCGATTCCGCCCCACCGCCCGGACGCGCCTCCTCGCAATCGCAGGCAGGGTTTTCGGGCCCGGGTTCCTGATCCCGATGCTGCTCGCGGAGGAAGGCCGCGAGGTGAAGGGATATATGGATATGCACAGGTCGACGCCGAGTGGCGCACCGGGCGGCTCCGAAGCGTTGCTGCTTGCCAAGGAGTCCGCGGAGCACGCGACTGAGCTGTCAGCCATAACGGGGACGAGCGAGGAGCCGTGGCACCGGAAGGGCTCTGGCGGCTTTCTGCGCAACACGGTGTACGGTTTCAACGACGGACTCACCGCGAACTTCGGACTAGTTGCGGGGGTGATCGGCGCGGCCGCGGCGTCACCGCAGCACATGGTGATCGTCGCTGGCGTGGCTGGCCTGATCGCCGACTCGCTGTCAATGGGTGCAAGCGGATACCTCGCCGCGAAGAGCGAGCAGGAAGTGTATCAGAATGAGATCGCGATGGAGCGCGACGAGATTGCATTGATGCCTGAGATCGAGCGCGACGAGCTTGCGTTGATGTACGAAGCGAAAGGGATGCAGCGCGAGGTTGCGGAGAAGCTGGCGTCGGAGATCATGCAGGATCCGGAACGGATGCTGCGCGAACAGGTGCAGGAGGAACTGGAGATCGGTGAGCCGAACATGTCGCCGCTCCGCGAGGCGTGGCTCACCGGCGGCGCAACGGCGATTGGTGCACTCATTCCCGTGCTACCGTTTTTCTTCTTGAGTGGAAAGGCGGCGGTCGTTACGTCGTTCGTCATCGCGATGGCCAGCCATTTCCTTGTTGGAGGATTGCGCTCGATCTTTACCGGCCGCGGTCTCTTCCGATCCGGCTTCGACATGTTTGTTGTGGGGCTGGGAGTCGCGATGGTCGGGTACTTCGCCGGCGAGTGGGTGGCGCACTTCCTGTGAGCACCGCCGCTCGGGGCTACGCTTACCGGTAAGTGGACCCGCGCCGCGTCGCCTACACTCTGACGCGCATCACCAGCCTGCTCGAGTTGAGCGGCGTGGATCGCTTCAGGGCGCGTGCGTATCGCGGCGCAGCGGCGGCGATCCGCAGCCTCGCCACCGACGATGTTACGCCGCTGCTGCGGTCGGGGGAGCTTGCCAGGCTTCCCGGCGTGGGTCCGGCGACGTTGAGCGTAATTGCTGAGCTTGTGGAGACGGGCGATTCGTCGTACCTGACCCGGTTGCTCGAGAGGGTACCGGAAGGTCTGGTGCAGGTTGCCAGTGTCCCGGGGTTGACGGCTGCCAAGGAGGTGACGGCGGAACTCCGGCGCGGGGACAATGTTGTGAACGACATCGTGCTGGTGGCCGAGTGTACAGCGGATCCAACCGACGTCCTGCGAGACATCGCGAATGCGCCCGATGTTGTCGAATCGGTTACGCAGGGAGCGACAATGCATTTGCGGTTTGTGGACGAGACGCGGATATCTCTCTCGTGCACCGGTCGGGAGTCCTACTCCATGCGGCTCTGGCGCGAAACCGGGAACGCTTCACACGTCGAAGCCGTCGTCGCACACGCGGCCTTGCAGGGTGTGACACTTCATGACGACAGCGCGACCGACTCCCGCGGCGCGACCGTCCTGATCGCGGCAGAAGCCGACATCTATGCCGCCGCCGGCCTGCCGTTCATCGTGCCCGAGCTGCGCGAAGGGCTCGGCGAGATTGAAGCGGCGGAGCGCGGCGAGCTGCCGCGTCTCATTACCCGAGATCGGGCCAGACGCCCACTTGCCGAGAGGCCTGGAGCACACGTGGTTTGGCGTCACACTCGCCCGAAAGGCGTGGCTGTCGGCCCACGATGTCCTGAACACGCGATCGGCGAACGAGATCGTAGCGATCGCCCGCGCGCGGCGATGACGGTCGGTCGACTTAACGAAGTGCCCCGCGCAGTTGTCCAAACAGGTAGCCGTTCACGGTGTCGTTTACGCGTTCTCCGACTCGATACACAGACATGATGCACAAATTTTGCGACTCGGCGGCGCGCGTTGCGACAACCGTGAAGGCATTCGCGACAGGGTCGAGCTCGTTTGCAGCGACGCTCTCGATCACAGTGCTGTCCACGCTGTTGGCGGCGTGCGCCAGCTCGGGTGCAGGTGCGCCGAACGTGGTTGTCCGGCCGCTCGCCAACGGCTCACGCGAGATGACCGCCGATCAGCAGATCAGACACGCCATCAGCCGGCTCACATTCGGACCGCGCGCCGGTGACTACGAAATGGTGCGGCGCGAAGGGCTCGATCGCTGGGTAGGCGAACAACTCGCACCCGCTTCCGTCCGGGATGACTCCGCGGAGGCCTTCGTCGCTCATTACGCCGTGCTCTCGGCAAGCGAGACCGCACTTGCGACGATGTACGGCCTGCCAGGCGATCTCCGGCGGCAAGGCGCCGCAGCGCCCGACACGGCGGCCATCAGGGCCGCTGACATCGCGTCTAACCAGATCATCGCGTCGCTTCGCGGCGCCAAGGTCGCGCGGGCAGTGCTCAGTAGGCGGCAGCTTCGCGAGGTGATGACCGACTTCTGGGAGAACCACTTCTCGATCTTCGCTGAGAAAGGCGCTGACAAGTACATGCTCGTCGACTACGACGATTCCGTGCGTGCACATTCGCTCGGCAAGTTTCGCGGGCTACTGGGTACCGTGGCGCATTCGCCGGCGATGCTCTATTATCTCGACAACTGGACGAGTCGCGCTGACAGCGATCGTGTCACACTCGCGGACGTCGAGCAGTTTCGTAGACGTGCTTCTGCACAAGCGAATTACGAAAAGGCCAGAAGCGAAATATTCGTAGACCGTGCAGGTCACATCACGGTCGGAAATCCGGGCGTGAAGGCGCCGCCGCCGTACAAGCCGAGCATACGGCACGGCAAGGGCCTCAACGAAAACTATGGCCGCGAGCTGATGGAGCTGCACACGCTTGGCGTGGACGGCGGTTACACACAGGCGGACGTCATCGAAGCTGCGCGCATACTCACTGGCTGGACGCTCAAGGATCCAAACCACATCGGCACGTTCTACTTCAATCCGGGGATGCACGACGCCGGCCAGAAAGAGTTTCTGGGCTACGCGTTCCCAGCCGGCCACGGCGAGGATGAAGGAGAGCGCCTGCTCGACATCATTGCGCGCAGGCCTGCGACCGCACACTTCATCGCGCTCAAACTCTGCCGGAGATTCCTCGCCGACTCACCGTCCACCGATCTCGTCAACCGCGCTGCCGCTACGTTCACGCGAACAGACGGCGACATCGCAGAAGTCATGCGCACGATCATCGGCTCGCCGGAGTTCTTCTCGCTCGCGGCATACCGCGCCAAGGTCAAGTCACCATTCGAAGTTGCCGTCAGCAGCCTACGCGCTCTGAACGCGACGCCGGACACGCTTCAACGGGACGTTCAGGCGGTCGCGCGACTCGGAGAGCCGCTCTGGGGTCACCTCGCGCCCGACGGATATCCGGAGACCGGCGGCGCGTGGCTCAACACTGGCTCCATTCTGAACCGGATCAACTTCGGGATACAAATCGCAGCGGGACAGATTCCCGGCGCTTCGGTGAATACCTGGCCGCCAACGGCGAGACTCATCAACGCTCCGCGGGCTGTCCAGGTTGATACGGTTGTATACCAGCTCTTTGGCGGCGACGTGTCACCACAGACGCGCACGATACTCGACCAGGGAAGCAACCCGATCGCCAGCGCGGTGCTGCCTGCGGCGGCAATCAAGCAGCAATCGCAGAACCAGCTCGTTCAGATCCTCGGCCTCGCGCTAGGCGCACCCGAGTTCCAGCGCCGGTAGCCGGGCGCGGGACGCCGGCGCGGCGATACGGCCGCGCGATAGGGCGCGCGGCTCAGTATCGTCGGTACTAGGCCACGATATTGAGTAACCGGCCTGGAACGAAGATGACTTTCTTCGGTGCGCCGGTGACAAATCTCGCGATGGATGCGTCGCTCATTGCGAGCGAGTGGACCGTATGTTCGTCGGCCTCGCGCGAGGTGCGCACTCTGCCCCTCATCTTTCCATTCACCTGCACGACGATCTCCAATTCGTCCGAGGACAGCATATTCGGATCGAACTGCGGCCAGTCGGAATCGAAGATTGTACTGGAGTGTCCGAGCTGCTCCCAGAGCTCCTCGGCGAGATGCGGCGCGAACGGGGCGACAAGCTGCACAAGCGGCTCGACCTCAGCGCGTCGCGGGACGCGGTCGCCCTTGCGAAGCGTGTTCATGTACTCCATCATCGCCGCTATGGCCGTATTGTAGCTCAGCCGCGGCAGGTCCTCGCCAACCTTGCGGATCGTCGCGTGCAGCTTGCGGGCGACGTCGGCGTCGAATGTGGCTGTCGCGGCGACTACACTTTCGCAATCCCGAACGCTCGCCCACAGCCGATCCAGAAACCGCGCGACACCAGAGATTCCCTTGTCGCGGAAATCCCCACCTTCCTCGAACGGGCCGAGGAACATGAGGTAGGTGCGGAACGCATCAGCGCCCCACATCTCGATGTACTCATCCGGATTCACCACGTTGCCCTTGCTCTTGGACATCTTCGCGCCTTCGCGAATAATGAGACCGTGCGCCCGGAATCTGGTGAATGGCTCCTCGAAATCGAGCAGCCCCGCGTCGTGCAGCACCATCGTCACGAAACGCGAGTAGAGAAGGTGCAGTACCGCGTGTTCATTACCGCCGATGTAAGAGTCAACCGGCAACCACTTCCTCGTTACGGCCGGATCGAACGCGACGGATTCGTTCCCGACGTTGGGATAGCGCAGGAAATACCAGGCACTGTCCAGAAAGGTGTCCGACACGTCGGTCTCGCGACGCGCAGCGCCGCCGCACGCCGGACACGGGACGCGATACCACTCGTCGTGTCGCGCGAGCGGCGATATTCCGGAGTCGTCAGGCTTGAAGTCGTCGATCAGCGGAAGCAGCACGGGAAGATCCTGCTCCGGAACCGGCACCACTCCGCATTGATCGCAGTAGATAACGGGAATCGGTGGGCCCCAGTACCGCTGTCTCGAGATGCACCAGTCGTGCAGGCGGTAATTCGTGACGGCGGCCGCCTTCCCACGCGCAGCGAGCGAATCGATTATCGCGCGCTTGGCTTCGTTCACAGTCATTCCCGTGAACTCGCCGGATTCGACCAGCGTCTCGTCCTCTTGCACAACTTTTCTTACCGGCAGCTGGAAGCCGTGAGCAAACTCAAGATCGCGCTCGTCATGCGCGGGCACCGCCATGATCGCTCCGGTACCGTATTCCATAAGCACGTAATCCGAAACCCAGACGGGAATCTGTTCACCCGTCGCTGGATTCGTTACAGTGCTTCCCGTGGCCACGCCGGTTTTTTCCTTCGTAGTCTTCCGGGAGACAAGGTCGCGGCGCGATGCACGATCACGGTACGCCTCGACCGACTGGCGCTGCTCCTCCGTCGTATGAGCACCGACGAGAGGATGCTCCGGCGCAAGTACAACGTACGTCGCGCCGAATATCGTGTCCGGGCGCGTTGTGAAGACCTTGATGCCATCAAAAAAAATCTCGGCGCCCTCCGACTTGCCGATCCAGTTTCGTTGCGCAGTCTTTGTCGTCTCTGACCAATCCAGCGAATCCAGGTTGGAGAGAAGTCTCTCCGCGTAGCGCGATATGGCGAAGAACCACTGCTCGAGAAATCGTTGCTCGACCATGCTCCCACACCGCTCGCACGCACCGGCAATTACCTGCTCGTTCGCAAGCACGGTCTTGTCGGTGGGACACCAGTTCACAGCGGCCGCCTTCTTGTACACCAATCCCTGCTTGTACAGTTCGAGGAACAGCCACTGTGTCCAGCGATAGTACTCCGGGTCCGTCGTAGAAAGCGAGCGCGACCAGTCGACCATCAGTCCGCCGCGCTCCAGCTGCCTGCGAAAGTTGGCAATATTACGGGGGATCATCTCGCCGGGATGAACGCCCACCTTGAGCGCGTAGTTCTCCGAGTGGATGCCAAACGCGTCGTAGCCGAGCGGCTCGAAGACGTCCAGGCCCTGCATACGCTGGAAGCGCGCGAAGATATCACTGCCGGTGAACGCGAACATGTTGCCCACGTGCAACCCTTCGGCCGATGGATACGGGAACATCATCAGCGCGTAATACGGGCGGGTTGCGTTTGGGATGTCCGCCACGTTGGTACCGCGTTCCACCCAGCGCGCGCGCCATTTCGCTTCCACTGACGCCGGGTCGTAGGGCGCGCCGGCGTCCGGTTTACGTTCGTGTGGTTCCATCGACGCAAGATAAGGAGCCGGCGGCGTATTTCGAATGGATGAGAGGAAAGCGCCGCCGGCGGGGACTTGAAGTGCCCAAAACGGCGGTGCCGGCGTAGGTTGTATCTCATGCAGCCACCCACAGAGCCATCCCGGGCGTCAGGCGCGGCCTTTCGGATGGAGCACGACCTGCTCGGCGAGCGTGCGGTGCCGACGAGCGCGCTTTATGGAGTCCAGACGTTGCGCGCGCTTGAGAATTTCCCGATTTCTGGGACGTGTGTAGGGGAATTCCCGACGCTGATTGCCGCCCTCGCATCCGTCAAGGAGGCAGCCGCGCTCGCCAACGAGGAACTTGGACTTCTGGATCCGGACGTGGCCCGAGCTATCGTGGGCGCCGCCGATAAACTCCGGCGCGGAAACTACTCCGACCACTTCCCCGTGGACGTGATCCAGGGGGGCGCGGGGACGTCGACGAACATGAACGCGAACGAGGTAATCGCCAATCTGGCCCTGGAATCGCTGGGCCACGAGCGCGGACACTATTCGGTCGTTCATCCGAACAACGACGTGAATCTCAGCCAGTCAACGAACGACGTCTATCCGACCGCGGTGAAGCTGGCGCTTCATTCCAGCATCACCGAGCTGCAGCAGGCGATGGGCGCGATGGCTGGCTCGTTCCTGCAAAAGGGTGAGGACTTCAGCGCGTTCATCAAGATGGGGCGCACGCAGCTTCAGGATGCGGTGCCAATGACCCTGGGTCAGGAGTTCACCGCCTTTGCGCACACGATTCTTGAAGACGTTGACCGGCTGGGGGAAGCGCAGAAGCTGATCCTGGAAATCAACATGGGCGCCACGGCGATCGGGACGGGCATCAACGCGCCGGTTGGTTACGCCGAAGCCGTGAGACGGCATCTGTCGCGCGTGACAGGACTGGAGCTTATCACCGCACCCGATCTGGTTGAAGCCACGGCGGATACGGGCGTTTTCGTACAACTGTCCGGCGTGTTAAAACGTTGTGCTGTAAAGCTTTCCAAGATCTGCAACGACTTACGGCTGCTGTCGTCGGGTCCGAGGGCCGGTTTCGGCGAGATCAACCTGCCGGCAATGCAGCCCGGCTCGTCAATCATGCCGGGCAAGGTGAACCCGGTGATCCCGGAGGTCGTAAATCAAGTCTGCTTCGACATAATCGGGGGAGATGTCACGGTAACGATGGCGGCCGAGGCGGGGCAGCTTCAGCTGAACGTGTTCGAGCCAGTGATCGCGTACCGTCTGCTTCGCGGGATGTCGATGATGCGGAACGCATGCGACGTCCTGAGGACGCGATGCATCGACGGCATCTCGGCGAACCCCGAGCGCATGCGACAGTTCGTGGAGCACTCCATCGGCATAGTTACCGCGCTGGTGCCGGTGATCGGATATGAAGCAGCATCGGACGTTGCTCGGGACGCGTTGCAATCCGGGCGCGGTGTTTACGAAATCGTTTGCGAGCGCGGGCTGATGACGAAAGTCGATCTGGATGCGCTCCTCGACCCCGAAGCGATGACGCGTCCCATGGCACGCTGAGATTTTATCGCTGAACGGAATGCGGTCGCAGCGGCGGAATCTCTTCCCGCACAGCGGGTAGCCCGTTCTGGAAACACAGTCTATCTTATCTTTGCTCTACAGATCCACCCTCAACCTACTGCCATGATAGGCTCTCCTCGCCTGCGCCGGCTAGCTCCTCTTGGAGTGGCAGCGGTGCTCGCGTTGGCGCTCGCGGCCTGCGCTCAAGCGTACCCCAACAGCACGTTCACTCCGCATTCGGATCTTGGGCGCGCCATCGATTTCCTCTGGCAGCGCCTGCTGGTCTTCGGGACGATCGTGTTCGGACTGGTGGAGTCGGCCCTGCTTTATGTGGTCATTCGCTATCGCAGGCGGAACGAGACGGAGATGCCGCCCCAGACGCACGGCAACGTCGTACTTGAAATCACGTGGACGCTCATACCTGCGGCCATCCTGGCGTTCATCGCCGTCCCTACCGTCAAGACCATCTTCGAGACGCAGGCACCCGCACCCGCCAACTCGCTCGTGATCGAAGTACACGGGCACCAGTGGTGGTGGGAGTTTCGGTACCCTGAGTACAAGTTCTCGACCGCGAATGAGATCTACGTCCCCAAGGGACGTACCGTCAATCTTGTGCTCAAGGCCGACGACGTGATCCACTCGTTCTGGGTGCCGCAGCTTGCTGGTAAGCGCGACGCAATCCCTAACCATACCAATTACATCTGGTTCACTCCCGACACAAACATCGCCACCACGGTGTGGAACGGATTCTGTACCGAGTACTGCGGTGACTCGCACGGACAGATGCATTTCCGTGTAGTGACGGTGAGCCCCGCGCAATTCGCGAGCTGGGTGACGCACCAGCAGGCACCCGGCTTCTTCCCGTCCACGCCCGCCACGCCTGTTGCGGGGCCTGTTGCCGCGCCGGCGCAGCTGGCAGCGGCGACCGGAAAGGCTCCCGTGACCGCAACGCCGACCGCAACGGCTCTCGCGCCTGCGGCGCCTGCGGCAACGTCAACTGCAACGTCAACTGCAACGTCAACTGCACCGTCAACTGCACCGTCAACTGCAACGTCAACTGCAACGTCAACTGCAACGTCGGCGCAGCTCGCCAGCTACGTGCTGCCGCATGCACAGGTGCCGGAGTACGCGATACCACACACGCCTCTGCCGGACGAGATCACATTTAACGACCGGCTCACGGGCGACCCGGCAGCTGGCGCCAAGCTTTTTGTCGGCGCGGGAACGTGCAACGCGTGCCACAGTGTCGCCGGGAATCCGCTCGCGGTAGGCGTCATCGGACCCAATCTCACGCATGTCGGGAGCCGCATTGCGATCGCGGCTGGCATGTACGTGAACGACAAGCAACACCTTTCACGCTGGATCAAGAACGCGCGCATCATGAAGTCCGGAGTGCTGATGCCAACGCTCGGAAAGGGTCAATACGACCCACAGACCAAGGCGACGACCCCGGCCGGGCTGTCCGACCAGCAGGTCGCCGATCTTGTCGCATACCTCCAAGCTCTCAAGTAGGCGGGAAGAAAAATGGCAACGACCGTCATCGACACGACACCTCCCGAGCTCCACCCGTTCGTGCCCTCGCCCGTACCGGCGACGGTGCCCACCTACAAGAGCACGATCTGGGACTGGATTACGACGACCGACCACAAGAAGATCGGCGCGCTCTATCTATTTACCGCGCTCTTCTTCTTCCTGGTTGGAGGTCTTGAGGCCGAGATCATCCGGGCGCAACTTGGCGCACCCAACCGGCACTTGGTAAGCGCGGAGCTCTACAACCAGATATTCACGATGCACGGCACGACGATGATCTTTCTCGCGATCATGCCGTTGAGTGCAGCGTTCTTCAATTTTCTCATCCCGCTCCAGATCGGCGCGCGTGACGTCGCGTTCCCGCGACTGAACGCGTTCAGCTACTGGGTATATCTCTTCGGCGGACTGTTCATAAGCATACCGATTCTTTTCAACCACGGGCCAAACGCCGGATGGTTCGGCTACGCGCCGCTTACGACACGTGCCTACTCGCCGGGAGTCAACGTCGATTTCTGGGTGATCGGCCTGCAGATCCTCGGCATATCCTCGCTCGCGGCGGGTTTCAACTTCATCACGACGATCATCAATCTCCGGTCGCCCGGCATGTCGCTCATGCGCATGCCGATCTTCACGTGGATGGCGTTTGTGGTGCAGTTCCTCATCGTGCTCGCCTTCCCCGTCATCACGGTTGCGCTTTTTTTCCTGATGATGGACCGCTTCTTCGGCACGCAGTTCTACGAAGTGGCGTCCGGCGGAGATCCGCTGCTCTGGCAGCACCTGTTCTGGATCTTTGGGCACCCGGAAGTCTACATTCTCGTGCTGCCCGCCTTCGGACTCGTCAGCGAGGTTCTGCCGACGTTCTCCAAGAAGCCCCTGTTCGGCTATCCAGTCATGGTGTACTCGGGAATCCTCATCGGCTTCCTCGGCTTCGGCGTGTGGGCGCACCACATGTTCGCGGTTGGAATGGGGCCAATCGCGGACTCCGTGTTTGGTGTGACAACAATGCTCATCGCCATTCCGACGGGCGTGAAGGTGTTCAACTGGATCGGCACGATTGCGCAGGGCCAGTTCAAGGCCACGTCTGCGTCACTGTTCGCCGTGGGTCTGGTCTGCCTGTTCACGATCGGCGGCATTTCGGGTGTGATGCACTCGTCACCGCCGGCCGATCTGCAGCAGACGGATTCGTACTTCGTCGTCGCGCACTTCCACTACGTGCTCTTCGGTGGCTCCATCATGGGCATCTTCGCGGGTATCTACTACTACTTCCCGAAGATTTTCGGCCGCATGCTGGACGAGAAACTTGGCAAGATTCATTTCTGGGTCACGTTCGTCGCGATGAATCTCACGTTCTTTCCGATGCACTTCTCGGGGATGCTCGGGATGCCGCGTCGCGTCTACACCTACGACTCCGGCCAGGGCTGGGACACGTTCAACGCGATCTCTTCCTACGGGGCGTACCTGCTCGCCCTCGCAACGCTTGTGTTCCTGTACAATTTCTTCAAGAGCCGCCGCAGTGGCCGGCCCGCCGGACCGAATCCTTGGGGCGCGGGCACACTCGAGTGGACGATCCCCTCACCGCCGCCGGCGTACAACTTCGCCGTCCTCCCGACGGTCACGTCACGCTATCCGTTGTGGGAAGGAAAGCAGCCTGACATCGAAAGTGCGCGCATCAATCAGCAGGGCGGCAAGACGGCCGAGCAGCTGGGGATCGCGCTACCGTACGGTACCGCGAAGCCCATGTTCGCCGCACTGTTCATGGTGATAATGTTCTCGGGCCTGATCGTCGGTCACTGGCTCATACTCGTCGCCGCGGCGGCGATGGTCCTGTCCATGTACGCGTGGTTCACGGCTCCGCTCGAACCGGATTATCACTAACAATGTCAGCTACCGTTTCGCATCACTACACGAGCACCGGGCTCGAGAATCGCAAGATCGCCATCTGGGCGTTCATTGGATCCGAGTGCATGCTCTTCGTATCACTCATCTCCACCTACCTGATCTACAAGGGCCGGAGCAGAGTGGGGCCATATCCGCACGAAGCGTGGACCGACCCCTCTACTGGTCACAACTTTCACGCGATCCTCAACATTCCCGTCACTTCGGCCTCGACGTTCATCCTGCTCATGTCGTCGCTCGCGATGGTGCTCGCGCTCGCGGCCGTCGAGAACAAGGGCAAGCCGCAGCGGACGCTCGGTGACAAGATCCTGGGCAGCTCGAAACTCTGGCTCTTCATGACTGCCCTTCTCGGGCTTGGCTTCCTGGGCTGTCAGGCTTATGAGTTCACGTCGTTCGTGAATGAGGGGCTGACGATCAAGACGAATCTGTTCGGCTCCACCTTCTTCACGCTGACCGGATTCCATGGTGCGCACGTCACCGCCGGCGTTATCTGGCTGCTGTCCATGTTGTTCATCGATTTCAAGCGCGGCCTCGGGCCGTCCGACGCCTTGAGCGTGGACATCATGGCGCTCTACTGGCACTTCGTCGACGTCGTCTGGATCGCGATCTTCACACTCGTCTATCTCATCCGGTAATCCAGATGGACCACTCCCCGCAGCACTCGAGCCTCACTCCCGCAGAGGAACAGGCCGCCGGTATCGAGCACGAGCATCCAGGTTGGTCCGTGTACTGGAAGGTAGCGGTCATCCTCACGCTGATAACCGTGGCCGAAGTATGGGTGTACTACATCCCGGCCTTCGTGGCATCACGTGCCTTTCTCCCTGTGCTTCTCACGATGAGCGCCGTCAAGTTCGCCATCGTTGTGATGTTCTACATGCATCTTCGGTATGATCACAAGCTGTTCCGGACGCTGTTCACAGGACCGCTGATTGTCGCGATGACCACGCTGATGGCGCTGATGTTCCTCTTCGGGCACATCCGACTGGGACACGGTGGCTAGCCTGCTGTTGCTGGCTGCACTCCACCCGGTCGCGGATGTCGGGTGGACAGGCTGGTCCATTCACTGGAGCACGGTAGCCGGCATTGCGGCGCTCGCCGCGCTGTATCTCTGGTGCGCCTCCAGGGCCCCTGACGCCGGTACGCCGGCCGGACTCCAGAAGCTGTCGTTCTTCTCAGGGCTCTTCGTGATGTTCGTATCGCTGAACGGCCCGCTGCACGACCTGAGCGACTACTACCTGTTCAGCGCGCACATGGTTCAACACCTTCTGCTGACGCTGTTGCTGCCGCCGTTGCTCATCGGGGGAACCCCTGGCTGGATGCTACGACCACTCATAAGGCAGAGCGCGGTGCGTCGAGTCGCGGAGTTTGTCACGAAGCCTGCAATGTGCTTCGTGATCTTCAACCTCGTGATCATCGTGTGGCACTTGCCGCCGTTCTACAATGCGGCTATGGCCAATCACAACATCCACATCGTCGAGCACCTCATGTTCATGGCCGCAGCCGTGCTCCTGTGGTGGCCGTTCATGAGCCCGCTGCCGGAACTGCCGCGCTTGGCGTACCCGGGGCAGCTGCTGTACTGCTTTCTCTCCACGATTCCGATGTCAGTGGTGGCGGTCTACATCACAATGGCGGATCACGTACTCTACCCCGCATACGCGTCGGCGCCACGGCTGTGGCAGTTGACACCGATGATGGATCAGCGTTCTGGGGGTCTCATCATGTGGATTCCCGGCAGCATGGTGTTCTACCTGCTGATGACAATCGTCTTCTTCAAGTGGGTGGCGCGAGGAGAGGACAGCCGCGCGGGTGCACAGGTTGACTGGGTCCCAGAAACCGCCGCAAGGACGCGCGGCTAGTCGTCCGTCCCCTCAAGCGCGTTGGTGAACTGGCCTTTCAGCTCAGGATGCCGCATCCAGACAAAGGCAAACAGCACCGCGGCAGCGAGAAGGTTCGCAACCATTATCTGATACCACGCAATCGCGCCGAGCACGGTGTCCGCGCTTAGCATCGCCGCGAGGCCGTAGAAACCAAGTTCCGCGGCGACGAAGAACACCAGGAAGCCAGCCAGTATGGCCGGCGTGCGCCGCGCCTGATGCGCAACCCAAATCAGAATGATCCCGATGATGGCGAACGCCGCAAAGTGAAATACGGTATAGGCGGCGACGTGCAACGCCATCGTGTCGCTCATTCTTGGCGCGCCCAGAAATCGGAGTAGCCCGCTCCCAAGGACGTCCGGCGTAAAGAACGGATGCCCTCCGATGCTGTCGACGATGAAAAGCCAGAGCGCAATCGCCGCTCCGCTAAGGACGCCGCCATAGATCCCTTCACGTACCGTGTCGTGCTCACGGACGGCCATGCGCTCTCCGGTGTGGAAGTCGGAATTTCGGCTCTGACAAAACTGGCTCAATCCCGGACGAACTACAATCCGGGATCAATCGTATATTAGTCCTGATCATGGAGCGTGCCGCGCCCACCCGCCTAATCTCCCTCGATGTGTTTCGAGGGATGACGATCGCCGGTATGTTACTCGTGAACAATCCGGGCAGCTGGGGCGCGATCTACCCGCCGCTGGAACATGCAGCGTGGAATGGATGGACCCCAACCGATGTGATCTTCCCGTTCTTTCTGTTCATCGTGGGCGTAACCACCCACCTCTCGCTCACATCGCGGCGTGCGCGCGGAGCCAGCGAGCGCGACATCGTCCTCCAGATAGTCCGCCGCGGCGCCATAATCGTTCTCCTTGGCTGGCTCATGGCCGGCTTCCCATACTATCCCCTCACGCGAATTACCGAGATCCGGTTTGGCGGCGTGCTGCCCCGAATCGGGGTCTGCTATATCGCTGGGGCACTGCTCACGATGAAGACCACCCTCAAGCAACAGGTGGCGATACTCGCCGTGCTGCTGTACGGCTATTGGTTTCTCCAGACCCTGGTACCCGTGCCAGGATATCACGAGATCGGTGCGCTGCTCCTCAATAACCCGGACGCAACGCTCTCGGCGTGGCTGGACCGCACCGTCCTCGGGCTACCGCACCTCTGGGTCGGCAGCAAGACGTGGGACCCAGAAGGAATTCTCTCGACAGTTCCGGCTGTGGGTACCGTCATCCTCGGGGTGTTCACCGGACGCTGGATAACGCGCCAGGATGTGTCGATAACCGAGCGCCTCAACGCGCTATTCGTGGCAGGGTCGATTGCGATGGTCGTCGGACTCATGTGGAACTGGTCGTTCCCCATCAACAAGAGTCTGTGGACCAGCTCCTACGTGATGTTCACCGGGGGGATGGCCGCGGTGACACTCGCTGTCTGCATCTGGCTTGTCGATGTCAAGACGATGCGCTGGTGGACCGAACCGTTCGTCATCTACGGGATGAACCCTATCCTCGCGTTCGTCGGATCCGGCGTTCTTGCCCGGATCATCTACTCGCTCATCATGGTATCATACGGTGGACGCGTGGTGTCGCTCGAGACAGCGATCTACGAAAGCGCCTTCGCGAGCTGGCTCGATCCTCGCAACGCATCGCTCGCGTTCGCGATCTGCGTTGTGATGTTCTGGTTCGCGGTTCTCACGGTACTCTACCGGCGGAAGATTTTTCTCAAAGTATAGCTTTGCATAACTCTCAATCGTGGCGCTAAGAATTCGAAACACGCTCCTTCTGCTGCTTGCGGCTACATTCGCACTCCCGCTGAACGCGCAGCAGACCCACAGGAAAAAGAAACGAGTCGCGGTAGTTCAGAACCATCGCCGCAAGCCCTCGCGATCGCGCTCACCAAAGGCTGCGTCACCGATCACCGCTGTCGCGCACTACACGACGCCACGTACGGCGGCGGCACTCGCGAGCGACCTCGGAATCTTCCTCGAGCGTACTCGAGGCGGTAGCTGGGGGGTGATGGTAACGTCCGTCACGCGCGGCGACACCCTCTTCGCACGCAATCCGGGGGCGGAGCTCAAGCCGGCGTCCACCATGAAGCTGTTCACGACCGGCCTGGCGTTCAACCGCTTCGGACCGGAGTACCAGTTCAGCACCACGGTGCTGCGCGATGGCGCCGTGTCGAGCGACGGCACGTTACAGGGCAATATCGTGCTGCGCGGCGACGGGGATCCGTCGCTCTCGGGCCGGTTCATGGACGGTGGTCCGAACGCGCCGATGGCAGCATTGGCGCAGAAAGTTGTCGCCGCCGGTATCAAGCGCGTCAGTGGCGACGTCATCGGCGACGCCACCGCGTTCGATGACGCTCGCATCCCCGACGGTTGGCTGTCGCGCTATCTGGGCGCCGGCTACGCAGCGCGAGTGAGCGGGCTGTCGCTCAATGAGAACATCGTGTGGGTCGCAGTATCGCCGGGAACCGGCTCACATGCGAACGTGGCTCTCGAACCCATGACCACGTCGCTCGTGGTGATTAACAACGCCCGCACGGTGGGCGGGAGCGGCGCAAGCGTGCGCATGAGCAAGCGCTCCGACGGCACCATAACCGTTACCGGCTCCATCGGTCGCAACTCGCCCGTGCGGCGCTACTCGTTCGTCGTGGACGACCCGTCGATGTTCGCCACTGGCGCGTTCCGTGCGGCACTGCAGACTGCGGGAGTGCAGGTGGGCGGCGCAACGCGGCTCGCGCCGACTCCGGCGAAGGCCGTCAAGGTAACGAGTATCGAGTCACCGACGCTCGCGCGCATGGTGAGCGCGATGAACCGCGAAAGCATCAATCATTACGCGGAGTTGCTCTTCCGCGACGGCGCGCGGGGCCCACAGCGAAACGTGCAGGGTTCCGTCGCGAACGGCAACCACGCCATGCATCAGTTCTTCGCCAAGGTGGGCGCCGACACGTCAACGATCTACAACGCCGATGGCAGCGGACTCTCGGTGAACGATAGGATCACCGCCAGATCGATGATCCAGCTTCTGGACTACGCGCACCGCGCTCCGTGGGGCCCGGAGTTTCACGCATCGCTCCCGGTTGCGGGCGAGAGCGGCACGCAGCGCAGGCGCATGAAAGGCAGTCCCGCGCAGGGGAACCTACATGCGAAGACGGGAACGACGAACGACGTGATTGCACTCGCGGGGTACGTCACAGCCGTGGACGGCGAGGTGCTCGCGTTCTCGTTCCTCTATAACGGTGCTGATCGGTGGACTGCCAAATCGACCATCGACGTCATGGGCGAAACGCTGGCGAGCTTCGGGCGGGATTGAACGGTAAGTCGCGCCGCTTCACGGCCAGACGAAGACTCTGATGCGAAGCCTGCCGGTCCGCTTCCCTACGCGAGCGCGCGGATATTAATCCCCCGCTTCGCAAGCTCCGCGATGTACTGCGGCGCCGGTATGCATTCGTCGGGAGTATGCACGCCGCAGGGAGAGATCTCACCCTTCGCCTGCATCTGCCCTGTAATACTCAACGAGTAGCCGGTGGTCCGCATCATCGCGCTGATGCCGTGCTCGGCGTCGTACCTGTCGATCAGCTCCCAGCCCAGCTTTCTCGCAGCGCCGTCCTTGCGGCCGGCGACTTCGACGCGCAGCGCCACCAGATCCGGCGACTTCGGCTTCGTAAGATGCGGGCCCATCGCCGCAACCACGACGTCGCGCGGCACGACGCTCATGCCCTTAACGCTGACCGGATCCAGGTCGAGCAATCCGAGATCGCGGATCGCTTCCATTATCTTCGCGTGACCGGGGTAGCGGAGCGTCTTGTACTCCATCGACTTGATCTTCCCTTCGTATCGGAAGGGTAGCGTAGACAGGCCTCCGGCCGTGTGGAATGCCTCCAGCTCACCAACCGGAGCCGCAAACTCGACCGGCTCGATCTCGCTAAGCGCCTTCACCTGCGCAGGCTTTCCATCGCGCACGACCCAGGAAAGCGTCGTGTAGTAGTCCAGCACGCCTTCGAGCGAATAAACGATCTGATACTTGAGCGGCCCTTCCGGATGCTGCGGCAGCCCGCCAACAAAAATCTTGACCGAATCGACTTCATCGAGCTGGGATATTCCGTACTGCGCAAGGATCGTATCCATACCCGGAGCGAGACCGCAGTCCGGGATAACCGTGCACCCGTTCTCACGCGCCTTCGCGTCGAGTTTCTTCTGCTCGAAGACGATGTCCGTGTTCCCGCCGAGGTCGCAGAAATGCACACCTGCATCCACCGCGTGTTTCGCGAGCTCGAGATTGAAGTAGTACGGAATTGCGCTCATCACCGCATCACATTCGCCCATCAGCGCGCGCACCGCTTCCGCGTTTCGAACGTCGAGCGGCGTAGGAATGAGACGCTTGCCGGAGTATGGCTTGAGAAAGTCCGCGAGATGATCGATGTGCAGATCGGCCAGCCGGACTTCTTCGACATCTGCGTTCTGCAGCAGGTCGTACGCGCACGCCGAGCCCTGGAGCCCTGCACCCAACACAAGCATCCGCATTGTGGTATTCCTCCGACTGAAGATGAATATCGAGTAATAAAAAACCTCCCACGAATTAACGTGGAAGGCGGCAGACCGACGGCCATTGGACCGGCTGTAGCTACGAGATCAGCAGATCACTCCACGCGCTGGATTCCTCTGCGCGCGTTCGGAGCCGCAAACAGGCTCGGACGTTCCATGGCAGGAGTAAGTGCTATCGTCATCAGACCTCAATCGTACGGAACAACCCCGTCCGCGTCAAGCGGACCGACAGCGTCGCGCTCGCCCGATCCTTGCGCATACCGTTGCGATGACCTGGGAAGACCATCTGCTGACGACGCCGGACCAGATTCGCGACCTCCTGAACCGATCGCGGCGAGTCGCCGTACTCGGCATCAAGCCCGACCCATCCCAACCCGCCTACTACGTACCCGAGCACGCCCAACAGGCCGGCTACGAGATAGTTCCGGTTCCGGTGTACTACCCGGCGGTCACCGAAATTCTGGGCGAGCCGGTGTATCGGACGCTCGCATCCATTCCTGGGGACATCGATATCGTGGACGTTTTTCGGAGACCATCCGACATCCCGAAGCATGTCGATGACATTCTGGCCAAGAGGCCGAAAGCGGTCTGGTTCCAACTCGGAATACGCAACGACGAAGTCGCGCGCACGATTGCAGAAGCGGGAATGGACGTCGTGCAGGACCACTGTCTGCTGGTGGAGTTGAAGCGACTCGGGAAGTAGTCGCTCGCGACTGCAGGCGTCACGCCTCGCCGCTGAATGCGGCTAAATGCATACCTGGTTGCGCCCGCGCTCCTTCGCACGGTACAGTGCCGCATCGGCCTGCGCGAAGAGATCCTCCGCGCTGTCGACGTGAGCCGAGGGAAAGCACGACACGCCGATAGATACGGTAACGCGCACGCTGGACGTCCGGGCCGCCTCAAAATTGTGCTGTTCGGCGCGCTGCCGGATTCGCTCCGCGAACGCGACCGCGCCCATTTCGCCAGTCTCCGGAAGCACGACGACAAACTCCTCACCGCCGTACCGCGCCACCATGTCGACGCTGCGGACCGAGCGCTGCAGGATCATCGCAATCCCACGCAACACCTCGTCGCCCACCAGATGCCCGAACGTATCGTTGACGAGCTTGAAATGGTCGAGGTCAATCATGAGCATCGTGAGCGGTGAATTGTAGCGCCGCACGCGCTCGAGCTCAGCGACGAGTCTGATGGTGAGCGCGCGCCGGTTCAGCAGGTGTGTCAAAGGATCGGTATGCGCCAGCGCTTCGAGCCGCGCGTTGTCGGCCTTGGTCTGCTCGATGGTGTGCGCCTGCTCGATGGCGTTGACTGCGCTCTTGATCACAGTGTCCGCAAACTCCACATCGCTTGCCGCGAGCGGCTCCTGATCGATCGTGCGCCGCAGGAGGAATACCCCTGTGCGCGACTTCTCGAATGCGAAGGGGATTGCTATTACCGAGCGCACGTTCATCAGCGTGCCGTCGCGTGCCCACTGCTCCCGGAGAGGGGCATACCACGGGCTCGTCTGCAGGTCCTGGATGAGAACTGGCCGCCTTTGGTCGAGCGCCGCCGATATCTCGGGATAGCGGTCGAGTTCGATCTCGAGATTGGCCAGGTTGGGCTGCTCGAAGGCGGTCGCCACGGTTCCACGCGCATCGCCGGGCTTGGCGAGAATCACGGACGAATGCGACAGTTGCAGCGCGCGAGCGAGACGCCTCGCGACCATGTGGAATATCTCTTCTGTAGAGAGGTTCCCCATGACCTCGTGCATGATATCGACAAGGTGCCGTTTGCTATCCGCTTCCTGGCGCGTGCGGAGCAGCTCGCCCTCCGCCTTCCGCAAGGCCGCGCGAAGGGCCTCCAGCTGGTCCTCGTCCGCACGAGGGACGGCCGGCTGCGAACCGGAGGGATCAGCCTCGGGTTCCGCCCTGACCGGCTCTCGCCCAGGCCCTTCGGCGTCCCCTTCAGCGGTCAGCTGCTTATCACTCTTCGTCAGCAAGCGTTTCGACTATCTCCCCATCCACGGGCTCGTCACCATCCTCGACTTTGTCTTCGGGAATGACACGAGCGACCGCAGTCACAAGATCGCCTTCATCAAGGTTCACGAGCTTTACGCCCTGTGCAATTCTTCCAGTCACGCGGACCTGCGAAACAGACGATCGAATTATGACGCCGTGCTTCGTGATGAGCATGATCTCGTCCTCGGGCAGGACTTCCATCAGCGTCACGACGTCACCGGTCTTGTCGGTGCGATTGACAGTGATGATTCCCTTGCCGCCACGCTTCTGAACCCGGTAGTCGTCGATGTGGGAGCACTTGCCAAGCCCCTTCTCGGTGACGACGAGCAGCGTCGCCTCCCGCTTGATGACAACCATCCCGACCACCGCGTCATCGGGACGCAGCTCGATCCCCTTTACACCCGTCGTATCGCGGCCCATCTCGCGCACATCTTTCTCGTGGAAGCGCACCGAGAGACCATGCTTGGTTGCGAGCACAACGTCGTTCGTACCGCTTGTTACCTGCACATCGATGAGCTCGTCGCCGGACTCGATCTTGATGGCCTTGATTCCATTGGCGCGCGGATTGGCGTAAGCCGAAAGCGTGGTCTTCTTGACCGTACCGCGTCGCGTGCAGAACAGCAAAGCCTGAGCGTCCCCGAACTCGCGAACGGGAACCACAGCCCGGATCTGAGTATCGGGCTGGACGTTGATCAGGTTAACGATCGGCTTCCCGCGGCTCGCGCGGCCTGCCTGGGGTATCTCATGCACCTTGAGCCAGAAGCACCGCCCGTCGTCCGTGAAGCAGAGGATGAAGTCGTGCGTAGATCCGATGAACAGATGCTCGATGAAGTCCTCATCCTTGAGCCCCTGCCCGTTCAGACCGCGCCCGCCGCGTCGCTGCTTGCGATAGGTGGACGTGGACGTACGCTTTATGTATCCGGTGTGCGAGATCGTGATCACCATGTCCTCTTCGGCGATCAGATCCTCAATGGAGAACTCACCCTGGTCGCTCGTGATCTCGGAGCGGCGCTCGTCTCCGAACGTCTCGTTTACCTTCTCCAGCTCCTCACGAATGATCTTCATCCGGCGCGGACGCGAGGCGAGAATGTCGCGCATCTCCTTGATGAAAGCCCGCAAATCCTTGAGCTCGGCTTCCAACTTCTCGATCTCGAGTCCGGTGAGCTTCGCCAGGCGCATGTTCAGGATGGCTTCAGCCTGACGCTCGGTCAGCTTGAAACGCGTCTGTAGCTGAGCGCTGGCTGTCGGCGTGTCCTTGGCCGCACGGATCAGCTTGATGACCGCGTCGATGTTGTCGACGGCGATCTTCAGGCCTTCGAGGATGTGCTCGCGCTCCAGCGCCTTGTCCAGCTCGAACTGCGTACGCCGCGTCACGACCTGGTGACGGTGCGCCAGGAAGTGCATGAGCACGTCCTTGAGCGGCAACACCTTCGGAACGAGCTGGCCCGTGGTCGCGTCGGGGACGAGGGCGAGCATGATTACGCCGAACGTGGACTGCATGGCGGTGTGCTTGTACAGCTGGTTGAGCACGACGCGCGGAATCGAATCACGTTTGAGCTCGATCACCATGCGCATTCCGTCACGATCACTCTCGTCGCGGAGATCGCTGATGCCTTCCAGTTTGCTCTCGCGCACGAGATCGCGAATGTCGATCAGCAGCTTCGCCTTGTTCACCTGGTACGGCAGCTCGGTCACCACGATCTGCGCGCGGTTGGACGATTCTCGCTCCTCGATCACTGCGCGCGCGCGCATGACGATGCGGCCGCGCCCCGTCTCCTGATAATCGGTGATTCCGGCGGTCCCGTAGATGTATCCCGCCGTCGGGAAGTCGGGCCCCTTGATGTGCTTACGCAGCGCGGCGGCGGGCAGGTCCGGATCCTCGATCAGCGCGACGAGCGCGCTGGTAACTTCGCGAAGGTTGTGAGGCGGGATGTTGGTCGCCATGCCGACAGCGATGCCCGACGAGCCATTGACGAGCAGGTTCGGCATCGCCGACGGAAGAACGCGCGGCTCCTGGAGCCGGTCGTCGAAGTTGGGCTGGAAATCGACGGTGTTCTTGTCGATGTCACCGAGCATCTCTGTGGCGATGCGCGTGAGCCGCGCCTCGGTGTACCTGTACGCAGCGGCGTTGTCGCCATCCACCGAGCCGAAGTTCCCCTGGCCGTCGACGAGCGGGTAACGAAGCGAGAAATCCTGCACCATTCGCACGAGAGCGTCGTAAACCGAACTGTCACCGTGCGGGTGGTACTTGCCGAGCACGTCTCCGACAACGGTCGCCGACTTCTTGTATGGACGCCCGGGAACCAGGCCGAGCTCGTTCATCGCGTAGAGGACGCGCCGATGCACGGGCTTGAGACCGTCGCGCACGTCCGGCAGCGCGCGGGAGACAATCACGCTCATCGAGTAATTGATGAACGATTCCTGAACCTCTTCGTGGATCAGCCGCGGCAGAATCCGCTCGCGGTTGTTGGGTGCTGTCATGACAGGTCAATACCACACTTGCGGCAGGGGCCTGAGAACGGCGCCAGCCTGATGTGAACCAACTTTTTTGGGAACCTTGAAATATACCGCGGAGAGCCGGTTTTAGCAACCGGTGTGTTTGGCGCTAAGCCGTTGTAGGACAACGAGTTAGGGAACTGTAACCGCGCCTCGTGATCTCACTTGGAGTTCGGTGTTTTCTCGGGGGATCAGGTCGCGCCCCGCGGGGTCTCATATTCGTCGGTCCGGTCTGCCGCGTCCTGCGCGGCGTTGTCGCGGTCGATGGACTCGCGTTCGGCCTTGTAGCGGTCGTACCAGCCTCGAGTTACCTCGCCTGCGAGCTCACGATTGCCGAGGCCGAAGGCGAGCGACGCAGCCAGGGCGATGGCGCCGAAGAGGATCGCGAACGCCGTCGTCACGATGTCTGTGGCGACACCCAGCTCCTGCAGCGCCATGAAAATCGCGATCATGATGACGCCGCCCTTTCCAAAGCGCGACAGCGTCGGCCCACCGTGAATCGCGCCGGCCGACGCCATGATCAGGCCGCCAACGAAGTCTCCGAGCACGATCCCGACGATGATGATCACTATTGCAGCGATCAGGCTCGGGATGTAGCTCACAAGCTCGCCAAACATGCTGCCGAGTGAGGTCAGACCGAGCGCGTTCGCGGCGACCATCAGGACCGCGAACATGATGAACCAGAACACGACGCTGGCCGCGACTCGCGTCGGGTTCATGTGCGAGCCGGAGCGCTCTACCGCCTGAAGCACTCCGCCGCGCTCCAGAATTCGGTTGAAGTGAATTCGGCGCAGGATTTTCTCGGTCGCCTTTTCCAGCAGTCGCGCGAGCAGGTAGCCCGCGAACAGGATTACCAGTGCGCCGAAGAGCGCCGGAACGTAGCGATATAGCTGGTCGAAGCTGTCTTGAAGGCGATCGGAGAAACTGGTCGAATCCATGACGGGAAATCTACGTTCAGCGGCCCTCAGGTGGAGCGATCGCTCAGGCCATGAACCGGGCCAGATACGGTGCGGTGCGGCTCGCTGCGGCACGCGCGACGCGTGCGGGAGTTCCGGCGGCGACCACGCGGCCGCCATCCTCGCCCGCGCCGGGCCCGATGTCGATCACCCAGTCGCTTCCGGACACAACGCGCATGTCATGCTCGACAACGATCACCGTGTTCCCAGCCTCTACAAGCCGATCGAGCTGTACCATGAGGCGCTCGACGTCGGACGGGTGCAGGCCCGTCGTCGGCTCGTCCAGAAGGTAGAGCGTCGCACCGCGCGACATGCGCTGCAACTCCGTCGCGAGCTTGATGCGCTGCGCCTCACCGCCGGACAGCTCGGTCGCTGCCTGACCGAGCCGGATATAGCCGAGCCCGACTTCGCGCAACACTTCGAGCGAGCGGCGCACGGGGATGGCATCGGCGAAAAAAACGTACGCATCGTCCACCGTCATGCCGAGGACTTCGGCGATATTCTTGTCGCGGTATTTTATTTCGAGTGTCTTCGCGTTGTAACGCGCACCGTGACATGTAGGACACGGAGTGTAAACGCTCGGCAGGAACAGGAGCTCCACAAATACAAAACCCTCTCCCTCGCACGTTTCACAGCGTCCCTTGGCCACGTTGAAAGAGAATCGGCCGGCATTGTAATGACGCGCACGTGCGGACTTGGTCGCAGCGAACAGTTTGCGTACATGGTCGAACAAGCCCGTGTACGTCGCGAGGTTGGATCTCGGAGTTCGTCCGATCGGCTTCTGGTCGACGACTACCATTCGGCGTATGGAGCCCATTCCACCCGAGATCCGACCGCCGACGGTGACGGGTGCGACATCGGGCAGAGCCTCGGAGTCGTCTACCTCTGCAGGTGCATCCTGACCGAGCTCGGCGCCAACCAACTCAACAAGGACCTGACTCACGAGACTGGACTTGCCGGAGCCTGACACTCCGGTGACTGTCGTGAACACTCCCAACGGGAATGCAACGTCGAGCCCATTGAGATTGTTGCGCGTCACGCCCTGGAGCTCGAGCCATCCTCGCGGCTCGCGGATGGTGCGGAGGGCGAGCAGGTCGCGGCCGAAGAGGTGACGGCGCGTCTCGGACGCTTCGATTTCCTGGAGACCGTCGGGCGGGCCGCTGTAGAGCACCATTCCGCCCTGCTCTCCCGCTGCAGGGCCGACGTCCACAATCCAATCCGCGCAACGAATCACATCGAGGTCGTGCTCTACCACGAGTAGCGAGTTTCCCGACTTCTTGAGACGATCGAGCGCGGTAAGGAGTGCTTCGGTATCCGCCGGGTGGAGTCCCGCGGAGGGCTCGTCGAGAACGTACGCCACGCCAAAAAGGTTGGAGCGCACCTGCGTCGCAAGGCGCAACCGCTGCAGCTCGCCGGGCGAAAGCGTCGGAGTGCTGCGATCGAGTGAGAGATAACCCAGCCCGAGGTCCAGCAACACTGAGAGACGACCCGCCAGGTCTTCCGTGATTCGTTGCGTGACGACGACCTTCTCAGGATGGTTTGCGTGGCTCTTCGCACGCGCCTGGGAACCTCCGCCCGCATACGGCGCGATAATGCTTGCAAGACGGCCAAGGGGGAGCCGCGACATTTCCGCGATGTCGAGTCCAGCAAACTTCACCGACAGTGATTCGGCGCGGAGCCGCTTGCCGTGACACACCGGACATTCGGCACTCAGCATGAACTGGAGTGCGCGCTTCTTCATCAGCGCGCTCTGGGTGTTCGCGAAGCTGTGCAACACATGCCGCCTTGCGCTCGAAAACGTGCCCATATAGCTCGGCTCTTCCCTCCGTTTCAGAGCGCGGCGTGTCTCCGCGGGAGTGAAGCCGGCGTACACCGGAACGACAGGTTGATCGTCGGTAAAGAGGATCCAGTCGCGCTCCTTTCTCGGAATGTCGCGCCAGGGTATGTCAACGTCGTATCCAAGGGTGACGAGGACGTCGCGCTGGTTCTGTCCCTGCCATGCCGTAGGCCACGCCGCAATCGCGCGCTCGCGGATTGTGAGCGAGTCGTCAGGCACCATGGAACGCTCGGTCACCTCGTACATCCGGCCAAGCCCGTGGCACTTTGGACACGCGCCCTCGGGCGTGTTGGGCGAGAACGATTCCGCATACAGCAGCGGCTGGTCGCGCGGGTAGTCCCCCGCCCGTGAGTAAAGCATTCGCAGGAGATTGGAAAGAGTGGTGACGCTGCCGACGGATGAGCGTGTCGTAGCCGTGCCGCGCTGCTGCTGAAGGGCAACTGCGGGCGGAAGTCCATCGATGGAGTCGAACTCGGGAACGTCCATCTGGTGAAAAAGCCGTCGCGCGTACGGTGCCACCGATTCGAGATATCGTCTCTGAGCCTCCGCGTAAAGCGTGCCGAACGCGAGCGATGACTTCCCTGAGCCCGAGACGCCGGTAAATACGACCAGGGCGTCGCGCGGCACGTCGAGATCGACGTTCTTGAGGTTGTGCTCGCGCGCGCCGCGAACTGTTATGAATCCGGTGAATTCGTGGTCGCTGGCCATGGCGTCGAAATTGAGGCGGTCGGCGGTCCGCCGCGCGATGGGCGCCGGCTGGTCGCCAACCGGCCGCTGGTGCCAACATCATGCCATCGCATCCAAGCGAGGGCGGTGCGAGTGTATGTCGCAGCGCGTTTCTGGAAGTAGCGTTAATCCTGAGCGGCTGCGCTCTAGTTCCGGGTGCCTCGCTTGACGTCAAAGATCGCGCTGCGATGGCATCCCGAACAGATGAGCCACTCACGCTTGCGTGAGTAGCCAAGCCCGAAGGAACCTCCGCCAATGGGCCGTGCGGTCATACGACATCCGCACGCGGGGCACACCACGTCGAGCGTCGCAATGAAGGCCTCCTTGATCTCGGCGAGCTGTGCCGGGGAATACTGGGCGGATTCAGCCATGCATCAGTTTACCCGGTGGATGAAGTTGCAGCGATGACGAACCGCTCGCGGCGGGCGGTTTTGGACCGTATGATACCGACACCATTACCGCCCGGAGACGTATGCGGACAGTACCCACCCAGTACTCAGCGCTCGCGAAGATCACATTGTTCGTGTTGGCGATCACGGTGCTTTCATCCTGCGCGGGAACTTCGGCCGGCCCGCTGCCTGCCAGCATTGCGATAGTAAACGCGCGAATCTGGACGGGAAATCATAAGCAGCCGTGGGCGCAGGCGATCGCGCTTCGGGGCGATCGGATCGCGATTGTCGGCAGCACCGATGAAGTTATGCGCGCGTCTACCGGAGCGAAACCGATCGATGCGCACGGGCAGATGGTAATACCCGGGTTCATCGACTCGCACGTGCACTTCCTGAGCGGCGGCTACCAGCTAGCGTCGGTTCAGCTTCGCGACGCCGCGACGCCGGCCGAGTTCATTCGCCGGATCAGAGCGTACGCCGCGACCGTTCCTCCCGGAACGTGGATAACGGGCGGTGATTGGGACCACCAACTGTGGGGTGGCGAGCTACCGCGTCATGAATGGATCGATTCAATCACGCCGAACAACCCGGTGGCCATCACGAGGCTCGACGGGCACATGATACTTGCCAACGCGCTCGCCATGCACGCCGCGAAAATATCGGCGGCGACCAGGGACGTGAGCGGGGGCACCATAGTGCGCGACGCGTCGCTCGCCCCCACCGGAATCTTCAAGGATAATGCGCAGGACATCGTCATGAACGCGATGCCGGACGCAACGCCGCAGATGAACGACCGCGCGCTCGACGCCGCCATGAAGTACGTGGCCGAGCAGGGGGTGACCTCAGTTCAGCACATGGGAACGTGGTCGGATCTGGCGGTGTTCGAACGAGCGCACAGGGCGGGAACAATGATCACGCGCATCTCCGCCGCCGTACCGCTGGCGACGTGGGCGAGACTGCGTGACACCGTCGCTGCCCGCGGACGAGGCGACGACTGGGTGCACATCGGGTCTCTAAAGGGGTTCGCTGACGGCTCGCTGGGGTCGCACACGGCCGCCTTTCTTGCACCCTACACCGACGTGCCGGCCGATTCGGGTTTATGGGTGACTCAGCCAGCCGATCTGTACACGTGGACGGAGGCAGCGGACAGGGCGGGGTTGCAAGTCATAGTGCACGCAATCGGCGATCGTGCGATTCGCACGCAGCTGGACATCGGCGAGCGTGTCGAGCGCGAGAACGGCCCGAGGGACCGGCGATTTCGGATCGAGCATGCACAGCACATAGCGCCGAGCGATGTCGCGAGATTCGCTCAGCTCAAGGTCATTCCGAGCATGCAACCGTACCACGCTATCGACGACGGGCGGTGGGCCGAGAAGGTGATCGGTCATAAGCGGAGCGAGACGACGTACGCTTTCAGGTCGCTGCTGGACAGCGGTGCGTCCCTCGCGTTCGGAAGCGATTGGGACGTTGCGCCGCCGATCCCGCTTTACGGGATCTACGCAGCGGTGACACGTCGCACTCTCGACGACAAGAATCCCGGCGGTTGGTTTCCGGAGCAGAAGATCGGCGTCGAAGACGCGCTGCGCGCGTACACGACGGGGGGAGCGTACGCGATGTTCGCGGATGAGTCGCGCGGGACGCTGGAAACCGGCAAGCTGGCGGACCTTGCCATGATCGACCGCGACATCACCAGGATTCCGCCGGAGACAATCCGCGACGCACATGTGGTGATGACAATTGTGGGCGGAAAGGTGGTATATCAGCGGAAGTAGACTGCGTCAGCCTCCGACTTGCACCACGATCTTGCCGAATTGCTCGCCGCTCGCGAGGCGTGCAAACGCGTCGCGACCGTGCGCCATATCAAATACTGAGTCGATCGGAGGCAGCAGCCGCCCCTGGCGAACCTGATCAGTCACCGCCTCGAATTCGGCGTCGTTCCCCATGGTCGAGCCGAGGATACTCCACTGGTTCCAGAAAAGTCTGCGCGCGTCGGTGGTGACATTGGGCCCGGAGGTAGCGCCGCAAGTGACCAGTCTACCAAGCTTGCCTAGTGAGCCGAGGGAGGACGTCCACGTCGCTTCGCCGACGCTGTCCACGACCACGTCGACGCCGCGTTTGCCGGTGCGCGCCCTTACTTCGCGCGCGACGTCCACGGTTCGGTTATTGAGCGTCTCGTCCGCGCCGAGCTCGCGTGCGCGGGCAAGCTTCGCATCACTGGACGAGGTGACCCACACGTGCGCGCCGACGTGTTTGGCGATCTGCAACGCTGCGAGCGCGACGCCGCCGCCGATTCCCTGAATGAGCACATCGTCATCAGGGCGAAGTTGTGCGCGTGTGACGAGCATTCGCCACGCCGTAAGAGTCGAAAGTGTGAACGCGGCGGCCTGTGGGATCGGGGTGTCGCGCGGAATACGCGCCACGTTGCGTGCGGGGACGACAATGTACTCCGCGATCGTGCCCGGAACATGCTCGCCCAGCAGACGGAAGCGAACACAGAGGGATTGCTCGCCACCCAGGCAGTACCGGCACGTCCCGTCGCTGATTCCCGGGTTGACGACGACGAGGTCGTCTGTTCCTTCCAGAATTCCAACGGCGTCGGCCCCGACGATCCAGCGCGGCGTGATCTCCACGCCGGGAAGTCCGCTAAGCACGAACAGATCGAGATGATTCAGAGCCGCCGCGAGGACGCGCACTCGAACCTGGCCCGGGCCGGCCAATGGAAGGGGCAAGTCGTCGCGTAGCTCCAGGCGATCCAGGCCGCCGTGCGCGGAGATGGTTAGCGCGCGCAAGTGATCTCCGTGAGGGGATATATTTAGAACGAACATCAAGATACTCGAAATGATCGCGTTGAAAGTTCCGCCCCTAGGGGAATCGATAGTCGAAGCGACGGTATCACGCTGGGTCAAGAACGAAGGCGACCCCGTCGCCGCTGGCGAAACGGTTCTCGAGCTCGACACCGACAAGATCACTGTCGAGGTGCCGGCACCGCGTGCTGGTGTTCTGTCCAAGCGGTCTGCGAAAGAGGGCGATGTCGTCCACGTAGACGACTTGCTGGGCGAACTTGACGAGACGGCCAGCGCTGCAGTGCCTGCTGCTGGAACGCCTGCCGCTGCAACGCCTGCCGCTGGAACGCCTGCCGCTGCAACGCCTGCGGCCGCGACGCCTGCCGTTGCGACGCCGTTGGCTGCCGCAGCGAGCCAGTCGGCCGGGTCTCAGAAAACGGCGCCTGCAGCGCGTCGTGTCGCTGACGAGCGCGGCGTGGATATCTCGGCGGTTGCCGGGACGGGACGCGGCGGGGTCGTCAGCAAGGTTGACGTGCTTGCTGCGTCGGTCGCGCCCGCTGTCGCGCCCGCTGCGACGCCGGAAGCGGCGACACGACCGGCGCCGGGACCGCCGCCGCTGCGTCAGGCACCCGCAGCCGGCCGGCCGGGAGAGCGGGAGACGCGCGAGAAGCTATCAACACGCCGCAAGCGCATTGCGGAGAACCTGCTTCAATCGCACGTCGCTACCGCGCATCTCACGACGTTCAACGAGATCGACATGACCGCCGTGTCGGCGCTCCGCGAACGGGTTCGCGACAAGGTGGAGAAACAGCACGGCGTGCGACTCTCGTTCATGCCGTTCTTCGTGCGCGCATCGTGCATCGCGCTCAAGCAATATCCCGTCGTCAACGCGCAGCTGGAAGGCGACGAGATCATATACAAGAACTACGTGAACATGGGAATTGCGGTGGCGTCCGAACAGGGCCTCGTCGTGCCCAATATCAAGGACGCGGATCAGAAAGGACTGCTTGAGATCGCGCGAGACATCACCGCGGTGGCGAAGAAGGCGCGTGACGTCAAGCTCACCATGGACGATCTCACGGGCGGCTCGTTCACCATCACTAATGGCGGCGTGTTCGGCTCGCTCGTCTCGACTCCGATCATAAACTATCCGCAGGTAGCCATACTCGGACTGCATAAGATCCAGGACCGGCCCGTAGCGATCGAAGGCAAGGTCGAGATCCGTCCGATGATGTACGTCGCGCTATCGTACGATCATCGCATCATCGATGGTCAGGCGGCGGTACTGTTCCTGGTGAGGGTAAAGGAACTGATGGAAGATCCCGCAACGATGTTGATTGAGTGAACTCGCGGGTAGCAGTTTATTGTGGTGCCAACGCGGGCAATTCTCCGCGGTTCGCGGACGCGGCGCGGGAGCTTGGTAATGGTCTCGCGCGAAAGGGGATTGGCGTTGTCTACGGCGGCGCCTCGCGCGGCCTGATGGGAATACTCGCCGATGCGGCGCTGGCGGCTGGCGGCGAGGTGATAGGCGTTCTACCGCGATCGCTCGGGCACCGCGAGATAGCGCACCCGGCGATAACCGAGCTTCGTCTCGTTGACACGATGCATGAGCGAAAGGCGCTCATTCTCGAGCTTTCCGATGCGGTCGCCGTGCTGCCAGGTGGGATCGGAACGCTGGACGAGTTCTTCGAAGCGTTCACGTGGGCTCAGATCGGCCTGCACCACAAACCCATCGCGCTCATAGATGTGAACGGCTTCTACCAGCCGCTCCTCGCACACCTCCGCAACATGGTGGCCGCGGGTTTCTTATCCGCCGAACGGATGGAGACGTTGCGCGTCTGCGGAGATGCGCTTTCCTTCACGAGCACCGTTGCAAACACAATCTCAACAGGCGCAGCGCAGGCGACTCCACCACGGTACGCCGCGCTGAGCATCGGTCATTAAATGAACAGCTGCGACGTCCTGATCATCGGTGGAGGTCCCGGCGGCTATGTCGCCGCCATACGTGCCGCGCAACTCGGCCTGAATACCGTTTGCGTGGAAATGGATCGCACGCTTGGCGGTACATGCGTCAACGTCGGCTGCATACCGTCCAAGGCGCTCCTCACATCGACCGAACACCTGGAGTTCGCGAAGCTTCACGCGGCGGAGCACGGCGTGAAGATCGACGGGGTCAGCGCTGATCTCGATGTCATGATGAAACGCAAGCTCGACGTCGTGGCACAGAATACAAAGGGAATTGAGTTCCTGTTCAGTAAGAACAAGATCGTCTGGGCGAAGGGACAGGGCACGCTCCGCGCTGGCAACATCGTCGACGTTAAGGGGAGCGATGGCGCCGTCACGCAGTATCAGGGACGTGACGTCATCATCGCCACCGGATCGCTTCCGATCGAGCTGCCGTTCTTCAAGTTCGACGAGGAGCGCGTTCTGTCTAACGTCGGTGCGCTTTCGATTCCCGAAGTGCCACGACATCTCATCGTGATCGGGGGCGGAGTGATTGGCCTCGAGCTCGGCTCCGTGTGGCGCAGGCTTGGTGCAAAGGTGACCGTGGTCGAGCTGGCGCCGACGATCCTGCCGGGCATGGATGCAGACGTGGTGAAGGAGGCCGACAGAATATTCCGCAAACAGGGCCTGGAGCTTCGTGTAGCGACGCGCGTACTCAACGGCCGGCGCGAAGGCGCGTCGGTGTTCGTGGACATCGAGAAAGACGGTGTCAAGGAAACTCTCGAAGGCGATTGTGTTCTGGTCGCCGTCGGACGAAAGCCAGCGCTAACCGGGATCGACGTCAGCGCGCTCGGCCTCGCCCTCGGCAAGCGCGGCGAGATCGCGGTCGACGCGCAGATGCGCACCAACCTCCCCCACGTTTACGCCATCGGTGATGCGGTGGGCGGCAAGCTGCTGGCGCACAAGGCGGAAGAGGAAGGTGTGATTGCAGCCGAGGTCATCGCGGGACACGACGTGCACATGGACTACAAGTCGATGCCAGCGGTCGTGTACACCCACCCCGAGATCGCAACGTGCGGACTGGCAGAGCACGAAGTGAAAGCGAGCGGCCGCGCGTACAAGACGGGCAAGTTTCCGTTGTCGGCCAACGGGCGGGCGCGCACCATGGCGGAGACTCAGGGCTTTGTGAAATTCCTTGCGGACGCAGAGACCGAAGAGATACTCGGCTGCCACATCATGTCTGTAGATGCCGCCGATCTGCTCCAGGAAGTGGTGCTGGCAATGGAATTCCGCGGCTCGAGCGACGATATCGGAATCACTGTGCATCCGCACCCCACGCTGAGCGAGGCTGTGAAGGAAGCTGCGCTCGCGGTGACCGGCCGCGCGATTCACATCTAACGGACAAACGATAGCCACGCGATAAGTGCGGGCAAAATTGGCGATCGAACGAGCGTTCTAGGAGAGGATAACCGCGTTCGGTAATGCACAGGCCGACGGCGTGGCTCCGCCTGAGCCTGTTAACGGCAGTGCTCGTCGCACGTCCAACGGGTGTGATCGATTCAACATTCGTATCGGGAGGACACGTGGTCCGCCGTTTTCTATTGGCCGCAGCGCTGGTTCCGGCAATTGCATCCGGTCAGCAACGCCGAGTGGCTGCTGCCGCAACCACTGCACCATCTGGCATCGCGCGAGAGCAGACGGCGGACCAGCAGGTGTACCAGGTATTGAACCGGCTCGCGTTCGGGCCGCGTCCAGGCGACGTCGCGAAGGTGCGCGCGATGGGCGTCGATGCGTGGATAGATCAGCAACTTCATCCAGAGCGAATCAACGACAGCGCGATGGACCAACTGCTCGCGCGTTATCCACTATTGGAGCAGGATCAGACCGCGCTCGCGACACAGTACGCGCAGGCACAGAAGGAATTCCGTGCCATTAAGCGCGACACGGGAACTGCACCGGACAAGGCCGAGCAGAAAGGCTTGCAGGAAACACGCAAGTCACGCGGTCAACTCGTGGGCGAACTTGAGTCGGCTCGGGTTGCGCGCGCGGTCGCGAGCGACCGGCAACTGCAGGAAGTGATGACCGACTTCTGGGAAAACCACTTCAACGTGTTCGTGGGGAAGAACGCGACCGAAGCCTACTATCTCACGGATTATGACCGGACTATTCGCGAACACGCGCTCGGCAAATTCCGCGACCTGCTGGGTGCCGTAGCGCACTCACCGGCGATGCTCGTGTACCTAGACAACGCGCAGAGCCGCGCGAATCCGGGACAACCGACACTGGCGCGGAACACCGGCGGAATGGTCGTGGCGCGTGGCGGTGGCGGCGCGCCGGACGTCGAAACGATGATTCGCCGCCGCAATCTGAACCCAGCGCAGGCGCAGCAGGTCCGCCAGCGCGTCGCGGCGCAGAAAAAGGCCGGTCTCAACGAGAATTATGGCCGAGAGCTGATGGAGCTGCACACGCTTGGGGTGGACGGTGGATACACGCAGCAGGACGTAATCGAAGCCGCACGAGCGCTCACCGGATGGACCGTGCGGCCGCCCGCTCAGGGTGGCGGCTTCATCTTCCGGCCGGAGTGGCACGACGCTGCGGAGAAGACGTTCCTGGGCCACAGACTCGCAGCTGGCCGGGGAGAACAGGACGGAGAGGATGTTCTCGACATCGTAGCGCGCAGCCCGGCGACGGCACACTTCATTGCCCGTCAACTAGCGCGGCGTTTCGTAACCGACTCACCGTCCACGGCGCTCGTCGAGGCCGCGGCGCAGACGTTTCTGAAGACTGACGGCGACATCCGTGCGGTGGTGCGAACCATAGTAACATCTCCGGAGTTTTTCTCATCGCGGGCGTACCACACCAAGGTGAAGTCGCCATTCGAGGTTGTCGTGAGTGCAGCCCGCGCACTCGGCGCGCAGCCGGACTCGACACCGCGGACCGCGCTTGCAGTCGCGTACCTTGGCGAGCCCATCTTCGGGCACCGCGATCCCAACGGGTGGCCGGAGACGGGTGACGCATGGATGAACACGGGTGCCATTCTGAACCGGATCAACTTCGGTCAGGCCGTCGCGGCCAACCGGCTTCCCGGCGCAACGATGACAACCTGGCCGCTTGGGGATTCGCTGGCGAACGCGCCGCGCGCCGCTCAGGTCGACGGAGTTGTCGCGAGCCTGCTCGAGGGAATGGCCTCGCCGGACACGCGCAAGATCCTGATGAGCGGCGAACATCCGCTTGCAGCAAGCGCCGCGCAGCAGGCCGTCGCGCAGGCTAGGATGCCCGCGGCCGCAGACGATACTGCGAGCAACATGACTAGCGGCGCAACGAGCGACGCAACGAGCGACGTGACGTCAATGAATGCGACGAGCGCGAAACTCGCGAAGGGCGCGGCAAAGCAGCAGGGGCTTCAGGGGCTGGGTCGTGAACTGACCAGAAATCCGATTGTGGGACCGACCCCGCAGCTCACAGGCCTGTCGCAAGTGGTGGGCTTGGCACTCGGCGCGCCTGAATTCCAGCGTCGTTGAGCGAACCACAGCAGTAGTTGAAGCAGTCGCAAATGCATGGTAAAAAACCCATCGCGCGAGCGGGTTGCGCGTTAACAAGAGGCAATGATCATGGACCGCAGAGTATTCGTGAAATCGGGAGCGCTTGCGCTCGTGACAATGGGACTGAGCCCGAGCTTCCTGCGCCGCATGGCCTACGGGATGGAGCTCAAGAACGTGCCGAAGGGCAAGACGCTCGTCTGCCTGTTTCAGCGCGGCGCCGCTGACGGCCTGAACGTCGTCGTCCCGCACGGTGAAAAGGCATACTACGACATGCGTCCGACCATCGCGGTTGCCCGACCTGGGCAGCCCGCGGGGGCGATCGACCTGGATGGCTTTTTCGGCCTGCATCCATCGCTCGCGCCGCTAAAGCCGCTCTGGGATCAGAAGCTGCTCGCGCCCATTCACGCAGTTGGTAGTCCGAGCACATCACGCTCGCACTTCGACGCGCAGGACTTCATGGAAACCGGAACCCCGGATGTGAAGGGGACATCCGACGGGTGGCTCAATCGGCTCCTTGCTGTCGAGGGCACGTGTCAGCAGTGCCAGGCGGTTCCGTTCAGAGCGATCGCGATGACGCCCCAGACTCCGCGCATACTTGAAGGGCCGTCAGAGACGATCGCCATGAACTCTCTCGGCGAGTTTTCGGTTCGCGCGACTGGTACTGAAGTGGAGCGACTCGAAGCTCTGTACAGGACGGGCAGCGCTGATCTGGTACATGGCGCCGGACAGGAGATGTTCGATGCGGTCAAGATGCTGCACTCGGCCAACCCGCAGCAATATGCGCCTCGCAACAACGCTCAGTATCCAAAGTCTCAGTTCGGCCAGCGGCTCATGCAGATTGCCCAGCTCATCAAGTCGAACGTTGGCTTGGAGGTTGCATTCGCTGACGTCGGTGGTTGGGATACCCACGTGAACCAGGGGAGCGGCACGGGTCAGCTGGCGGGGCGGCTTGACGATTTCGCCAAGACGCTCGCCGCATTCACGCAGGATCTCGGCGATCAGATGAACGACGTGCTGGTGCTGACGATGTCGGAGTTCGGACGCACCGCGCACGAGAACGGCAACCGCGGTACGGACCACGGCCATGCGACGGCGTTTTTCGTCCTGGGCGGAGGCGTGAAGGGCGGAAAGGTGTACGGAAAGTGGCCCGGACTTGCTCCTGAGCAGCTCAATGAGGGACGGGACCTGAAGCTCACGACCGACTTCCGTACTGTATTCAGTGAAGTTGCAGTCAAGCACCTTGGTGCAACACGTGTGGAGAAAATATTTCCAGGTTACACTGGCGGGTCACAGGAGTGGCTCGGCCTGGTGTGAGCGGAGAGACGAGACGAGACGGAGCGTCCGGCTGGGAAGACCAGCCGGACGCTTTTTTTCGTGAGCGCCGCTTCCGTCGCTGCAACGAAGGCTACGGCCGCTTGAAGATCCGCTTGAAGAATCCCCCGATCCCGCGACCGATTTTCTCCACCACCTGCGGGACCTCCTGGACGGGCGATGGTGTCGTGTCTATCGCCGGCTCGGGTGGCGCGCTGTGCACGGGACACGGAGTCGTTGGAAGCGTTCCGGGCTTGAAATACTCCTTCATCGTGACGGGACACCATTCGGTAGCGAGATATCCGGTGCGTGCATCGATCACTGCCGGCGCCATGCCCGCGGGCGGCAGCCACGCGCCGGGAGGATTTGGTTCGTCCCACCCGTTCATGTAAAAATCCGCCCATGCCGGCGCAGCGAGCGTTCCGCCGGACGCATTGTAACCGATGGGTCGTGGCGTATCGTAGCCGAACCAGAAACCCGCGACGAGTGTTGGCGTGTAGCCCATGAACCACACGTCGGTGCCGTCGTTGGTCGTTCCGGTCTTCCCCGCGACGAGACCTTCGACGCCGAGATCGCGAATGACGTTGCCCGTGCCGTAGTTGACGACGCCCTGCAGCATCGACGTCAACTGGTAGGCGTCGCGTGGGTCCATTACGTGAGCGCGCTGGTTGTCGCTGCTCCACAACACCGTGCCGTCGGCGGTCTGGACGCGCCGAACGAGGCGTGGGGTGACACGCCACCCGCCGTTCGCGAACGGTGCGTATGCGGTGGCGAGCTCCATGGGCGTCACTTCCAGCGCACCGAGCGCGGCCGAGGGAACATCGGGGAGGTCGCTCTGTATCCCGAATCGGTGCGCCGTTGCGATGATCGCGGGGATTCCGACCATTTCGCTCACGCGCACCGTCGCCGCGTTTTCCGAGCGCATGAGTGCGCGCCGGAACGTGACGTGTCCGCCGTACTCTCCGCCGTAATTCTTGGGTGACCACACCGTGCGTCCGATGCGCACCGATATCGGCTCGTCGTCGACCTCGCTTGCCGGCGTATAGCCTGCGGCGAGCGCGGTTGCGTAGACGAATGGCTTGAATGCAGAGCCGGGCTGGCGGTGCGCGAGCAGCGCCCGATCGAAGCTACCCCGCTCGAACCGCCTGCCGCCCACAAGAGCGCGGACGTCACCGGTGCGCGGATCGAGCGCGACCATCGCGCCTTCCACGTGGGTGCCGCGCCGATCCCCGGATTCCTGCTGAATCACCGCCGCCTGCCGGCGCACGGCGCGGTCCGCAGAGTTCTGTGCGCGGGTATCGAGCGTGGTGTAAACCGTAAGATCGTTCACGTCGAGCGAGCCGCTCTTCAGAACCGAGTCGACGACGTCGCGCACGGCGTCGATGGCGTACGAATCACCGCTCATGTCGGGTCGCCACTCGTCTCTCGCGACTCTCAGCGGAACATTGGCGTAGGTGGCTGCCGCCGCCGGGGTTATGTACCCCTCCTGCGCCATGAGACCGAGCACGAGGTTGCGGCGTGCGAGCGCGCGGCGTGGCGATCTGCGTGGCGTGTACGCTGACGGACCCTTTGGAAGCGCAGCGAGGACGGCGCCTTCCGGGACGGTGAGGTCGCTCACGCTCTTGCCGAACAGATCTCTGCTTGCGGCCTCGACACCGTACACACCGTTACCCAGGTAGATAACATTCAGGTAGAGCTCGAGGATCTGGTCTTTGGTGAGGTTTCGCTCCAGCAGCCGCGAGAGTCGCATCTCGATGAGCTTCTGCTTGAATGAGCGCCCTCGAAAGCGACGTACCACAAATGTGTTGCGCACGACCTGCATGGTGATTGTCGAGAACCCTTCGCGTACGCCGCCGGCCCTGATGTTCCGGAGCGACGCTCGCAGCAGGCCTCTCCAGTCGATCCCGCTGTGGTCGTAGAAGCGGCGATCCTCAGTTGCAATGAACGCCTGCCGGACAGCGACGGGGACCGCGCTCAACGGTACGTTCACGCGCCGAACGACGGCAAGGCGGCTCATGAAGGCACCGCTTCGATCGAGCACCCTGCCGCCTTCATCGGGATGGAATGAGCGGATGTCTGCCGCTGTCGGGCAGCCCCCGCCACCGCATGTCCCCAGCCAGAAGTCACCGCCGTAAATTGCGATGATGACGAGCGCGGTAGCGCCGAGTATATATTGCCTTTTCGTTGGTCTTCTGAACCGTGGATTCATGATGAGAATGTATCGTCCATTAGCTCTAACACTGGCCGCGACGTCGGCTGCCGTCGCCCTGGGATGTACGCGCGGCGAGGCTCGTGACGCCGCTCACGTAACGCGTGGTGTCCCCACGACATCGGATAGTACCACCCTGGCGGGGAGCTCTAGTTCGAGCGGAACAGGCGTCGGTGCTCAGACCCGGCCGTCGAACAAGACGGGTCGCATACCGGTGCTTGAATATCACCTTATTGGGGATCACGACGCGCTGTACAGCAGGACGCGCGAGCATTTCCGGGCTGACCTGGAGGACGCATATCGCCGAGGGTACCGTCCTGTGAACCTGTCGCAGGTGCTGGACAGGAACTTCGCGGATGTGCCGGTCGGCATGTCGCCAATCGTTGTCGTTTTCGACGACGCGTCGCCCAGCCAGTTCAGCTACGTCGAGCGGGGCGGCAAACTGGAGATCGACCCGACGAGCGGGGTGGGCATCTGGCTCGACTTTGCAAAGTCGCATCCTGGGTGGAAGAATCGTGCGGTGTTCTGCATGCTCAACGGCGGTGCCGCCGGTCACAATTTCTTCGGTGACAACATCAAGTTTCAGGGCCAGAAAAAGGAGTGGCGTTTTCAGAAGGTGAAGTGGCTCGCCGACAACGGATTCGAGCTCTGCGACCACACCGTCTGGCACGCGATGTTGAACAAGTACTCGGATGCGGTCGTGCAGGAGCAGATTGCACGTAACCAGATGGGGATCGACTCTGCCGTGCCCGGATACAAGATTCGCTCGATGGCGCTTCCTTACGGAATCTGGCCGAAGAACAAGCAGCTTGCGTGGCAGGGATCGTGGCGCGACCCAAAGACGGGTCAGGTTCACAACTATCACTTTGAAGCCGTGATGGAAGTGAGTGGTGGACCGACGCGCAGTCCGTACGATCCGGCTTTCGATCCGCACCACGTCACCAGGATCGAGGCGATCGGCAATGATATAAGCCGGACACTTGACAAGCTGGACAAGACGAACAATCGCTTCGTGCGCTGAGTACCGCTGAGCGCGCGAATCACCTGAGCGCGCCAATCAGCGCGCTCAGCCAGCGGTGTCACCCGCTCAGAATTTCCACTTTCGGAGCACGGAGAGTGCTTTCTCCAGCGCCTCGCGCTGTGCGGGTTCGGCGGCGCGCTCGAGGAGCTGCTCGTACGTCGCGATGGCGAGATCGAGCGCCATGTAGTCCTGTTCAGATCCGGCGAGGGCGGCGGCGTTGTCTGCGAGGTTTGCGCGGGCGAGGTCATCGGTGGGGAACTGCAGGGAGACCTGTCGCCAGCGCTCAGTCCGGCTGCGTGGATCGGATTCCGCGAGCGCCCACATGTGCCATGCGCCGCGACTGGATGGATCAAGTTTTCGGGCTCGGTCGGCGATTTCGCCCACGAGATCGGGTCCGCGTCCTTCGAGCCAGTAGCCGTTCGCGAGGCGCACCAGCGCCTGGGCATCGGTGGGGGCTTCCGAGACGGCTTGTTCCAGATCTGCGACCGTGGGGTAGGAGAGATCGTCCATTGTCCGAAATGTATCCCTCTGGACAAGAGCGCCTGATGGTGCTAGCGTAAAGGCAGCAGCTCGGAGCACGATAACGTAATAGTGGTGCGAGTAAGGCGCGCGTGATTGGTTTTGAATGCGCGCAGATAGAAGGCATGGTTCCTGGGTGCGCCGCGTGAGTAGGCCCCGCGCATCCCGAGACGCTTCCAAATCAACACGACAAATCGAGTAACTGCGACGCTGGCGCGCTGCGCCCGTTGCGTAATGCGCTTGCGGCGAGTGTCGCCGGCGCCTCCGTACCCGAAAATCCATCTTCATGACTGAACGCCGACGTCCAAGCCGTCGCGGCCGAGCCCAGAGCCCGGACGACGCTGCGTCAACTGATTCGTTGTCGGACGCGAATCCCTATCTGGAGCCAGCGCCGCAGGCTCCGCCCACGATGCTCACCGCGAGCGAGCCACGAATCGTGGACAGTTCTGCCGGTAGCGACGAAGGGAGACGACCTGAGACGGCAGCCGGCGAGGGTGGCCCGGGCGACGGGGGCACCATTGGCAATGTCGGCGGTGACGACGGCGGGAGCGAACGCGGGGCGCAGGGGCGCGGTCGGTTCCGGCGATTCCGGCACCGCAATCGAAACGGCCAGGGCGGCGGCAATCAGCAACAGCCGCAGCAGCAACAACAGCCGCAGAATCAACAGAACCAGCAGCATACGCGACCGAATCAGAATAATGCACAACAGTTCGGCGGCGGACGCCGGAACAACCGCCGGAATCGCCCGCAGGCCGAGGCCGCGCCGCGCGGACCGGTAGGACCAATAACAGTCGAGGGCGAGACGTCGGGCCTGTTCGACCCACAGCGGGACGCGGGCTACCTTCGCAGCGCGGCGCACAGCTACCTCGCAGAGCCAAACGATCCGTTCGTCCCCGCCAACCTCGTGCGCCAGGGGGGACTGCGCCGCGGCGATCTGGTGAGCGTAACGGTGGGCCGCGATCAGCGCGGACGAATCAGCGCGGCGGACCTCCTTTCAGTCAATGGCGGCGATCCTGACACCGCTCTCAAGCGACCTGAATTCGCTTCGCTGATTGCTTCGTATCCCGACCGAAAGCTGTCGCTTGAGACCGGGCGGCCAGCCAAAGCCGGCCCGGAGCTAACGCGTCGGGCAATCGACCTGATCGCGCCAATCGGATATGGTCAGCGCGCGCTCATCGTAGCGCCGGCCCGTGCCGGAAAGACGATGCTGTTGCAGGCGGTCATCGAGGGAATCGCGATCAATCAGCCGGACGTTCAGCTTTTCGTCCTCCTGGTTGATGAACGTCCGGAAGAAGTGAGCGACATGATCTCGATCGGCCACGGCGAGGTCGTCGCATCGAGCTTCGACATGCCCGCTCAGCGGCACGCCGACGTCGCGGAGATGACTCTGGAGCGCGCACGACGGCTCGTGGAGCTCGGAAAGGACGTCGTCATAGTTCTGGACTCGATTACGCGGTTGGCTCGCGCTTACAATACCATTGAGCGCGGCACCGGACGGACCATGAGCGGTGGCCTCGACTCGTCGGCGATGGCGAAGCCGAAGGCATTCTTTGGCTCGGCCCGCTCGGTATCGCCGGAGAACGGCGGCGGGTCTCTGACAATAATTGCCACCGCCCTGGTCGAGACCGGCTCACGCATGGACGATGTGATTTTCGAGGAATTCAAGGGGACGGGCAACTGCGAGATCAAGCTCGATCGCAGCCTCGCGGAGAAGCGCATCTTCCCCGCGATAGACATCGGAATAAGCGGCACGCGTCGCGAGGACAAGCTGTTCAGGCCCGACCAGCTGGATCACGTCTACACTCTCCGACGCGGCCTGCAGCAGATGCCATCCAGTTCCGCGATGGAGTGGCTCATCAAGCGCATTGCGGGTACGGCGAACAACGACGCGCTCCTCTCGGGGCTCTGACCTGTAACGTGGCGGGACGCGGCGCTGTAATACAGCCATCGGGCGGCGCGAAGTGACCGTACGAAATTTGGCGGTTCACGGCCCGGGCCTTGCTCACTCGGAAGCATGATTCCGCGGATCCTCCGGCTGCTGTCTCCCAGGGCGGCAGCACTTCTGACGACTGCACTCCTCGCTTCCGGCGCTCCATTCCATTCGGCATCGGGCCAGGCCGCGCACCCGTCGTCTGGAAATCCGGAAATCACCCAACTCAAGCTCACGGGTGTCCATCGGGTGGATCCGAGTGATCTTCGGCTCAACATCGCCACCGACGAATCGCACTGCAAGTCCGTTCTGCTACGTCCGATATGCGTGTTCAGCAAGTCGCCGCTCTTCTACAAGACGGTGACGCTCGATCGCGCCGAGCTGTCGCGCGACATGCTGCGGGTGCTGGTATACTACTTCCGTCGTGGCTACCGGGACACACAGGTGGATACCGCCGTAATGCGGGACGGAAAGCGCGCGGTGCGCGTGACGATCGCGGTCAAGGAAGGGCCGCCCACCATCGTTCGCCGGCTCGCGATCGACGTCGATTCCACCAACGTCCTGTCGCGCAAGGACACGAGCCGCTCCGCCGTACTCAAGGCCGGCCAACCGTACAACCTTATCCAGCTCGATTCCACCATTTCGCTGTTGGACGAGCGGCTGTGGGATCGGGGCTATTCTGACGCGGTGATCGACACGGCGACGGTGCTCGATACGGCCGCAAAGACGGTGGATCTGACGGTGAGGATCAACCCGCGGTGGCGTGCACGCGTTGCGAGCGTTACCGTGCAGGGCAATAAAGGCGTCTCGTCGCGTACGATAATGAAGTCGCTCTCGTTCAAGCCTGGTGCCGTCTACCGCCGCTCGGACGTGCTAGCGAGCCAGCGCTCGCTGTACGAATCAAACCTGTTCCGCCGCGCCGCGATCGCCGTACCGCAACAGGACGACTCGCTCAAACACGTCGTCATCGCGGTACAGGAAGCGCCACCGCACGATGCGCGTTACAGTGCGGGCTTCAACACCGTCGACTTCGTTCAGGTGGCCGCTCACTATACCGATTACAACTGGCTCAACGGCGCGAAGCGGCTGACACTCGATGCGGCGGTCGGAAACCTGTTCGCGTCGTCACTCAACGGGAACGGGATTTTCTACGACGTCGGCAAGACCGTGGTTGGCGGATCCGCGTCGCAATACCTTGCGCCCACATTTACGGCGAGCGCCGACGCGCGCTATCCGTGGTTCGGCTCGCCAAACAACGAAGCTGCATTCGGCGTATTCGCGCACCGGCGCAGCGCGCCGGGCGTGTACGTGGACCAGGGTTTTGGCTTGAGCGCGACGTTCACGCGCACGCTGACGCCGCGCGGACCGCTGAGCCTCAACTATCGCTTTGAAGAGACCAACATACAGGCCGGCGACGTCTATTTCTGCATCAACTACGGCGTGTGCGATGCACCTACTCTCGCCGCCCTCAGATCGCGGCAGAAACTGTCGCCACTGGCGCTGAGCTTCTCACTCGACAGGACAGACAATCCATTCGAGCCGCACGACGGCTACCGTACTCAGTTCGACCTTGAGACGGCTACGTCCTACACTGCATCGGACTTTCGGTACAATCGTGGCTCGGGAGACTTTGCATTTTTTCTTCCGATGGGGCGCAAGTCCGTAGTGGGCGCACACATACGGCTTGGTCTCGTCAGCGCGCTGGCAAGCACCGCCGAGGCCGTAGGGGTGGCGAGCGATCAGTTCGGATCGGATGGGATCCTCCACCCGCGCAAGCGCTTCTATGCGGGCGGATCCAGTTCTGTCCGCGGGTACGGCGAAGGCCAGCTGGGTCCACGCGTGCTCACGATACCGGCGGCGAAACTACTCGCGAATGACCAGAGCAATCCGCTCTGCACGGCGGCCACGATCCACAAGTGCAACCCCAACGGTGCGCTGTTCCGTGACCGTGATTTCGAGCCGCGGCCGCTCGGCGGGAACCGGCTCATTGAGGGCAGTGTGGAGTTCCGATTCCCTCTCTTTGCGTCGCTCGTTGGCGCAACGTTCGTGGATGGTGCGTACCTGGGCCAGAATACGAACCCCGGCCTTCCGAGCAGCAAGGCCGCAATTACGCCGGGCTTTGGGGTGCGGTATCTGTCGCCCGTGGGGCCGGTGCGCATCGACGTGGGAATCAACCCGAGCTCGAGTGACCAGCTACCGGTCGTGACCGAGGACGTGGCGACCGGCGGGAATGGTTTGGTAAAGCTCGATTCCACGCGCTCCTACTCGCCATCGCACGGCAGCGGAGGGCTGAACTCCATACTTTCGCGGTTGACACTTCACCTGTCGATCGGGGAAGCGTTCTAGATGCGCAAGCGTGTCGCAGCGGCGATAACGGGCGGTGTGATACTGGCTATCGCCGCCATTGTCGGGATCGCCGCTATTGTGCTCACGCAGACGGACTGGGGCCGCGCGCGTGTCGGCGGCTATGTGATCGGCATCATCAGGAGCGGAGCACACGGCTACGTCGACGTTCAACGCATCGACGGCAACCTGTTGACTGGCGCGACCATCGTTGGGCTCGACATTACTGACAGCTCGCGCGCGCCGTTCGTCCGTGCTGACACTGTCGTGATTCACTACACGATCGGCGGGCTGGTGGCAAAGCGGCTGTACTTCAACGACGTGCGGATAGTCCGTCCGGTGATTGTGATCGACCGCATGCCAGGCGGAAAGTGGAACTACGACCGAATCTTTCCGCGCGACACGACGCAGCCTCCAGGTCCGCCGGGTTTCCTTTCGTGGGTTGCCCTCCGGAACGTCACCGTTGTCGACGGCCATGTAACTGCCCGGAGTCCGTGGGCCCCGAGCGATACGCTGTCGCCGACGGTCCGGGACAGCATAATTCGGGTGGCGATGGGACCCTTGGGGCGGCTGAACATCACCCGCGTGGCTGGAGGGTTTCAGAAGACTTCTGATTTCCGTGACATTTACGGCACGTTCCCACTCATGCGGCTCGAAGACCCCTCCGACAAGCGTCAGATCATAGACGTGGCCACGGTGCGCATGACAGCCGAGCCGCTCAAGCCGCCGTCGGTGCGCGTGACTGACGCGAAGGGACGGTTCATTCTGCTCGCCGATTCGCTGTACTTCAAGGACATCGTGGCGTCGCTCGCCGAATCCAGGCTATCGCACGGCAACGGCAGGTACAACTTCGACACGAACGACCTTCGACTTCGCCTTCGCGGTGACACTGTCGCGACCAACGACTTGTTGTGGATCGATCCGACCATTCCAAAGGATGGCCACGGGAAGCTCGACTTCGCGCTGGACTGGATCGGACCGGCGAGCGATTATCTGGCGACCAACACGTCGCTGGCCGTCGCCGGTGCCAGGATGTCGGGAAGTCTTGGTGTACTGGTGACCGACACGCTTGCGTTTCATGATACGAACGTGCGGCTCACCCATCTGGACACACGGACGATCCAGCAGGTGTTCCCCACCATCAAGTCACCACGGCGAGGCTTTGTCTCGGGTCGCGTTGCAGCGAAGGGTGGATTCGGCGCCATGTACGTGAACGGCGACGTTTCGTTCGAAGATCCCATCTCGGGTACGAGCCGCGTCATCGCGCGCGGGACAGTTGGTGCGAGCCGCGGCGTGTTGCGGGCGACGGCACTGCACGTAACTCTCGCGCCGCTGCGCGTTGCGCTTGCCCGCGCGGTGGATCCGACGTTGCCGATTGGCGGCACAGTATCGGGAACAGCGCTTCTCGACGGCTCGACCGACCGCCGGATGGCGGCGCACGCGAATCTGGTACACCTGGATGTGACGGGACCCTCCCACGTCACCGGCTCCGCCGTCTTTGCGCGTGGTGGCCGGATCCCCCTCATCAACGCCAACCTTCAGCTGCTTCCGCTGTCGCTTGCGACTGCGGGAAAGTTCATGCCTGCTGCGGGACTGCACGGCACCGTCACGGGACCCGTGACACTCACGGGGCCGATGCGCGCTCTGGCCGTATCGTCCGACCTGACCACGACCGACGGCGGCTCTGTCACGACTCGCGGAACGCTCGATCTCGAATCGCGCCCGCAGTCCTATGATCTGACGCTCACGGCGCATCTGTTCGACGTGAGCCAGGTCACGACCAAGGGACCGCGTACCTCCGTCTCCGCCGATTTCGCAGCGCGCGGTACGGGCTTTGACCCGGCCACGCTATCCGCGGTTGCCAGCGCTAACATACGCACCTCGGTGTATGACAGCGTCTCAGTGGATTCCGCGACGGTTCGGGTCGCGGCGGCAGATGGACTTCTGACCATCGACACGCTCGCGCTGAACGTTCCCCACGGGGCCGCGACCGCGTCCGGCAAGTTCGGACTGGTTGCCGGTCGCGTGGGAAAGCTCACGTACGCAGCATCAATAGATTCACTCGGGGCGTTGTCCCGGATCCTGCCACCAGCGGATACGGGCGCGGTCGCGCCGCGGCCCGCAGTGCTCGGGGCCAGAGTGGCACGCGCCGACACCGCAAGAGTGCGCATGGAGCGAGCGACCGCAGTTGAGCGCGCTGTAACCGGACGCCAACTGGGCAAGTTCCCCGTCGACACGCCACGTGCGATCCCACGCCAGGCGTTGAGCGGCTCGCTCGCAACGTCGGGCTCGGTAACCGGGAACGTTCACACGTTCGACATGAGCGGCTCGGCGAGTGGCCGAAGCCTCGTCGCGTTCGGCAGCTCGGTTGGTGCGCTCACTGCGAACTACGCGTGGCAGACGGCGTTCACCCCGCAGTCACATGTCAACGCGCAGGTCAGCGCAGTCAATGTTCTCGCGGCGGGCTTCGCGCTGGATACCGTCGCATTCACGGCGGCGTATGCCAAACCGAACGGCACGGTAAGTCTGGTGATCCATCAGGATTCCAACGTGACTTACAATGCGACTGGTCAGTTCGCGCTGGACAACGACCACGACGAGTTGCGATTGGACCAGCTGAGGTTGCGGTTCGACACGACGGTGTACGCGAGCGCCGGACCGTCCACAGTCCGCTTCGACTCGACCGGATTCTCGATCGACCGATTCGACATCCGGAGCGCGTCGGGCGGTCGCGTGTTCGTGAACGGCACAGTACCGTCGACCGGCGCGGCCAATCTGAAGGTCGACGTGACGCAGTTCGAGATCAGCAACGCGACCGCGCTCCTGCAGAGCGACGTTCCCGCTCGCGGTCTGGTGTCGGTCGACGCACGGCTACAGGGTACGCGTGCGGCACCCGTAATCGCGGGAGCGTTCGGCATGGAGCGCTTCTTCTACAAGGGGCACGCGACGCCCGAGGTGCACGGGCGGCTCAGCTATAGCAACGAGACGCTCCAGGCAAGTGTGAACGCGGGCGCACCCGGGAAGACTCCTGCGATCGTCGCGACGGGAACTGTGCCCATCAACCTCGCGCTCTCGGGAGTTACTGGCTCACGCGTGCCGCGTGACCGTACGATTGCGGTCAGCGTGGATGCAGACTCACTCCCGCTCGAGTTGGTGCCCGAGTTCACGAACATGGTCTCGAACCTCGGCGGCCGCGGGCTGGCCAAGTTCACCATCGGCGGGACAGTGAACAGTCCCGACGTTAACGGGAGAGTGACGCTCTGGAATGGCAGTGCCCGCATCGTGCCGCTGGGCCTGGTGGTAAACGACGTCGCCACCAACATTCGACTGGTCCACGACACCGTCATCGTCGACTCGCTCGTCGCGCGAAGCAATGGCACGGTGCGCCTGGCGGGCGGAATTGGAATAAAGAATCTCGCCGAGCCGTCGTTTGCGCTGAAGTTGACCGCGCGCGATGCGCGGGTAATCGACAATGAGATGGGCAATCTCTTCGTCAACGCGAACATCGGCGTCAGTGGTCCGTACAACAACGTGGAAGTCACCGGCTTCGCGCACGTGTTGCGTGGGGTGCTGTACATCCCCGAATCGAACGGAAAGACTCTCGTCGGCGCCGGCGATCCGGCACTGTATTCCGTGCTGGACACCAACAACGTCGCTCTGCGCGACCTGTTTCCGGACCGGTCGCCGCTGCTGGCAAACCTGCGAATGGACGTCGCACTGATGGTGGACCGCGACGTCTTCGTGAGGTCGCGTGACGCGAACGTCGAGGTCTATACCGACGCGCCATTGCGGATAAGCGTCAACAATGCGAAGCAGTCGTTTCTGATCGACGGCGTCATTCTCAGCGACCGGGGCGAATACAGGTTCCAGAGCAGGCTGTTCCAGATCCGGCAGTTGGCCGCGACATTCACGAACACGCCGGACCTCAATCCAATCCTTCAGGTCACGGGCGAGTACGACGTTCAGCTTCCGACGCGCGAAGCCATCGCGATCCGTATCGTCATTTCCGGTACACTGAACGCCCCGAAGATCGCGCTCGAGAGTGACGCGCAGCCACCGATTTCACAGACCGATCTGCTCAGCTATCTGGCCTTCGGTCGCTCGTCGTCGTCGCTTCTCCAGCAGGAAGGGAGCGGGCTGACGACGGGTGGCAGTGGCGGCGGGAACATCGTCGGCGCGGGTGCCGCGTTCGCCGCTAAGCAGGTGGCAGCTGCTGCACTTGGGGCCCTCACGGACGAGGCTGCAGGCCAGGCGGCGCGCTCGCTAGGCGCGGACTTCTTCAACATCACGCCGGCCGACGTCTCGCTCGATGCCGGAAGCTTTCTGCGGGCCACGCAGGTTGAGTTTGGCAAGTACATCCAGACGAACACGTTTCTTCAGATTCAGGTCCGCCCGGATCCCGCCTCGCTTCAACGACCCGGCTTCGACCTGACGCATCGATTCAACACCCGAACCGGGTACCGAATCGACGCCAGCTTCGAGCCGCGGTATCTCCTCAAACAGCCAACGCTGGCCACCAATCAAACTCCGCAGACCACGAGCGCGTTCGGGCTGTTCCTCGTTCGGGAGTGGCGCTACTGATCGCTCGCTGGAGTGCGCGAACGATCAGGAAATGAACTGCAGCGCGAACATCACAAGGCCGCCGACACCGAGCACTATTGCGCCAAGAAAGAGCGGCTTGGAGCGCGTGAGTGCGGTGATCGCGCCAAGGGCGATGGCTACCTGAAATAACGCCACCGCGTCGGCGAAGCCGTGATGGCGGTGCAATAGATGATCCGCCTCGACTGATCGGACGTCGCGCTCGTGCTCCAGCTTCTGCGCTTCGATCGTGATCTCCGACTGCTGCGCGGCGTACTTGTCAGCGGCGGATTGCAGCGCCGCCGGAACCGGCTTGCCAGCGACTGTCCATGCGTTGGCCGACGACCGTGCGACAGCTTCCTTGATGCCTTTGGCCTGGTAATACGCCCACTCGTCGGACGCTCTGCTTTGCAGTTGCGTGGATTCCGTCTTCAACAACAGCGCTTCGTTCACCGTCGCGCCCGCCTGGAGTGACGAAATCGCGGCCAGAGCGGCGAGGAGCGCAGTGGTGAGGGCGACGACTCGAATGAAGCCGTTCGTCTCGCGCTCAACTTCCTCGTTCACACGCTCCTGAATGCTGTCCATCTCCACCTCAGGTCCTTCTGGCATCAGCTCCCCGGAAAAGACGTTGTCACTAACGAACGGCGCCGTATTCGTCCCAGAGCGCAGCCATCGCCTTTGCGCCGAGTCGGAAATTCTGGACACTGATCCACTCGTCGGGCGCGTGGGCGTTCTCTCCCGGGAGCCCGAACCCGACCAGAAGCACCGGCGCGTCCAGGATGCGCTGGAAGTCTCCGACGACGGGGATCGAACCCCCTTCGCCGACGATTACCGGCTCGCGGCCGAACGCGGCGTGTAGTGCGCGGCGTGCTGCGTCGAATATCGGTCCAGCGAGATTCGCGCGCCACGGCTTGCCGCCGTGAAGAAAGGTGACCGTGGCCGTCACGCCGGCAGGAGTGAATTTGCGCACGTGCGTCTCGAAGAGCCGCGCTATTTCCGCCGGGTCCTGATTTGGCACGAGGCGGCAGCTTACCTTCGCCATGGCGCGCGCCGGAAGCACAGTCTTGGCGCCGTCGCCCGTGTAGCCTGACAGCAGTCCGTTCACCTCGCACGTGGGCCGCGTCCACAGTCTCTCGAGTGTGCTGTAGCCGCGCTCACCGCCGAGGCTCGTCACGCCGAGGTCTTTCTGGAAATCGGCATCGGCGTGCGGGAGCTGACGCATGCCCTCCAGAACGCGGTCGTCGAAAGGACTTATCGCATCATAAAATCCCTCGATAGCGACGCGACCGTTCGAGTCGTGCATCGAAGCAATAATTCCGGCGAGCGCCGCTGCCGGGTTCACGACGGCACCGCCGTACATGCCGGAATGCAGATCGCCCGACGGCCCCTGCACGTCGATCTGGAAGTACGAAAGCCCGCGCAGCGACGAGAGAATTGACGGAATTCCCTCGGCCAACATTGCGGAGTCCGAGATGACGACTGCGCTACACGCCAGCGCTTCGCGGTTCTTTTCAACGAACGGCTCGAGGTTGGTGCTACCTACCTCCTCTTCCCCTTCGGCCACCACGACGACGTTGCAGGGCAACTTTCCTCGTGTGACGAGGTGGGCCTCGAGAGCCTTGATGTGCAGGAAGAGCTGACCCTTGTCATCCACGGAGCCGCGGGCATAGATGCGACCGTCGCGAATCGCGGGTTGGAACGGCGGCGACGTCCAGAGATCGAGCGGCTCCGGCGGCTGCACGTCATAGTGACCGTAAACAAGCACTGTTGGCGCGTCAGCACCGGCGCCGCGCCATTCGCCAATGACCACTGGATGTCCGGGTGTCTCGTGCACCGCGGCGGTGAGCCCCGCGCGCTCCAGCGAGTGTCGCACCCATTCTGCGGCGGCGCGAGTGTCCGCGTCGTGTGCTGGCTGCGCACTGACACTCGGGATGCGGAGGAAATCGAAGAGTTCCTCCTCGATTCTGGACTCATGCTGCGTGAGGAAGTCGTCGAGGTCTTTCGCGATCGTCGGCATTCCGGAATCTAACCGCGAGTCCGCTGTCTCACGCGCCCGCGCGGCTATCTTAAACGATGCCCAATCGCCTCGCCGGCGAGTCGTCGCCGTACCTGTTGCAGCACGCCAACAACCCTGTCGACTGGTACCCGTGGGGTGACGAAGCGCTCACGCGCGCGCGGCAACAGCACCGTCCGATCCTGCTCTCGGTGGGCTACGCTGCGTGCCACTGGTGCCACGTAATGGCGCACGAATCCTTTGAGGATCCTGCGACGGCGGCCGTCATGAACGAGCATTTCGTCTGCGTGAAGGTGGACCGTGAGGAGCGTCCGGATCTTGACGCGATATACATGCAGGCGGTGCAGGCCATGACGGGGCATGGCGGCTGGCCCATGACGGTGTTTCTGACACCGGACGGCGCGCCTTTTTATGGCGGGACCTACTTTCCGCCCACCGACCGCCACGGGATGCCCGCGTTCACAAGAATTCTGAAGGCGGTTGCCGACAGCTACGCTCACCGCCCCGAGAGTATCGCCGCGGGCGCGGAGTCAATGCGCGCGATATACGCCGCGTCGCGGGAAAGCGCGACCGGCGCGGCGGGCGCACTGGACGAGAGTTTTCTGGAACGCGCCGCGCGCGCCATTGAATCGCGGTACGACCCCGTATACGGCGGCTTCGACAGCGCGCCCAAGTTTCCCCCGACGATGCTGCTGGACTTTCTGTTGCGTCACTGGGCGCGGACGGGCGAGGACTCAGCGCTCCGGATCGTGAGGACGACCTTCAGCCGGATGGCGCGGGGCGGCATCTACGACCAGATCGGTGGCGGCTTTGCGCGATACTCCGTCGATGCGCACTGGCTGGTCCCACATTTCGAGAAGATGTTGTACGACAACGCCCTGCTCATTCGGCTCGGCGCGCATCTGTACGAAGCGACACATGACGAAGAAGTGCGACGCGTGACGGATCAGACTGTAGAATGGCTTTCGCGTGAGATGACGTCACAGGAGGGAGGGTTCTACTCGTCGCTCGACGCGGACTCAGACGGCCACGAGGGAAAGTTCTACATCTGGTCGTCGGACGAGCTGGATTCCGTGCTAGGCCCGGACGCCGCGATGCTGACAGCGTACTACGGCGTCACGGACTCGGGGAACTTCGAGGGCCGCAGCATTCTCCACGTCGCACAGGAGCCGGGCGAATTCGCGCGCGCGCATGGGCTCGACGAGCGCGCATTGCAGGAGTTGTTGTCGCGAGCGAGGCGTGGGCTCTACGAGCGTCGCGCCGGGCGAGTATGGCCCGCCCGCGACGACAAAATTCTGGCAGGCTGGAACGGCCTTGCACTGCGGGCTATCACCGAGGCGGCTCGCGCCTTTGACCGTGAGGATTTCCGCGCGCTGGCCGCGCGAAACGCGACGTTTCTGCTAACGCGCATGGTCGTAGGCGGACGGGTGATGCGCGCGTACAACAATGGCGTCGCCAGAATCCGCGGCTTCCTGGAAGACCAGGCGGCGGTCGCGCTTGGCTTTCTCGCGATGTTCGAGAGTTCGCTCGATATCGAATGGCTGGACGCTGCGCGAATCCTCTCGCGCACAATGATGCAGTCGTTCTGGAACGAGGATGAGGGCACCTTCTACGACACCGCGGACGATGCCGAACAGCTCGTGTCCAGACCGCGCGATCCCACGGACAACGCCATCCCGTCGGGGACGTCGCTCGCGGTCGACCTCCTTCTGCGCCTTGCCCATTATGACGATGACGATAACGCCCGAGCCGTGGCCCTCCGCGTGATCGAGTCGGTTGGCGGAATGATCGAACGCTACCCGTCCGCGTTCGGACACATGCTGGGCGACGCCGAGTACGCGCTGGCTTTCGCGTGTCACGGTGATTACTGCGACATGCCTTCCCCGGGCGCGCTGGCAGTGGCGCGCGCTGCACGACCAGATTCCTGATCATCCATGCCGACTGACGGCTATTCGTTCACGCGCGGAGTTTTTGCCGGGGAGATTCACAACGATTTGCTCTTTCCGTACCCGCCAACGCTTGATCTGGTAAATCCGGAAGAGGCGTCCGTTGTCGCGCGTCTGGTCGCGCTTATTGAAGACCGGCTCGACGGACTCGTCGACTCTGTGCGATTCGATGAGGAGGAGACGATTCCCGACGAGGCGATAACCGCACTCGGCGAGCACGGCTTTTTGGGCATGACCATTCCTAAACGCTACGGCGGACTGGAGTTGTCTGCACGCGGCTACGCTCGCGTCTGCGAAGCTATCGGCGGAGTGGACTCGTCGATCGGCGTCTTTATCGGAGTGCACTGTGGACTTGGCTCCAAGGCGATTGCGTTGTACGGGACGGACGAGCAAAAGCAACGTTGGCTGCCGCGGCTTGCGCGCGGTGAGATCCTGGTGTCGTACGCGCTGACGGAGCCACTCGTCGGCTCGGACGCGCAACACGTAAGAACGACTGCCGTTCTGAGCGCAGACGGTTCACACTGGAGTCTCAACGGTGAGAAAGTATGGATCGGGAACGCGCATCGGGCCGCCGTGCTCGTGACGTTTGCGCAGACCGCCGTCGAACGTGAGGGTGTGACGGTCATGCGACCCACGGCATTTCTGATCGAGCCCACGATGGCCGGCTTCAAAGTGTTGGAGACGGCTCGCAAGATGGGCATCCGCGGTTCGACCCAGGCCCAGCTCGCATACACGAACTTGCAGGTACCGGCTACAAACGTGCTCGGCCAGGTCGGCAAGGGCTTTGCGATCGCAGTAACGGTATTGAACGGCGGCCGGCTCACACTGGCCGCCGGATGCACCGGCGCGTCCAAGCACATCCTTGGAGACATGGCGCACTATGCGGAACAGCGGATACAGTTCGGCCGCCCGCTCGCAGACTTCGAGATCACGCAGCGCAAGCTCAGCAGCATCGCATCGGAGATTTACGCCGCGGACGCGATGCTCGGCGCGCTCGCCAATCTCGCTGCCACTGATGATTCCGACTGGTCGCTCGAAGCGGCGATCGCAAAGGTTTTCACGAGCGAGCTCGTCTGGCGTGCAGCCGACGAGATGGTGCAAGTCGCTGGCGGCCGTGGATTTGTGAAGCCGTATCCGTACGAACGGTTTTTGCGCGACGCCCGCATCAACCGGATATTCGAAGGCGCAAATGAGATATTGCGGCTCTTCATCGCGCTGAACGGTGTTCAGACGCTCTCGGGCCAGTTGCGCGAGGTGAGCGCCGCCCTGAGGGAACCGCTCAAACACCTTGGCCTGCTGAGCGAACTGGCGGCCACGAGGGTCCGCGGCGCCTTCGGCACGACCGCAACGCTGGACGTGGCGGTCGATACGCGGCTCGCGCGCCATAAGGAGTACTTCGAAAAGCATGTCGGCGAGCTGCGCGCCGCCGCCGAGCAGGCTTTGGCGCGGCACCGCGGCGAGATCGTTGACCGCCAACTTGTCGTCGAGCGCCTCGCGAACATGGCGATAGAGGTTTTCGCGACGGCGTGCGTGATTTCGCGCACCCAATCGTTGCTTGCGGCCGGGCCGGCGACGAGTGCGGCAGACGCGCTTCGGTGCTGCGACCTCTTTTGCGTCGAGTCCGGGCTCCGGTTCCGCGCAGCGCGCATGGCCCTGGACGGAGGGAGCGCAGGTGCCGCTGACGAGGAGCGCCGCGAGCTGGCCGCCAGCGTTAGGCGCGATCAGGGGTACTCGATTCCCGACCCGATCCTGATGTGCGCCGATGTTGAGCGTGGCGCGAGTGGCCAACAGTGAGTGAGGTCGCGAGCGACTCGGCCGGGCGAACCCGCGTTCGCGGCTTGCGCGGCGCAACCCGTGTCGCGCGCGACGATTCGGACGATGTGCTTGCGGCAACACGCGAGATGCTGGCCGAGCTGCTGATGCGCAACGGCATCGAATCGTCATCCGTGATAAGCGCGATCTTCACGGTGACACCCGACCTGGTGAGCGAGTTCCCCGCGAGAGCGGCGAGGCAGCTGGGATGGAGCGATGTCGGGATGCTGTGCGCGACGGAGATAGCGGTGCCCGGCTCGATCGCCCGCGTGATTCGCGTACTGCTGCACGTGGAACTGCCGGCGAACCGTGCCGCGCGGCACGTGTACATGAATGGGGCGGAGGAACTGCGCCCGGATCTGTGAGGTGCGTCGCCCCGGTCACGAACGTCTTGAGCGCCGGCCGGCCCATTTCGCGGTATTAGTTTTCGGCGGCCGCCCCGGCCCCGCACGTACCGGAACCAAATGCTTCTGACTCTTGTAGCTTCGCTCCTGATAGCCGCGCCGCCAGCGGCGCCTGACACCGTCACCAATGTCCGCAATCTTCCGATTGTTGAGCTGCGCGCGGCGCATCCGACCGCGCACACCGTGGCGATCGTTCTCTCTGGAGACGGCGGCTGGGCCGACATTGACCAGAAGGTTGGGCAGCGGCTTCAGAGCCGCGGGGTGGACGTGGTTGGCCTGGACATGCGGGAGTATTTGCGCGGCGGCCACCGAACGCCGGCAGTGATAGGGCGCGACATTTCGCGGATCGCGCGCCGCTACATGGCGTTATGGCAGCAGCATGACTTCGCGATTGTCGGTTACTCGCGCGGCTCTGATCTCGCGCCATTCGCAGCCACTAACCTGGAGCCGGACGTCCGTCAACGCCTCACGCTCATAGCGATGCTAACGCTGCTCGAGCGTGCGAGTTTCGTTTACCACTTTTCGGATCTGTGGCGCACGACGTCGGGAAGCGGTGACGTTCCAATCCTGCCGCAGCTTCAGGAGCTCAAGGGTGTCCCATTGCTGTGCATTTATGGCAAGGAAGAAAAAGAGTCGCTCTGTCGAGCGGCGCCGGCGGGCCTGATGACCGTCGTTGCGCGTAACGGGCAGCACCATTTTGACGGCAACTACAACGCGCTCGGTGATATCGTTTACGACGCGATCGTTCGGCTCGGCGAGGGAGCGCCACTGGCAGGCCTTGGAAAGGCGCAATAAGCGCGTTCACTCGTAGCGGCCGCTCGCCGAGCGTGGCCACCTGCCTCAACGTATCGGCCCTGCGTCGGATTGGCTGTCCCTCTACAGATCCGCGCATGATTTGAGGATCGTGCCGCAATTCAGACAGAGTTGCTTGCACTTGCGCCAGCATACTCGATCGCTACCGCAGACGTCGCACGAATCCGGCGCCGTCTCGTTCGACTGTTTGGGACGCGCGCGACCCTGCGTGGTGCAATCCAACTCGCCCGCGTCCAGCCTATTCATCGAAGTCGAGAGCGAGATCCAGCGCGGGCGCAGAGTGGGTGAGCGAACCGACGGATATCCAGTTGACACCCGTCTCGGCTATGCCACGCACGGTTTGAAGGTTCACACCACCCGACGCTTCGATGACGGCACGGCCGGCCACGAGCTTCACGGCGTCGCGCATGTCGTGGAGACCCATATTGTCCAGCATGATTATGTCCGCGCCGGCACTTACCGCCACCTCCACCTGATCCAAGTCGTCGCATTCAACCTCGACGCGGGTCCCGGGAAGCGCTGCCGCGCGCCCACGCTTCACTGCGAGTGCGACGTCGTTGCCCAGTGCGGCGATGTGGTTGTCCTTGATCAGGATCGCCTGCTCGAGATCGTTGCGGTGGCTCATTCCTCCGCCGCACCTTACCGCATAACGTTCCAGCCGCCGCCAACCCGGTGTCGTCTTGCGCGTATCGAGTATGCGCGCGTGCGTACCGCGTACTGCGTGTACGTACTGCGCGGTCAGCGTAGCAATCCCCGACAATCGCTGCATGAAATTGAGCGCGACGCGTTCGGCGCCGAGCATGCCGCGGGCGTTGCCACTGAGCAGCAGTATCGTGTCGCCCCGATCCGTCGTGCGGGCGTCATGCGAGTCCTCGCGTATGGAGACCGACGGATCGCGCTGCCGGAATGCCTCGATTGCCAGCGGCGTGCCGCAGATGACCCCCGCGCGGCGCGCTACCAGAGAAGCGCGCGCCGAACGGTCGGGCTCGATCGTCGCGTTTGTCGTGACGTCAGCGTCGGCGGCATCTTCCTCGAGCGCGGCATGGACGATCCGTGCGCGGTGTGCCGCGTCAAGCGGAAACTGAAGCCGCTCCTCCGGGGAAAACGCGAATTCCGCGAGACGCGCCAGTGACGGATCGGCCAACCTGATCGGTGTAGTCACTCGCCTGGATCCTCGGATGTGCCCGGATCCAGCGATAGCGGCGTCCGGGCCGCGCCACCGACCGCGACCATCCGCTCGATCGCACCGCGGGCCCGCGCAGCGATGTCCGGATCCACTGTGACCCGGTGCTGCACGTGCTCGAGCGACGCGAGCACCTTGGGCAGCGTGGTGACCTTCATGTACGCGCACACCGCGAGTTCATTTGCCGGAAAGAATCGCTTCGTCGGATTCTCACGCCGCAGCCGGTGAAGAATCCCCACCTCCGTCGCGACTATGAAATCGCTGGCGTCCGAGATGGCCGGGCGGCGGATCATTCCCTCCGTGGAAAGTATCTGCACGCCCTCCGCGCTCACCGCGCCAGATGACACCGCCTCGACCGCGCTCGTGGCGCAACCACACTCCGGATGAATGAGGAATTCCGCCCCCGGATGCGCTTCGCGCTGCGCAGTGATGTTCTCCGGGTCGATGCCGGCGTGCACGTGACACTCGCCCATCCACACGTGAATGTTCTCACGGCCAGTCACACGACGGACGTGCGCGCCGAGAAACATGTCCGGCAGAAACAGTATTTCGCGATCGCCGGAAATCGAATTCACTATATCGACTGCATTGCCCGAGGTGCAGCAGTAGTCGCTTTCAGCCTTCACCTCCGCCGTCGTGTTGACGTAGCTCACCACCACCGCGCCCGGATGCTCGTGCTTCCACTCGCGCAACTGCGCGGCGTCTATGGTCGATGCCAGCGAACAGCCCGCAGCCATGTCCGGCAGAAGCACCGTCTTCTGCGGCGACAGTATGGCCGCCGTCTCGGCCATGAAGTGAACGCCGCAGAATACGATGACCTGCGCATCGGTCCGTGCAGCCTCGCGGCTGAGACCAAGAGAGTCGCCAACGAAGTCCGCGACATCCTGAACTTCCGGACGCTCGTAGTTGTGCGCGAGAATTACCGCGTCGCGCTCGCGTGCCGCCGTCCGGATGCGCGCCGCAAGTGTTTCGTTGACGGCGTCGAGAGATTCGGTCATCTGAGCCTGTAGGTTCACCATTCTATGTGTCGGTCGCGCCACTTGTTCTTGGGTCGCGGAAAGTCACGTCTGAAGTGACCGCCGCGTGACTCCTTGCGGAGCAGTGCCGCCTCGGCGATCAGTCGCGAGGTCTGTACCATGTTTGCCTCCTCCGTGGCGCCGATCGGCAGCCGCGCCGCAATCGCGTCGAGTATGGTGAGACACTTCCGGAGCGCCTGGGCAGTACGGTTGATCCCCGCGTTGTCCCACATCGCCCGCCGCACGTCGTCGGCCGCAACCTGTGCCGCTCCGCGGTCCAGCAGAGCTGGCGCGTTCCACGTCAATGTTGGCGGCTCGGTAGGCAGAGGATCGGCGCGAACCATGTCGCGCGCGACCCGCTCCGCAAAGACGAGTCCCTCGAGCAAGGAGTTGGACGCCAATCGATTGGCGCCGTGCACCCCCGTGCGCGCCACTTCGCCGCACGCATACAGCCGCGCGAGACTCGCGCGGCCAGCCAGATCGGTGACGACACCGCCCATCATGTAATGCGCAGCAGGCGTAACCGGGATGAGATCAGTGTTGGGGTCGATACCGCGCGCGATACACAATGCGAATATCCCCGGAAAATGTTCTTCGAACGGTCGTTCGAATCGCGTTGCGTCCAGATAGACCTTGTGACCCGCGCGCTGCTCCCGGAAGATCGCGCGCGCGACGACGTCGCGCGGCGCCAGTTCCGCCAAACGGTGACGGGTGAGCATGAACCGGTCGCCACGCTCGTTCACGAGAGTCGCGCCCTCGCCCCGGACCGCTTCGGAAACCAAGGCGAGCGGCGTCTCCGGGGTATCGAGTGCTGTCGGGTGGAACTGGACGAACTCCATGTCCGCCAGCTTTGCGCCAGCGCGATGCGCTATGGCGAATCCGTCGCCCGTCGCGACTACCGGGTTTGTCGTGTACCGGTACACCTGGCCGCAGCCGCCGGTCGCGAGCACCGTTGCGTCGGCGATAAACTCTGTCTCCCTCCCGGCCACCGTCGCGCGAACGCCAACGCACACGCCGTCGTTCACAATCAGATCCAGCACACGCGTCTTCTCCGACACGCGAATTGAGGCCGACGATCGAACGCGCTCGATGAGCGTGCGCGCGACTTCCGCGCCGGTCTGGTCGCCATGGGAATGAACGATGCGACGGCGCGAGTGCGCGGCTTCACGTCCAAGCTGAAGATTTCCGGCAGGATCGCGGTCGAAATGTGCCCCAGCACCCATCAGCTCGCGAACGCGGTCGGGCCCCTCCTCAACGAGAACTTCCACTGCTGCTGCATCGCACAGCGCAGCACCAGCGGCGAGTGTGTCGCGACGGTGCAACTCGGGTGAATCTCCAGCGCCCAACGCGGCGGCAATCCCACCCTGCGCGTACGCCGTTGCGCTATCGAACAGTGAACGCTTGGTCAGAACGATGACCTCACCCGATTCCGCTGCTCGCCACGCTGTGTGCAACCCTGCAACTCCGCTTCCCAAAACCAGGAACCGAGTGCGAATGCGCTCTGGCATGAACGAAAGATAGCGGTCGCTTCGCCCCGACGCCTGTTCACCGTCCCTTGCGCGCACCGTCTGCAGCTGCGTGGCTCTGGTACGGTGCGAGCATCCCCGCTCTGCTCGGCGAATTCCACTCCGCTCTATCTTGGCGACCCAATCTCCTGGAGACCCGCCATGAAGTCGCTTCGAACACATTTCCGCTTCGCCGCGTCAGCCGGCGTAGCGCTCACCGCCCTTCTGCATGTCGCATGCGGGGACGGCTTTACCGCTCCGAACCGATCCGGTGCGCAGCTCGCGGCGGAGTCACTTAATTCACCCGGCGCATCGGACGCGCCGGAAACGATATTTCTTGCGCCGCTGGGGCCGAGAAAACATCCGCGCGGTGTGCTCGACACAACGCTGTCTCCGTCGGTATCAATATGCAGGCTCGACGGGGAAACCTGTAGCGCTGACACGCTCGCCCGGTTCACATTCGACTCGGCGGCGACCTCCAGGACCGGAGTGAAAAAGGATTCCGCCACGCGGGTGTCGCTGGCCGAGCGCGCATACGTTCTTCAATGGAATCTGAAAGCGATCCCTCCGAACCCGAACATCGCGTACCGCATAACAGTTGCGCTGGGCGACACGGTGGCCGGCTTTACGGATGTGAAAATCGTGAGCGAGCAGTACTCGCCAGCGCCGACGGATACGGCGCAATTCGCATTAGTTTCCGCGCGCAACGTGCTCACGGTGCGGTTCCAGATATTCGTTCCGCCGGTCACGCTCACGGTCATCTCCGAGGCTGGCGTGCACGGGGATCTCAACGCGCAGACATACAGCGTGAGACGTGGCGACCGCGTCGCGTACAGCTTTGCTGCAGACTCGGGCTATCAGCACGTGCTGGTCACGGTCGACCAGAATCCTGTTCCCAGGCGTGGCAGGGTGCTGATGGACGAGTCGCACGTTCTCGTCGCATCCGCGGATCGGGACGCAAGCGTATTGCCCGGAGACGAGTGGATTCTGCGGGACAGCCGCACTCTATTGCGCTCGCGCGACAAGGTGCGTCTGGCGCGCCAGCTTCTATCGCGACTGGATGAGCTCAAGGACACGGCGAACCTCGCCGAACGACTGCACCGGGTTGAGCTGTCCGTGCTGCAGCGTCCGGCAGATGCGAACGAGATGCGCGCGCTGGACGACGCGCTAACGGGCCAGACGCTTGACGCCGGCTCCGGGGTGGGAAGCGCGGGCTCGGCGGGCGCCGGCGGTGGTGGTGGTGGCATCGCAACAACGATGCTGGTTCCGATGGGCCGAGTCGCGGCGCCGGTGGTGCGTCCGGTGGCCAGCGTGTCGTCACCGACCGGGATGCAAACCGAGCCAGTGACCATAGCCTACGTCAACGGAATACTCACCACGCCTCTGGGCGCGCTGTTCGCGGCGCATCAGGTCGCGAGGATAGCGCACGCCGCGCGATGGGACGCCAACGTGCCGTTCGAAGTTAAGCTCATGTACAATCGCAGCGCGATGGCAGACGAGACTAGTGCGGAGGATCGCTGCATTCTCGACATCGGAATCAAGGGTGACTGGCTCGGTCTCAACTCGCTCCCCGGTGAAGTAGCGCGCTGCCTCGACACGACGGAACCAAGAGCGCTTTCGATGCTGGCGGATTTCCTTGAGGTCGGCAGCCAGTTCTCGAACGTTCTCAAGCGTTCGATCTCGACGCGACCGAAGGACGTCGATTCCATCGCAGCACTCACCCAGAACATTCGGGGCAGCGGTCAACACGTCGTGTTCGTAATGCACTCGCAGGGGAACATGATGGTCCAGCAGGCCCTGTCGCTGCTGGTGCTCCGCGGCCAGTACGCGCAGTCGCGCGACACTACGTGTGTTGGGGGCGTGGCGCTTGCTGCGCCCACGAGCAGCGCGTGGCCTATCACTGCGCGCCACCTGACCGGGCTCGTCGTAAATGGTGACATCATCCTGGCACTCGGTCACAACAACTTCACGCGTGTCCGAACGCCGATGTCCGATTCGGCCGCGCAAGTTCTATCCGGCTCGGTGTTGAGCAAGATATCGGGCCTCGCGTCGGCCTCGGCTATTAGGTGGGGGATGCGGCTCCATGGTGCGGTCGACAGTTATCTGACACCGCCGGTAATGCAGGATCGAGTGGAGCGCGCTATTGTCGCTGCGTACCGGAGCTGCGCGCTCGGTCAGGTACGGGTGTCGCCGCAAACTCTCGAGTTGCGTACCGGCGATACCGGACGCCTGAGTGCAACGTTTGTCGACTTGACCGGCGAGCCGCTCGACGGGAAGCGTGGGCTGGCATGGCGTGCAGACTCGTATTCCGACTGGCAGCGCGCCGTCCAGCTCTCCGCCGACGGCGTTGCCAACGCGCGCTACGTCGGCGGAACGAGCGTGACAGCGGTGACGCGCTCCGTGTGGGCAGCTGCTGGCGTCACAGTCTCGCCCGCAACTCTCGCGGTGACGGTGACCGAGAAGCTTTTTGCGCAGTGGATGACGCTCTTTATATCGACTAGCGAGATGGTGCCCATACCAACCTTCGAAGTTCCCTCCGTGGGGTGGGATGGCGGACCATGCACTGAAAAGGCGACGTTCATGAGTAACGGCCGCACGGGGACGTTCAGCAAGCAGTGTATGGGTGAATACAACGCTCTCGCGGATCCGTTTCCCGGCGCCGGACGTTATCAGGCAAGCTTTTTCGAAACCGGAGCGACCGCTTCCGTGTTCACAGTCGGCAACAGCGACCCGTCGCTTCACGGAACGATCGGCGGCCCGGAGCCCACACTCGATCTACTTCCTGGACCCAAACCCATCGACAGGGTAGTGATGACAGCCGAAGATGCCGCGGGCCATCTGCTCGCGCGGGGAGTGGCGTGCGTTCGAGGATGCAAGGGCTGGCCGCCTGATCGCTGATGCGCCAGCCGGCCACGGCGGCATCTATATTTACCCCCCGTGCGCAAGCTGACAATTGTGGTGGTGTTTCTTCTGACGGCACACGCCGCGCTGATGCTGGCAGGGCTGGGCCGCGGAAACGCGACCCTCGCTCGGTCTGGCACCAACATCGGGATCGTCTTCGATGTCGGTGGCCGCGGAGACAAGTCGTTCAATGACGGTGCGTTTGCCGGAGCGGACAGCGCGCGCCGCATGCTGGGTGTCACCGTGCGCTACATCGAGCCCGGCGACGGGTCGGACCGGGAATCGGGTCTACGTTTGCTTGCTGCCGAGAAAATGGACCTGGTGATGGGCGTCGGCTTCATTTTCACGGACGACCTTACCAACCTCGCGCGCGAATATCCAAGTGTGAACTTCGCGGGAATCGATCTGTCGCTCTCGTACGATCCCGCGGGGAAACTCGTCCCACTTCCGCCGAACCTCGCGGCTCTCAAGTTCCGCGAGGAAGAGGGATCGTTTCTGGTCGGCGCGCTCGCGGCACTTGTTGGACACTCCAAGAAAGTCGGCTTCGTAGGCGGGATGGACATCCCGCTCATACACAAGTTCGAAGCGGGGTACACTGCCGGCGTGAAGTACGTCTGCCCCGACTGCACAGTGATCGCCCAGTATGCGGGCGTCACACCAGACGCGTTCAAGAACCCAAGTCGTGGAAAGGAGCTCGCGCTCAGCCAGTACCAGTCTGGAGTGAACGTGATCTTTCACGCCAGCGGCGCGACTGGCCAGGGTGTATTCGAGGCCGCGCGAACCACGCACAAGCTTGCGATCGGTGTCGACGCCGATCAGTACGACGAGGCGCCCGGCTACATCCTCACGTCGATGGTCAAGGGAGTCAATGCAGCGACGTTCGATGTGATCCGTCGAGTCCACGACGGAACTTTCCACGGCGGTGTTTACTCGTTCGGTCTCAAGGAAAACGGCGTCGGGTATGTTTACGACTCGCGGAACAGAGCGCTCATACCGGATCCCATCCACGCCCGTATTGAATCCATAAGAGCGGATATCATTGCCGGAAAGATCCCGGTGCCCACCACACGATGACAAACCCGGCGATCCTCCCTGACGCTGTGCGAATGCAGGATATCTGCAAGTCCTTCGGACCGGTGCATGCAAACCGCAATGCATCGCTCACTGTTGCGACAGCCGAGATTCACGCTCTCGTCGGCGAGAATGGTGCTGGAAAATCAACGCTCATGCGCATCCTCGGCGGCCTCATCACTCCCGACGCCGGCACGCTCGAGGTAGCCGGCCGCGACGTCACGGGCTGGAGCACCCGCGATGCGATTGCTGCCGGCGTCGGCGTCGTGCACCAGCACTTCATGCTCGTGCCGACACTCACGGTCGCGGAGAATCTCGTACTTGGGAAGGAACCAATGAAGGGCGGCCGGATCGACTACGATCGCGCAGTGGCGGACGTCGGACGAATCGGCAAGGAAACCGGTCTGGCGATCGATGGCACGCGGCTCGTCGCCGATCTCTCGGTCGGAGAAGCGCAGCGCGTCGAGATTCTCAAGACTCTGTATCGCGGTGCGAAAATACTCGTACTCGACGAGCCCACGGCGGTACTCTCGCCGCCGGAAGTCAGAGAGCTGGCCCAGGTGCTGCGGCGGGTCCGCGAAAACGGTGGCACAGTGATAATCATCACGCACCGGCTCGATGAAGTCATGGCGCTCTCGGACAGGATCACGGTGATGCGCGCCGGTGAGACGGTCGCGCTGTTTCGCACCGCAGAAACCAACTCCGCAGAAATCGCGCAAGCCATGGTGGGTCGCCACGTTCGGCTCACTACGAGGGAACTTGCCGTCGTATCGGGGGAAGCTCTGCAGCCGGCCGCGGGGACGGACGCCGCCGCCACGCCGGCGACAGCGGCGATCCGTCCTGTCCAGCGGGCCGGGGGCCTCGTCGTGCGCAATCTCGTCGTCGCGGGATCCAGAAAGGCGCGCGAAGTCGATAACGTGTCGTTTTCCGTGCGGCCCGGCGAAATTCTAGGTATCGCAGGCGTCGAAGGAAACGGTCAGAGCGAGCTGATCGAGGCGCTCGCTGGCCTGCGCGCGATAACAAGTGGCACCGTCAACATCGCGAACGACGACGTCACACGTGCGTCGCCGCGGGCGCACACCGACGCCGGCATCTCGCACATTCCAGAGGATCGGCAACGGCGCGGCCTCGTGATGGATTATTCCGTCGCCGAAAATCTCATCCTCGGCATGCAGCATCGATTCGCGCCGAACGGCGTATTGGACCGCGAGGCAATAGCAACGTACGCGCGCGATCAGATTCGCGCCTTCGACATCCGGCCGGACGACCCATCCCTCCCGGTACGTTCACTTTCGGGCGGTAATCAGCAGAAGGTCGTCGTCGCGCGGGAAATGGGCGGTGGGCGCGACTACTCGGTTTTACTCGCATCCCAACCCACGCGCGGTGTCGACGTCGGTGCCATCGAATTCATCCATGCGCGGCTGATCGCGGCACGGGACGCGGGCAAGGCGGTCGTGCTCGTGTCGGCGGAGTTGAACGAAGTGCTTTCGCTCGCCGATCGGGTGGCCGTGATGTGCGGCGGAAAATTCGTCGTCGTCATGCCCGCTTCCGAGGCCACAGAGGAGCTGCTCGGCGAGTACATGACCGGCGCGCGGGCGGCAGCATGACCATCGAGCGGAGACAGAAAATCGAGGAAGCTCTTCTTCCGCCGATCGTTGCGATTCTCATCGCATTCGTGGCTGGCGACATACTCATGCTCAGCTTCAATCAGTCACCTCTCGTAGTCTGGCGTCTGCTCCTGGAAGGAACATGGGGTAACGCGTACGGCTTCGGGCAGGTGCTGTACAAGGCGACCACACTTTCGTTCACAGGGATGGCCGTCGCCTTCGCGTATCGCGCTGGCCTGTTCAATATCGGGGGCGAGGGTCAGCTCGCTGCAGGCGGACTTGCGGCCGCGCTAGTCGGCTTCGGCCTTCCCGCAGGCTTTCCCGCTATCATCGCCATCATCCTCGGATGTATCGGGGCAGCCGCGGCTGGTGGAATCGTTGGCGCGGTTCCAGGATACCTGCGCGTGCGCTTTGGCGCGCACGAAGTTATCACGACGATAATGCTCAACTTTGTCGTCCTGGCGCTCCTCAACTGGTTCATCGCCACGAAGCTGCGAGTACCGGAGACGCTGCACACTCCGGAAATCCACGCCGGCGGCATCCCGCGCCTGAGCGCGCTGCTCCCGGCGTTCCACGGCTCGGCGGCCAATTTTTCCGTGCTGATCGCGCTGCTCGGAGCGGGCGCGATGTGGTACTACATGTTCCGTATGCGGGGCGGATACGAATTGCGCGCCGTTGGACTGCAACCGGATGCCGCGGAGTACGGTGGCATCGCTGTGCGCGGTGTGCTGTTCCGCGCGATGACGATCTCGGGCGTCATTGCGGGTCTCGGCGGCATTAACTTCGTCCTCGGTTACAAGCACTACTACGAGGATGGATTCGCTGGCGGAACGGGATTTCTTGGAATTGCGGTCGCGCTCGTCGGACGAAACAATCCATTCGGGATACTTGTAGCCGCTCTATTCTTTGCAACGTTGTCTCAGGGTGGTCTCGCGGTCAATGCATTCGTACCCAAGCAGATGGTCGACGTCCTTCAGGGTGTCGTGATCATAGCGATCGCCGCGTCCGTTCCAGAAGTTCGCCGCGTACTGCTTGGGTCGCGCCGACCTGGCCCCGTGGTGCCGGATGCGGCATCCGCGCTTCCGCCAGCGCCGGTCTGACACCATGAGCTTCTTCGCAATCATCACGCAGGTGCTTCGAATCGCAGTACCGTACCTCTTCGCCGCGGCTGGTGGGGTAATCGCAGAGCGGTCGGGCATCATATCGCTGACACTCGAAGGCTACATGCTCGGCGGCGCGTTCTCCGCCGTTGTCGGAACGTTCTATTTCGGTTCGCCTGCGGCGGGCGTCCTGTGCGGCATCGCCGGAGGTGCGCTGCTGGCACTCATTCATGCCGTCGCGTCAATTCGGTATCGCGCCGATCAGGTGATTGTCGGCATCGCGATCAATCTGTTTGCAGTCGGCATCACACGGTTCTTCCTCAAGCTCCTGTTCGGTAGCTCGTCAAACTCTCCCCGCGTCGTAGGTTTCGCGGCGGGTTACGGCGACCCGATCTTCTGGCTCGGGCTGCTCGTTACGCCCATCGCCGCGTTCCTACTCTTCCAAACAGCGTTTGGATTGCGGGTGCGCGCAACCGGAGAGAAACCTGAAGCCGCGGCCAGCGTCGGCGTGCCGGTTCGGCGGGTGCAGTATACGGCGGTGCTTCTGTCAGGCGCCCTTGCCGCGCTCGGCGGCGTATACCTCGCGCTCGATCAGCATCAGTTCACTGACCAGATGACGGCGGGGCGAGGATTCATCGCGGTTGCTGCCGTCATATTCGGTCGCTGGAGCCCGCTGCGCGCCGGCGCCGCGTGCCTTCTCTTTGCAGCGGCGGAAACAGTCCAGATCCAGCTCCAGGGTAACCATCTTGTCGCGTCGCAGTTCATCGAGATGATCCCCTACGTGCTTACAATAGTCGCGCTTGCCGGCGTCGTCGGGCGGGCGATAGCACCCGCGGCTCTCGGCCGTGCAGAGGCCTAGCAAGGTCTTGGCAGAGTCCTGGCAGAGCCCGAACAGGGGCGTCGCCGAGGCTTGGTGAAGGCCTGGCCGCCATCGCGCGCCGTAATTGCGATCGGCGGCGCGTTTCCCGGTGCCCCACGCGTCGCGGGAACTAAATTCATCCCGAATGCAACGTGACTTCGAAACCGGGGCCGCCCAGTCCGCGCAGGGGCCGAGCTGCGCGTGCTCCGCCGCGGTGGCGCCGGTGGCGCCGGTGGCGCCGGTGGCGCCGGTTGAGACGAGGCTGCATCGCGATCGCACCTCGAGACGTCGCTGGCCGAGGCCCAATGTGTCACCTGTGGCGGTCGGCCAATAGTGGCACGGAACGCCGCGCTCGGCCGGCTAACGGCGCTCATCATCACAGCGTTCGTGGACATGGTCGGCCTCCTGATGATCCTGCCGCTCATGCCGTTCTACGCGCGCACTCTGGGCGCGAGTGCATTGATGGTGGCGCTCCTGATGTCCTCGTTCACCGCCGCGCAGCTTCTCGCTGCCCCGTTCTGGGGACGCGTCTCCGACCGTTACGGCAGGCGCCCAGCCTTGCTTATCGGAATGGGCGCGGCTGCAATAGCGTACGTCGTGTTTGCGTACGCGACCACGATCTGGCTGCTGTTGCTGTCGCGTGTCGTGCAGGGTGCGGGCGGTGGAACCACGGGCGTCGTTCAGGCGTACGTCGCCGATGCGGTCGAGCCCGAGGAACGCGCGAAGGCACTCGGGTGGATTTCCGCGGCGACCAACGTGGGCGTCGCGCTCGGACCCCCTGTCGGTTCCTTCGCGCTCAAGCTTCTGCATGTGCATGGACCGGGACTGATCGCCGCGACGCTGTGTCTCTTCAACATTGCATTCGCATGGCGGTTCCTGTCCGAGTCACGCGACATGGCCGAAGCGAAGCGCGTGCCGCGCAAGGCCGGCGCATCGCTCGCAGCAGTGAAGCACGTATTCACCCACGCGAAGGATCCAGCGTCGAGGCTGATCCTTGTGTACGCAATCGGCATCGGTGCATTCCAGGGGATCACCGCCATTCTCGCGCTGTTTCTCGCTGACAAATTTGGTGTTACCGCAGATCGCATCTGGGTGATCTTTACGTTCATGGGAACAATCTCGGTGATCACGCGCGCGGGATTCCTGGGCAAGGCGGTAGACCGCTGGGGCGAGGTGCAGCTCTCGCGCATTGGTCTCATGATGCTTGCGATCGGGCTCGCGGCGTTCCCGATAATGCCGACCTACGTCACGCTGTATCTGGCCGTGACGTTGATCCCGCTCGGCACAGCCTTCACATTCCCCTGCGTCACATCGCTGCTCTCGCGCGTCATAAATCGCAACGAGCGCGGACTCTACATGGGCGTTCAACAGACGTTCGGCGGCTTTGCCCGGGTGATCGTCCCCATATTTGCCGGGTTTACCTACGACCGGTTCGGTCACTCCATCCCGTTCTGGGTTTCGGCGGCGCTCGTGATGGTCGGATTCTTTCTCGGGATGGGAATCGACGACCCGCGAAAACCCGGCGCGACAATCGAAATCCCCGCGACGGTGTAGGATTGTCATCGCACGTGTTCGGAACAACGCCAATCGCGAACCGATGAAACGCTGGACTCGTCCCGAGCCGATACTCGCTCTCGCTGCCGCAGTCTTCGCGGCAGGCGCAGCGTGCGCGCCCGTGCGATCATCCGCGCAGCGTGGTGCGCGGCCAGGCGGTCCTCCGGTGGATACAACCGATCGGAGCGTGTCGGCCGCAGCGGATGCCGAGATGAACGGGATGGGCGACATGGACATGGCTGCCGATCCGCATATGGTCCTGACACCGCGTCGCCCAGCCAGTGCCGCCGATTCCGCGCGAGCGCTGGCGCTCGTACTCGAGATGCGTGCAAAGCTGGCCAAGTACAGAGATGTCCGCGTGGCCGAGGCGGACGGTTTCACGCAGTTTCTTCCGAACGTGCCGCAGCCCGTGTACCACTTCACCAACTGGCGCTGGGCGTTTGAGGAGGCTTTTCGCTTCAACGCCGCCAAGCCTACATCGCTTCTCTACCGTCGCAACGCGAACGGAAGCTTTGCGCTTGTCGGCGTGATGTACACCGCTCCGCGCTCGGCGTCGGCGAACCGGCTCGACGAGAGAGTTCCGCTCAGCGTTGCACGCTGGCATGAGCACGTCAATTGGTGCCTCCCAAGAAAGGGCGAGGAGTCGCGCTGGCGCGATTCGGCTGGCGGTAAGCCCGTGTTCGGACCGCGAAGCGCGATCGTCACGGCCAACGCTTGCGATGCAGTGGGTGGGCGCTTCATACCGCATCTTTTCGGGTGGATGGTCCACGCCAATGTCTTCGCGTCGGACGATCCAGCCGTGATCTGGGGCCACGCCCAGTAGTGACACCGCACCCGCAGAAGCAGCACGTTGGGTCTCGTCCGCAGCGAGTCAGCGTTCCGCATCGAGGGAGAAGCGCACGGAATCACCGGGCACCAACTGCGCGAAGCGAGCGAGCGCATTCTCGCGGATCACCGCGATCTTGGGATAACCTCCGACTGTCGGGCCGTCGTGCATGATGACGATTGGCGCCCCGTCTGCCGGCACCTGGATCGCGCCCACGCACGCTGGCTCGGAAGGTAGCAACGATGCCGGGGCGGCTACCGGCGGACCCTCCAGGCGATAGCCGGTTCGGTCGGAGGCGTTGGAAACTTTGAATGTTGCAGCGAGGAAGGCAGCCCACGCTGAGTGACCGAAGAACGACGACTGTGGTCCGCGCAAAACTGGAATAGTGCCGCTGCGCGTTCGCATCGGCGACACGTTGGCAACCGCCTCGGACCGGAACGCCGTGCCGATCGCGAGCCGGTCTCCGCTGCGCAGACGTCGTCCTTCAAAGCCACCAAGTTTCGCGCTTAGCAGGGTGGACCGGCTACCGAGAACTTGCGGTACGTCGATGCCACCCTGCACCGCGATCAGCAGGAATCGGCCGCGCAGTATCCGTCGTACTTCGAGCTCCGCGCCATTTGGTATGGCCGTGGGCGTCCAGGCCAGTACCGGTGTCCCGCCAACGCTGCACATCGCATCGGCTCCGCCGAGCGCGACCGTCGCGTCCATATCAAAACGCAGCGTTCCACCACCGAGCGCCCACTCGATCATCGCGCACTCGCGATCGTTCCCGAGCACTGCATTGAGTGCGAGGCCGGAGTCACGGTCCGCGAGCCCGGACGGCGGAACCCCCACGTCCCTGAAGCCCGTTCTTCCCAGACCCTGAATTGTTGCGAACGGCGGCGCTGAAACGACCGTGATCATCGAGGCATTTCGACGAAGCGGACGATATCACCTGTGCGAATCAATGCCGGTTCCGAACGTTTCGGGTCGAACACGATTGCGTCAGTGCTTCCAATCAGGTGCCAGCCGCCTGGCGTCTCCAGCGGATACACGGCGGTCTGCATTGCGGCAATGGCGACCGATCCAGCGGGCACGCGGACGCGCGGCGTGCTCCTGCGCGGGATTACGAGCGAAGGATCCAGGTTCCCGAGATACACAAACCCAGGCACGAAGCCCGACATGTACGCGCGGTACGTACGTGAGCAGTGCTTCTCGATCACTTGATGTACCGACATGCCAGTTCGTTGCGCGACATCGCCGATGTCCGGCCCGTCGTAACGAACCGGGATCTCGATCGTGCGCGAGTCGACGTCGTCGATCATGTCCGCGGATTCCAGCGCGGTCTGCACGTAGCCCGCTATGCTGTCAGAGCGATCGATTGTCGGATCAAAGTATACTGCCAGTGTCGTGTACGCCGGGACCACGTCTGTGACAGAAGGAATGTGCATGTTGCGAAGGCAGTTGGCAACGGAGCGCACACGCAAACCAATCGCCCACGACGGCTCGTGCGCGAACGTGACAATGAGTGCGGCGTCGCCGAGCGCGCTGACAGTGGGCAGATGCTGCGCGTCCATCACGGTGGCGGAAGATCAGACGGAGCTGAACGACGCTATTCGCACGCGCGCCTGTTCAAGCGCGGCGCGCACGGCCTGAACCGTAGCCAGCGCGTGGGGACCGTCTCCGTGAGTGCAGAGAGATTCCGCACTGAGCTCGATCGTGCTCCCATCGCGTGTGGTCACCTTTCCTGAGGTTATCATGGTCACGGCGCGCTCGGCGATCGCCGCCACGTCGGTAAGAACCGAACCAGGCTCGGCGCGCGATACGAGCGTCCCGTCGGCGTTGTACGCGCGGTCGACGAACGCCTCGCTCACGCCGCGAATTCCCGCGCGCCGCGCGGCCCCGATCATGGCGCTGCCTGCAAGGCCGAGGAGCGCGAGGGACGGGTCGACGGAATGTATGGCGCGCGCGATCGCATCCGCAGCAGCCGCGTCGCGCGCGGCGCGATTGTACAGGGCCCCGTGTGGCTTGACGTAACGCAATCGCGTCCCGGCAGCCACGCACACCGCCTGCAGCGCTCCGATCTGATAGACGACAAGTGCTTCAATCTCGGAAGGAGTCGCGGCGAGGTCGCGGCGCCCGAATCCAACGAGGTCGGGATAGCCAGGATGCGCGCCGATATTCAGGCCAAGTCGCGTTGCGACCGCGGCCGTGTCGCGCATGACTATCGGATCGCCCGCGTGAAAGCCGCACGCGATGCTCGCGGACGTCACAGTCGCAAGCAACGCGGCGTCGTCGAGCGCGTAGCGTCCAAAGCCCTCACCCATGTCCGCGTTGAGATCCACGGACGTCCTGGCTGCGTCGCTCATTTCCGGACATCCCATTCGTCAGAGCAAAGTTGCGGACTAATCGCGCAGGCCGCAACTTCCCGGGCATGACTGCTACGGCCACTGCCCCGCGCTCCATGCGAACCGTGCTGCTCGCCTCGTGTGCCGGCTCGATGATCGAGTGGTACGACTTCTTCATTTTCGGATCGCTGGCCGCGATCCTCGCGAGACAGTTCTACCCGCCAAACAATCCCACAACGAGCTTCATCGAGACGCTTGCGACGTTCGCCGTCGGTTTCGCCGTGCGGCCGATCGGGGCCCTCTTTTTCGGCCGGATGGGCGATCGCCTTGGAAGAAAGCGCGCGTTCCTGACGACGCTCGTGGTGATGGGTGCATCGACGTGTGCCATCGGACTGCTACCTGGTTACGCATCCATCGGCGTCGTCGCGCCTATCATTCTGGTCACGCTGCGACTCGTTCAGGGACTCGCACTGGGCGGGGAATATGGTGGTGCGGCAGTGTACGTCGCGGAGCACGCGCCGGCAGGTCGCCGAGGATATTACACAAGCTTCATTTACACGACGGCCACCGTGGCTCTGCTTGTGTCGTTGCTCCTCATACTTGCGGTCAGACATGTCACTGGCGAGGCCGCGTTCGCCACATGGGGGTGGCGCATTCCGTTCCTGGTATCGTCGATACTCGTCGCGGTATCATACTACGTTCGGCGCAAGCTGGGCGAGTCCCCGGTATTTGCAGCCGCGCGCGACCGCGGTGAGATCACCGAGTCGCCAGTGCGCGAGGCATTCGGGTCTGGGCGTTGGAAGCTCATGCTGACACTCCTGTTCGGCGTGATTGCCGGTCATGCGGTTACGTGGTACACGGGACAGTTCTACGCGCTGTTCTTTCTTCAGACGGTACTCAAGGTTCCGTTCGGCGTAGCATACGGCGCGATGACCATCGCCCTGGTGCTCGGGACACCCTGCTTTGTGCTGTTCGGCGCGATCTCGGATCGCGTGGGCCGCAAACCGGTGATCATGGCGGCGTTCGCCCTCGCAGCTGCGACCTTGTATCCCACGTATCATCTCATGGCTCGCGCTGCGTCAGGAACGCCGAACATTCCGATCCTCGCGGCGTTGATCTTCTATCAGATCGTGCTCGCGGCGATGTGCACGGGTCCGCTCGGCGCGCTGCTGGTGGAAGCGTTCCCAACCAACGTACGGTACACCGGCGTGTCGTTCGTGCACCACGCAGGAACCGGGTGGTTTGGCGGATTCCTGCCTCTCATCGCAACATCGCTTGTAGCGCGTACCGGCAACCCGTACGCGGGGCTCTGGTACCCGATCACCGTCACTGCAATCACGTTCATCATCGGCGTCGCGCTATTCAGAGAGCGGCCAGCGACGCACGGAGCTGACGCGACTGCCGACTATTTCTTGCGCGACCGCTGATCGAGCTTGCCCTTTGTCCAGATCAGCAGCATGGCGCAGCCACTACTCTGCCCGTTCGCGAATTCCATCGGCACCTCCACGGGCTGGTAGAACTCCACGGCGACTATATCGTTCTCGTTGACAATCTCGTCGATGCTCTGCCCTGCAGTCGACGAGACCGGGTTGTTGTCGATGACAAAGCCCACACAACCATTCGATCGGGTTGTTGCGATGCTCGCGCTGGCACCGCTGCCCGTAACGTACAGTCCCGGTATGCGACGCAGGATGTCGGATGTGTACGTCGGACTTGCCGCCTGAATTTGCGCCAGGTCCATGTACTTGCCCAATCCCATCTTGCGGCGACGTTCGAATCCTGTTGACTCGATAGGATCCGCCTTTGCCTTGACGTCGACGCTGGTCAGCACTGGCGTATATGCGCCCAACCTCACTGTCACCTCATTCGTCTTGAGGGAGGTAAGGTCGAGCGCGGTCTCGACCGGCGTGTAGCCCACCCGACGGACGAGGATGGACTGAGTTCCCGGCATCACTCCAGTCAGCGTGAAGCGTCCGTCAGCGCCAGTTGCCGCCGACGACGTTCCTCCCTGCATCGACACTCGCGCACCCGAAACCGGGACGCCGCCCGCATTCGTGACGCGGCCCGTGACTACCGCGCGCGGTCCTCTTGGCGCGGGAGTCTTCGACGACCCCGTATCCGACGAGGCGACGGCAGGGGGAGGCATGAACAGGATCCGAAGGGAAAGAGCCTGATCCAGAACCTGGATCGGAACCTCCGCCGTCTTCGCGCCGCCAAGCGAGGCCTGCAGTGATCCCGTGAAGTTCGGAGGGACGCCGCAGATTCGGTAGGTCCCGTCCGATGCCACAGTCGACTTGCGAACGCGCGGAGACGTTCGGACACCTACTGTAGCGTCCACCTCGGTCTCCATCCAGGCCACCGAGACTTCGGCACCGACAGCGGGCTCGAACGTATCCGCGTCTACCACGCGCCCAAGGATCACGCCGGGCCCGAAACGAAGCTTCGCCGGACTGCAAACAGTGGCGGTTACGGTGTGCACACTCGGAATCGCCAACTCAACCGTCTGAAGCCGACCCGCAGTGACGGGGACCGTATCCGACTGGAGGCGGATCCCGAGCGAATCGAGGATCGGGTGCGTCACCTCCAGCACGTACTTCCCCGGCGGAATCGAATCGATCCGGAAAAGCCCGTTCGCTGTCGTCGTCGCGTGCCTGCCGGCCACGCCGACCACTGTGACGACAGCGCTTGCGAGCATGCTGTCATGCAGCGAGTCAAGCGCTGTGCCCATAATGCTCCCCGTTCCCGCGGGCATGCGTGCAGCTGCTGCAGCGTCTGGCACCGCGATGCTCGGTTTGCCACTGGCCGTGGAATCAACCGGCTTTCTGATAATCGACTTGTGTGGTACCTCCCGCTGCGCGCTGGAAACGGCGGGGAATGCGATGCAAAACAGAACGACGGCGAGCGTCGATCCAGCTGCGGTAAATGCGGAACGGCTCATAGAATCTCTGACCATGTTGTCCCATATATTACTCCAGATGGGCACACAAAATTCCCCTCGTGAAGTCGTTTTTCTGTCCGGAGTTCGCACCCCGTTCGGTACTTTCGGAGGAACCCTTCGCGACGTGTCCGCCATCGAGCTCGGAGTCATCGCTTCCAAGGCTGCGATGGAGCGCGGCAGCATAGCGCCAGCATCGATACAGCAGACCATTTTCGGAAATGTGCTCTATACCGCTAACGACTCCATCTATTTCGCACGACATGTCGCGCTTCGGTCTGATTGCCCCACCGCGTCGCCTGCGCTCACTGTAAACCGGCTGTGCGGGTCCGGCTTCCAGGCCGTCGTTAGCGGCGCGCTCGAGATTATGGCCGGCGAAGCTGATGTCTGCCTCGTGGGCGGCGCAGAATCGATGTCCCAGGCGCCACACGCCGTTCGCGGAATTCGCTGGGGTGTGCCGCTGGGCAAGTCTCCCGTCCTTGAAGATACTCTCACGGAAGGCCTCAAGGATTCGTTCGCCAACGTGTCAATGGCTGACACCGCCGAAAACCTCGGCGCTCAATATCACATCGACCGCCTGAGCTCCGACGCTCTCGCGCTCAGGTCGCAAACCCTGGCGCGGGACGCCTGGGCCGCTGGAGTGTATGACGACGAGGTGGTCCCTGTCCCTGTGAAGAATCCCAAGACGCGCCAGACCGAAGAGTTTAGGCGCGACGAGCACATGCGTCCCGACTCGACCGCCGAAGGGCTGGCGAAGCTTCGGGCTGCGTTTCGCGATGGTGGCGTCGTCACGGCCGGAAATGCTTCGGGACTAGGCGATGGTGCCGCGGCCATGGTAATTGCCAGCCGAGAGTACGCAGATGCGCACAACCTGCGGCCGCTCGCGCGTCTCGTCTCATGGGGGCTCGCCGGCGTCGAACCGCGAATCATGGGAATAGGGCCTGTGCCCGCATCGCGAGCGGCACTCAAGCGCGCCGGTATGGGGCTCGACGAAGTGGATCTGATCGAGGTGAACGAGGCATTCGCGACCCAGACGTGCGCGGTTGCGGCTGAGCTGAACATTCCACGCGAAAAGCTCAACATTCACGGCGGCGCGATTGCGCTTAGCCACCCGCTCGCCGCTTCCGGCGCACGGATCACGGTGCATTTGCTTCACGCGCTCCGCGCCAGCGGAAAGCGTTACGGCCTCGGAACCGCCTGCATCGGCGG
>JALYTX010000007.1 GCA_030854055.1 Gemmatimonadota bacterium | reverse complement strand
TGGACTTCGTCTCATACGGCCTCACCAGCGCATTGAGCTACAGTCACAACGGACTCAAGCTCGATCTGGGTGTGAACGCCGACGACTATGCCCGCGACCACTACGCGTTCGTGCATCCGGACCTTGGCAACCCGATCTACTTCAATACCGGGCATAAACAGGATCAGGCCGCATTCGTCAAGGCAGCACTGGTACGCGGCCGCACCACGTTTTTTGCTGACGTTCAGGGACGCCACGCCGAGTTCCGGTACACGCCCGACGCGCAATCGGGGATCGGGGGAAGCTCGATCGCATGGCTGTTTCTCAATCCCAAGGTCGGCGCCACCTATCAGCTTACCCGACCGCTCTCGGTATACGCTACGTATGGCAAGACGAGTCGCGAGCCCGCGCGCAGCGACATGTTCGCTGGCTTCGACAACCTCGACACTTCCAACGTCGCGTTCGTCGGCCCACTGGCGCGTGTGAAACCAGAGACGGTACACGACCTTGAGGTAGGAACAAACTATCGCAGCCCGTCACTCGAGGTCCAGGCCAACGTCTATTCGATGGATTTCCGAAACGAGATCTCACCCATCGGAGCGCTCAGCTACATCGGCAACCCGCTCAACAAGAACGTCGCGCGGAGTTACCGCCGCGGCCTGGAAGCGGATGTCACGTATCGCGGGCTCCACCGGTGGCTGCTCAGCGCCAACGCCACCGAGAGCATGAATCGGATCCGGGAGTACACCGACTCCAGTGGCGACGCTCCAGTGACGTACCACAACGTAGAGCCCCTTCTTACACCGCGCTTCCAGAGTTTCGCGCGCGCGCAGTTCTCGGCGACGCCAGCCATCGATCTTGCGTTACAGGCGCGTTACCAGAGCGTGTCGTTCCTGACGAACACGAGCGACCGGAGCGACGTACTTCCGGACGCGGCAGATCTCGATGCGTCAGCGGAATGGAAGTTCGGACGCAACGCGCTGCTTGTTCGCGCCAACAATCTGACGAACAGCAAGAAGTACGGCAGCGGGTACGCGAGCGGTGGCGAGCCGTACTATTTCGTCCTTCCACCACGCAATTTCTTCGTCACGTTGCGGATCGGCCTGTAAGCGCGTCGATCGCTGCGCGCGCGATGCGCAGTCGCTCGGCCCAGTCGCCACGCACGACGACTACAGGCGCGGCCGACGCTGCCACGGCGTGCCTGAACATCTGCTGCACCTCCTCCCTCGCCCCTTCCCGGTCGCGTACCTCGTCCCGCACCCATGGTACATCGATTTCGAGCAGGAGGTAGAGATCCGGACGACGCAGCCGTGCGGCCTTGACTACCCACTCTTCGCATTGACCGTAGTAGTGATTGCAGTAGACTACCGTGCTCAGGAGATCGGTATCCTGGATAAGAAGCTGTCTGGCGCGCGCGGCGTGCGCGTCCTCGATGGCGATCTGCCCCCGCGCAATCTCATCGGTGTCCTCATACAAGATCTCGCCGCCCTTTCGCACGGCGAACTCGCGTACGTACTCCGGTGCAAGCTCGGCCCCATATAACGCCGCGAGCTCCTCCGCGAGCGTTGTCTTTCCCGTGGATTCGGAGCCCGTGAGAACGACGCGTATCAGGCCGGCAGCGCGATCGACCGTTTCCATGCGACGTAGCCTAACGCGGCGAGTGCGAGGTAGATGCCGTAGTTGAACGCGGTGAGGTACAGCCCCTTGAAGACGAACATGCCGACGTATACGACATCGACCGCAATCCATATCAACCAGTTCTCGAGAAGCTTGCGCGTCATCATCCACTGAGCAATCAGGCTTGTCGTGGTGGTGGCTGCGTCCACGTACGGGAGGGCGGTCCCGGGAAGCCGCGAGGTGACGGCGCCGAGTAAAGTCCAGAGCACTGCGGCGGTAGCGCAGAGAATAATCCAGGTTCTTCGCCCGGTGCGCGATACCTTGATCGCGGTACGACCCGCGCCGCCGTACAGCCACTCGTACCATCCATAAATGGAAAGCGCGAAGTACACCACCTGAAGGCCGGTGTCGGAATACAGCCCGGACCGAAAGAACAGCGCGAAGAACAGCGTGACGTTCACGAGCGCCGTTGGCCAGCTCCAGATGTTCTCGCGCGTGCTGAGATACACGCTGACTATTCCGAAGCCGACCGCTATTGCTTCGAGACAGCTGGAGCCGTGAGCGGTGAGCCACGCGCAGACGTTCAAGTGTCGATCCCGGTCTCACCCATGACAATGAATCTGCACTCGCCGCGCATACTGTGGAAGCGCGCCGAGACCATTTCTGTCCGTGACCAGAGCCGTGGTTTACGAAAGCGAACGGGCCAGCGAGTTGGCCAACCATTCAATCCCAAATGCCGGAGATCCGCGACTGAGGCTGGAGGTCCGGAACCAGACGTTCGCCGCTAGCGAGCTGTCGCAGCGCGGCCTGTGACTTCGTCCAGATGAATGCGAAACACCACACGGCGAAACGGGACCGGATCGTCGCTTCGCAGTGTTTCCGGAACGAGGGTCCGCAGCAGCTCGATGGCGGTCTTGAATGCGGGATCCTGCTGCATCGACGTGTCAGCCTCGACAAGGTAGAACGCCCCCTTCACCACAACACTCCGCCATTCGAAGATGCCCTTCACCTCGTCCACCTCGAACGCTACCCACGGATGATGCTCCAGCGTTGATAGCTTGGTACCCTCACCCGTGCGGCCGTAGATCCAGCCGCTATCGAAAACGTAATGGATCGGCTCGATGTCCACCCGGTCGTGGAACGAGAACGCAATGCGCCCGACGTTGTTGCGCGCAAGCAGCCGCTCCGATTCGTCGCGAGTGAGCGAGTGGAACGATGGCTGGTCTCGCTGGTCTGGTTGATCCGGCGACTGTTCTGAATTAGGCGTCATTGATATCTCGGTGGCTCAAAGCGTTGGGCGAAAACAATCCGATAATAATGAGTTTCTTCGTACGTCACGTTGTGGCTCCTTGAGAATCTCGGTGCCGGATCGGCCGTCTGGCCGCACGTATCTACAAGCTATCTAAAGGTATCCGCCGCCACGGACCTTCGCATAGCACGGGGCGTCCGGCGGCGCGAGTCGTGCAATACTCTCCAACCGACTCAAGCAAACCGACGTCGAGAAGCCGCACAAAGCTTGCGTTGTGCGCTGACTTCGCACTCGCATTCGGCTTGAGACTGCAACGCGCACCGCTTGACGGCTACTGCGGCGCGCGGCATTGTACACAATGCGACGACCCCCGGATGAGCACGCGCGGATGGTCACTTCCTCAATCAAGCGCCCCCAATGAGAGTTCTCGACGTTCCGCGTGACCGGGCGACGCTCGTAGTGCTGTTCCTGCTCGCAGGCGCGGCATACGCGTTACTTCCGTTTTCGGTCGGGATCTTCTCAGCGTTCGTGCTGTGCGTGCTTACCGCCCCGATGTACGACAGGCTCAAGCGTCACATTTCCGGCGCGCTTGCGACCACGATCATCATTCTGCTTCTCCTGGGCCTGGTAGTCCTGCCTCTGATGTGGCTTGGCTTCGAGCTCACAGGCCAGGCGCAGGAGGTGTTTCGCAATGCGCAGTCGAGTCCCGAGCTCGCATCATACGCCCGGTTCCGCATCGCAGGCACGGACCTCGGCACGCGGATGAGCGACGCGAGCGGCGCGCTCATTTCATGGAGCTCCGGCAAGGCGCTCGATCTCGCTGCCGGCCTCGCAGGAGGTCTTCTTCAGTTCGCCATCGCATGCCTCTGCCTCGCCTTTCTGCTTCCCGGCCGAAAGGAACTCTGGATGCGCGTCAAGCCGTTGATCCCTTTCAGCGCAGAGCACAGCGAGGAGCTGCTCACGCATTTCAAGGGCGTCACGCTCGCCACCGTCATCGGCATGTCGCTCGTCGCGGGACTTCAGGGCGCGATCATCGGGCTTCTCTTCTATTTCGTGGGCCTTCCCAACGCCCTGTTCTGGGGCGTGGCGGCGGCGATCACTTCGGTGATTCCCGTGATCGGGAGCACAGCGATCTGGCTGCCGGCAACGCTGTTTCTCTTCTTCCGCCATCAGCCGATCGCGGCAATAATCATGGCCGTTGGGTCGGGCGGACTGGCCGGCAACATCACGAGCTTCGTGAGCCCGCTGGTCTTCAGACGCTATGCGCAGCTTCATCCGCTGATTACGCTGCTGGGCGTACTGTGCGGCCTGCGTCTCTTCGGACTACTCGGCCTTATCCTCGGACCGCTGCTCCTGTCCTACGCGATCAGGGTCACGCAGATGTACTCGGAGGAATACACTGCGTCTCGTGATGTAACATGACGCCAGTCGGATATCACCGCGCTACTCACGCTGTATCTGGAGGGAGCCGGAAGTTCACACTCAGACTCGCAGCCTCGATGCTCGCGTGCCCTCTGGTCGCGACCGGCGAGAGTTTCGCGCAAGCACTTCCCGTACTAGCGCGATCGGCGCCAGCGGCGTGCCTCGACACGGTTTCCTTGATCAACGCCAGACCCCGGATTGCGTATATCTACGCGTCGGTACCCGATTCGTCACAGCCCTTGCTGGGGGAAATGGCGGACCAGCTTGCGCAATCGGTTGCGCAGCGAGCGCGCGTGCTGCTCAACGCGCACGGCGATACGCTGCCCGCGGGAGAGCCGTCGCTCGGTTGGCGCAACTTTCGTGATGATCTGGTGCTCGAAGTCACCGCTCTGCGTAATGGTTCGCCGCGTTTTGCGCTCGTAACGGCGGATACGAACCTCGCTGCGTCCAAATTTCTTCTCCACGCCGTGCAGGAAACCCAGGCTACGGGCGACGGGTTGTTCTGGCCTCCAGAAGCCACGGCGGACTCCATCACCTTCGGAATCGGCTTCGCATTCAAGTCGCAGGGCAGGCTTGCAACGCGTGCGACGTACCGCTATGCCTTCCCCGTTTTTTCAGTACTGTTTCCACCCGAAACTCCGGCGGCACGCCAGGACGCGGACGTTCCGTATCCCGAGAACGCCAGACAGTTGGGCGCTACTGGCGTCGTGATCATTGAATTCAAGGTGGATTCGCTTGGACACGTCGCTCCCGAAACCCTGAAGGAACAGTGGCCGGCAGAAGTGCCGCGCCCAACGGGCGCGTTACTCTCGGTATATACGGATTTCCTTCAGACTGTGATGGCCTGGCTGCCGACGGCGCGGTTCTCACCCGCACGTGTGGGCGGCTGCCCCGTGTCGCAACTCGTCTCTCAGACGTTCACGTTCGACCTCCACTAAGCGCGGCGGAACACATGAGCTCACTCGTCACACTCGCGCAATCCCTCTGCATCGCCTACGCAACAGGAATCAGTCTGTATGCGACGGTGGCGCTCGTCGGGCTGGGCGAACGATTCGGGTGGATCGGACCGTTGCCGGGATTGTTGGGAGTTCTTGGAAATCCAATCATCATCGGCGTTGCCGTGTTGCTCGCGCTTGTGGAGTTTCTTGCGACGCTCATCCCCGGCGTCGCTTCAGCGTGGGAAGTGTCACACACCATGATCCGCACACCCGCTGCCGCTGCTTTGGCGATCGCGACAGCATGGCACGCGGATCCAATGATCATCGCACTCGCGGGCCTCCTCGGCGGCGGGCTGGGACTTACGACGAACCTGACCAAGCTCGGCCTGCGCGTGGCGGTCGACGCGTCGCCCGAGCCAGTCAGCAACGGCATCGTTAACACCACCGAACTGGGCATCGTCGCCGCAATGAGCTACACGTTGTGGCAGCATCCAATCGCGGCACTCGGCGGCGCGCTCGTGATTCTTGCGCTCACCATGCTGCTGGTGCGCGCCGTCTGGCGCGCGATCCGAAATCTGTTTCGGGGCGGTTTACGCGCAGGTCGTGATGCGGCGCCGAGCTGATAAAGGGCGCGCGGTGCTACTAGTCGTTAACCGCAGCGGTCTCGAGACCCGCGGTCCACCCGGCTCCGTGCCTGGGCATCGACGCGCATTACCAATCCCCGCTCACGCTATCGCACGGGGTTCGCGGTCTGTGTATGAACCACTGCGATCGGCGCCCGATTGTACTTCGACATCGCGGCGAGCAGCCTGTCGTGCGGTAGCGCGTACACGCGCACATCGTCGGCCCCCGTCATCGTCTCGGCCGCGAGCAGCGCATTGAGGATTGCCTCTTCTGTCGCCTGGATCGTCGCGGCGAAAAGCGGATTCAGGCGGGGGTTGGGTAACATTTCCACATGCGCGACGCTCGTGTCGCCGGCGGTGTGCGGATTCGCGGTCGAGAAGGCGACAAAGATATCGCCCGAGCTGTTCTCGCCTCGTCCGCCCATCCGGCCAACGCCGAGCGCTACGCGCGTTGCGATGCGTTTGAGTTGGTGCGGCAGCAACGGCGCGTCGGTGGCAACCACGACGATTATCGAGCCCGCACCGGTCTCGGACGCATCAGCGCTCGCCGAATTACCACCTGCGCCACGACTCGCTACGCGTGGATCGCAACGACGCACGTCGGGCTCGATCGTCGGGTCGTTCGACGCGATACACGACAGTAGATCGGGGATCTCCTGTCCCACAGGGACGCCAGCGACACGCAGCTCACTGCGCGCGCCATAGTTGCACTGCACCAGCACGCCGACCGTGTAGCCGCCCGCGTTCACATCGAGACGCCGCGATGCCGTACCGGTGCCCCCCTTGAATCCGTGACACACCATCCCGGTGCCACCGCCCACATTCCCCTCAGCGACAGGCCCTCCCGCGGTAGCGCTCTCGAGCGCCGAGAGCACGTGCTCCGGCTTCACGTGAAAGCCGTTGATGTCATTGAGACGCCCATCCCATGTCTCGGCGACGACGGGAAGCCCCCACGGCTGCAGTCCCGGGCGCTTCACCTGCCACTGCAGGATCGCATCGCGCACGATACCCACGCTGTGGGTGTTGGTGATCGCGATCGGGCCCTCGAGAATGCCGCTTTCCTGGAGCCACGTCGTACCCGTCATTTCGCCGTTTCCGTTCAGCGTGAACCACGCACCAAACACGGGGTCGGCGCTCGCCTTCCCGCGCGGATGGATGACCGTGACACCGGTGCGCACCGGCCCGCTTCCAACAACGAGTCGTCCGCTTCCCGAGATCAGCGTCGTCTGCCCCACCGCAACACCAGCGACGTCGGTAATCGCGTCGAGCGGGCCTGCGACACCCCCAATCAGCGTGCTCAAACCCAGCTCGCGAGCACGTAGCTTTGATTTCACTGACCCCTCCGATTGCGCGCCGAGCGACGTGCCCCAAAATGAAATGAGCAGGAATACGCCTGCTCGCGCGAAACGCAAGTGACGATTCGCACGTCTGGTGGGTAGGGCTTTGGACACTAGAACACCCCGGGCATGTTGTTGGCTCGTTGGAAACCGACGACAACTTCGGTGACGAATTCACGTACCAATGTAGCCCGCCAGCGGCCCGCCTGATTTCGTAGCACGGATCGTGAATGGTCTGCCGGTATGGACATTTCTTCCGTTCCGTTCTCCATCCTCGACCTGGCGCCCATCGTGGAAGGCGGCGACGCCGCGCGTTCGTTTGTCAATAGTGTCGATCTGGCACAACACGGCGAGCGATGGGGCTACAATCGATTCTGGCTTGCGGAGCATCACGGAATGCCCGGCATCGCCAGCGCCGCGACCGCGGTGCTCATCGCCCACGTCGCAGGACGGACACAGTCCATTCGCGTCGGGGCCGGTGGAATCATGCTCCCCAACCATTCGCCGCTTGTGATCGCGGAGCAGTTTGGAACGCTGGAATCGCTCTTTCCTGGACGTATCGACCTCGGGCTTGGGCGCGCTCCCGGCTCCGACCAGAATACGTCGCGCGCATTGCGCAGGAACCTCGACACCGATCCGGACGCGTTTCCTCGCGACGTAATCGAGCTCATCGACTACTTCTCTCCCGAGCCGCGCCAACGTGTCCGTGCCGTTCCCGGGACTGGGCTACAGGTGCCGATCTGGATCCTCGGCTCGAGCTTGTTCGGTGCACAGCTCGCGGCGACGCTCGGTCTTCCGTACGCATTCGCGTCGCACTTTGCGCCTGCGCAGCTCATGCAGGCGCTATCGCTCTACCGTGACTCGTTCAATCCGTCAGCGCGCCTTGACAAGCCGTATGTCATGCTCGGATTCAACGTGTTCGCCGCCGAGACGGACGACGAAGCGCGCTTCCTTGCAAGCTCGATGCAACAGGCGTTCGTGAGCATCCGTATGGGTCGCCCGATTCAGCTTCCTCCACCGCGGAAAGACTACCTCGACACGCTCGGGTCTCAGGAGCGCGCGATCATAGATCAGGTGCTTCCCTATTCCGCGATCGGATCACGCGAGACAGTGGCGGAACAGTTGCGCGAATTCATCGCCATGACGCAAGCAGATGAGCTGATGATTACGTCGCAGATCTTCGATCATGCCGCACGGCTTCATTCGTATGACATCACGGCGCGATCACCGAGTCGAGCACACCCAAAGTTATGAACCGCACGTTGCGAGCGATGCATTGAGAGCCAAACCGACTATTCGCTTCCCACCCGCGTAATCGTCTCCGACAACCTCACCCATGGAATTCCGAGAACGGTCACCGTCGCCACGTTGAGCGCAGTCCGACCGTCAGGCTGAAGAAAGATCCGCTGGTTCATGTACACCGCAGGCTGTCGCACCAGATACCGCAGGCGGAACTCGTTTCCCACCGTCTCGCCGGACACATTACCCGACGCATCGCTGAGCGTCGCGGAATAAGTGTGCGCCCCCGTCCGTTTTAGGTGCCACGTCCTCTTCTCTTTCGACCCGTCGGCGTACGTGACCCCCTGATCCAGGCGGAACGATCCATCAGCTTCGGTCACGCCATGGCCTTCCACAGTCAGACGTCGTGCAGCCTTTCCGCGTTGCGAGAGGGTCCCGTCGCCATGCGTAGCGCCGGCAAAAAACAGCTCCGGACGAAATTCAGGAGAAGGAGCCGCAGTCGTTTGGATGGGCGACGCGCTGAGGCACCCTGTGGTAATCGCCACAAACGCCAGCGTGAAGGCGAGCCCGATGGGTCGTGCGGGTCGTGTTGTCACTGCGTGAAGCTCCGAGTTGTCCGTCGTGAATATCGTATAAAATTTCCACTAAAATCCAACTCCGATACGGCGTATCGTTCGGTTTCGCGTTGCTCATGGCGTCCCGGCGCTGTACTGTTGTTTCCTGCCGAACAGTACCCACCGTCACCCAGGATCGCCGCATGATTCGTCGCCGACTTACGTTACCCCTGGCATGTGCCGTCGCGCTAGCTGCCTGTTCCGACAATGTCGCCGTGCCCACGGCGCCGGTCTCGGCGTCCGCTTCGATAGGCGTGACCGCATCGCCGGCCCTCAAGATGTTTCCGGCCCAGGTCTTTCACCCGTTGAGCCTGACAGGCGCCAGTAACACCGCCGGTCTGTTCTCCGCCGCTTCGACGAGTACCGCGGCGCCGCTCGACATCCTGTACAACGGGGGTCCGGTGATTCAGAAGCCGCGAATAGTGGCGATCTATTTCTCCCCGACGCCAGTCTTTCACAACGGCCCCAGACCCGGTACCGTTGGCGACGGCGAGGACGACAATTCGCTCGTGGGATACTATCTCAACCACCTCGGCGGGTCGAGTTACTGGAACATCAATACGACGTACTACGAGATCGAAGGTAGTCGCAAGCAGTTCGTGAAGAACTTCGCCGACTACGCTGGTTACTGGGCCGCGAATGCTGGTGCGCCACAACCAGGCGCCGTGGTCTCGGATAGCGACATGGTAAATCTCGTCGAGACGGGTTTCGCGAGCCACGCGCTCAAGTACACCGCGAACACGCTCTACATGATCTTTACCGGGCCCGGTGTGAACCTCGGCGGCGGGTTCAGTCGCGACAGTCTCCACTACTGCGCGTTCCACACTGGCTACTCCCGCGCAAATGGGAATATCGTTCAGATCGCCGCAATGCCTTATGATGCCGACTTCACGCCAGCACATCCCGCGGCTGGTGGGTTCATCTGCGTTCCGCAGAACGGCGCGCCCAACAACGATCCTGGTGCCGACGCCGCGGTGAGTGGAATGACGCACGAGTTCGAGGAGACGGCCACAGATCCTGTTGCCAATCTCTACACGAGCCTCGCCTTCTACACCTGGTTCGACGCCAACGGCGCGGAAGGCGCGGACAAGTGCGCGTACACCTACGGCAGCGTTTTCAACAACGGCCTTGGCTACTGGAACATCAGGATCGGCGGCAAGCCGTTCCTGGTTCAGCAGGAATGGGCAGTTACAAAGCCGCAGGGTTGTCTCAAATCGTACTCCGGCCGCGACAACGATTCCGGCGCAACGCAGAGCGGCGTAACGCCAACACAGTAAGATCCGTTCCGAAGGTGGTGACGGCAGCCGCGCGGCAGGGTCCGCGCGGCGCCGGCCCCCGCTTGTTTCAGGTCGGGTGGAAGTCGGCGGGGCCTCCGCCAAGCCTGCGCCAGAACCCTTAGGCGTGCGTCTTGCTTAGGACACTACCAGTCTGGTGAACCGCTCTTGTTCGTCACCCTAACGTCCACTGGAGTTCCCAAATGTTTCTCACGATCGCGCTCGTACTTATCGTTTTGTGGGCACTCGGATTCTTTGTATTTCCGATCGCTGGTGGACTGATACATGTGCTTCTCGTCCTTGCGATCATCGCCGTCATCTGGCACTTCGTCACGGGGCGACGCCCGGTCGTGTGACGCCGTCACCGGGCTCCCCCCGGTGAAGCATCACCCGTAGCAACAGGTGTAATAGCCGGTGTAATAGCCGGTGTGTTGAGCGTCGAAAAATGCACGAAGATCGGCGGGCCCGTTCCCGGGTCAGCCGATCTTCGTCGTGCGCGTATCCTCGTGCCCGTACGCTCAGCCGGCGGTGGAGCGCCGCGCTAAGGCGTCTTGAGACCTGTGATGCTCTCCACGATCCCGCCGATGTCGGTCGCAGACATGTCGAGAGTGTGATTGCCCCCCGAAGTACCCAACAACGCGTCGGCCGCAAACGCGATGTGGCCGGCAGCGGTGAAGACAACGCGCGCGCATGTCGCCGAGCTTGCGAAGGGCGGCAGAGGCAGCGAGCACGACTGGTTGGCGCTTCGCACTGAACTGGTGAGCGTTCCTGCGCTCGAGACTGATAGCGCGCCGCTCTTGTCCAGGTACAGCGCGAAAGATGGAAGAGCACTCGTGCCGGAATCGAACGTGTCGAGGTTCGAGAACGACGCGCTGCCCAGGTTTGCATAGAGTATCACCAGGCGGTCCGGCGCCGCAGTCGCGGAGCTGGTCTGCCAGAGGACGACAGCCATTCCTTGCGGCGCTGGCGTGCAGATAGCGGGAGACATGCTGTTAGACATCGCCGGAAAGAGTTGCTCGAAGCACGTCGCTGTGGGATAGGTGGTTTGCAACGCCACTGCGAACATGCCCGTCGGCACGCCGTCAAAGGTGACAGTGACTTGTACCACCACGTCCGGCGAAAGTCCGGCGACTGTGCTACCGCTAAGTATGGCGCTGCTGGGGGATCCGGTACTGGAAGCGAGTCCGGATGCGAGACTCCGCAACGCATCCTGCGCACTGACAGTCGGATTCCGCGGTCCGGTACCGCTGTCACTGCCGCACGCGACACACATCACCAGCATGGCGGCAGCGAATACTCGGGTAGTACGCAGCTTCATCACATCTCCGTCGTACATGGATTGCCAGAGCGGCATGCGTCGCACGATCGAACTGACCTCCGCACTGGTCGCGTTCCTAAACGTATGGCACGGCAAGCTGCCGGCTATTGCTCGTCTGGCGGGCTCCCCCGCGACCCAAGCGCCTCAGGCACCGAACTGCCGAAGATGATGATCCAGGTGCTTGTACATGAGAACGCCCCACTCTGCTGGCGTCAGGCGGCCGAAGAACGCATGTGGATATGTGGTACAACCGCGAGGCCCCGCCGCAGCAAAGCGTTGGATGAGCCCCCGCAATCGCACGCGCTCAGCGTCCAGATCGCGCTCGTCGTGAATCCGCATGACCGGCGACGTCGGCGAGTTCTGACGCATCGGCGCGTCGTTCCCAAGCGCGAGCGGTTTCACTATCGGTCCGAGCACGCGGCCGATGAGGGTGCGCGGCGGCCGGACGTCGCCTAGCGCCGTCTCGACTCCGATTGAACAGTGCGCGAGCATCTGGCCGACTTTCATGGTGCCCCACTGTGCGCCGGTGCCAGGCCGGAGCGCGCCGAGGCGCGCCGTAATTTCATCGAGCGCTGACGCGTCAAACAGGTTCTTCAGGGTGGACCTCCTGGGGGACGGACAATGTAAGAGCGCCGGACCTGGAAGGCACATTGCCGGCGGCACCGTGTTCGACTCGCTGCTCTCCTGGGAGTGTGAAGCAACGGCATCTCGACATGGACGCATGCGCGGCGCATTTTCCTGACTTCCGGGTCAGCCTGATCACCCCTCCCAGGACCATGGACATGCGCGGACTTCCAGTAGCTCTCTCGGCGTGTATTGCCCTGTTTGCCGTCGCGGCTGGGGCGCAAACTGTTGTCGCTCCGACGGGCGAGAGTGCGCCACGCGTTGTTCCGCACGTGATGAGCGGCGGGCGCGGCCGCGGTAGCCGACGCACGCTCCAACGCCGATGCGATGGCACGCGGCGCCGGCGGCAGGATCGGTCGCCTGGTTGATCTCAATACGAGTTATTCACCCTTCGGCGGCGTCACCAGCTATCTCAGCACGAACGCGTACGAGAGCTCGCCGTTCGCAGCGTCGACACCTCCAACATCTCACGATCTGACTGTCGTCGCAACGGTGTCCGCGCGATGGGAGATCGAGATGCCGGCTCCCCGTGCTCCATGACGCCGACCAGCATTCCAACCTGAAGGAACCTACCTGGGCTTGGCCCCTTTCGCTGACGGCGCTTGCATCGGCATCGCTGGAGGCACCTCGCTCACTGCGAAGTCGTGCAGCACGCGCCACTGACCGTTGCGATTGACGTAAGTGGCAAGGAAGCTCCCGTGGTCGCTGACGACCAGCTTGGACGTGTCAGCCGGTGGCTTGGGAAGGATGGCGAGCGTGTAGTTGCCCTGCTCGATCGCGACACTGTCGGCGACGCTGAGCGGTTGTTTGTTGAGCTTGAGCCGGACCGCCCCACCGCTTAACAGTCCGGCGAAGCTTTATGAATCTCGTCAGATCCCACCGATGCCGGCGCGGTTGCGGTCATGAACACAGCGCCGTCCGCGTACGCGCCCGTGAGAGAATCCGCGGCCCCGGCACCGGTTCATCGCTCGAAGCTGGAGTCGAGCGCCGCTATCGCCTTTTCTGCTCCGGCGGTGTCAGTGGGCCGTGGAGTGGTTCCTTGTCCCGCGCATCCTGCTGCGACGACGCACGTGAGCTCCTGTTCCGTGAAAGGGGCGCCGGTTGAACGGCCACAGTCGAAAGAGCCTGTAATGTGCGTCTTGAGAAGCGGTCTGGGAATACTGCTCTCTTGGTACGCCGTGTCCCGCGCGACGCACGCGCGTTGCGAGACTCCGCTACGACTCTCGCAGCAATCAGCGCTCGAGCTTGAGCGCCCTGTACGCGAGTCGCGTCTCACCCGCTGGCTGATCCGGCCATCCCGGGAAGTGCGCGCGAAGCGCGAGCTGCTCGCGCATCAGTAGTCGAAACGGTATTCCGGGCGGGTTGAGGCGGAGAACGACGAGACGCCCGTCCACGCGGACAACTTCCCCGCTTACCGGCACCGTTGGCCGCGGCTCAATGGAGGCTCCCGCTACCGGAGCTTCACCCCTGTGCGACATCTCGAACTCCACACGGCCGCGGACCTGGGCGCCGAGCCCGAGCGGTGTGGATTCTCCTTGGGCGTCGAACGAGAGGCCGCCTTCGGCGCATTCGACCACTGGCGAGGCCGTAACGGGCTGCGAATCGAGGAAAAGAGAAGGCCGCGCGGTCGGAGGATAGACCACGCGGTAGGAAGTTCGCGCATCGTCGGGCATACCGTTTGTGTCGGCACCGCGACGTCGGTTCTGAAGCGATAAAGTGGGGTCAGAGACGACGCGCGATTGCTCCGAGTCGCCCCTCGAGATCCCGCAGACCCGCCGGTGCCCAGACACAACCCTTCCCGGCTTTGGAACGGTGGACGTTGACTTCATCGCCAATAATCCTGGCGCAACGCTGTTCCACTGCCATCAGACCCTGCACATGGACTTCGGCCTGATGCGACTGTTCAAATACGCGTGACGTTCCAAATTCTACTCGCGATCACCGCAGCTGTCGCCGGCGCGGTCGCATCCGTCGTCGGCTTCGGAATCGGCAGCTTGCTCACGCCGTTGCTAGCCGTGCGCGTCGGTACGCAGCTCGCGGTAGCTGCGATCTCGATCCCGCATGTCTTTGCGACCGCCCTCCGATTCTGGCGGCTCCGCGCACACGTAGATCGTCGAGTGCTTGTCAACTTCGGCGTGATGAGCGCGGCCGGCGGTCTGGCCGGCGCACTGTTACACGCGTACGCCAACAATCGGGCACTCTCCATCGCGTTCGGGCTCATACTCATCTTCGTCGGTGTGAGCGAGGTCACGGGCATTGCCCCTCGGATGCGGTTTCACGGAGCATTCGCGTGGATCGCAGGTGGCGTATCCGGGCTCTTCGGCGGGTTGGTTGGGAATCAGGGCGGCATCCGATCGGCAGCACTTTGGGGTTCGACGTCGACAAGCAGGCATTCGTTGCCACCGCGACGGCGATCGGACTCGTGGTCGATGCAGCCAGGATGCCGGTGTATTTTGCGACTCAGCCGCGCCAGATCGCGCACATCTGGGTGCTGATTCTAATTGCGACGCTGGGCGCATTGGCCGGACACTCATCGGCGTCTGGGTGCTACACGTAATTCCAGAGCGCATCTTCCGCCGCATAGTCGCCGGCATCCTGCTCGCGCTCGGCGCCTACAGGACGCTCAAGGGAGTCAGCTGAGTGGAGGAGACCGATCCGCGCATGCCATGGCGCGGATGGTCATCTACAGCGTATCGATCGTCTGACCGCAGCGGCACGACGTACAGACTGCAGTAAAGTTAGAACAGCTTTTCCAACCGGGCGTAGCTCGCTTCCATTCCACGATCCATACCGGTCGCAAGCATGGCCGCGCGCGTCTGGGGGTCTGGAAGAGTCATGCGCATCGTCATCACCGTGCCCGTCCCGTCAGGGTCGAACCGCGTTTCGACATGGTTATCCGGGGTTGCATCAGGCATGTGCATCCGCTCGACATGGACGATCAGGCTGTACGGCGTCAGCTCCAGATACTCACCCGTCAAGTAAAAGCCATCGCCGTTGCCATTCGCCCACTCGTAACGGATTTTACCGCCCGCTCTCGGTTCATTGATGCAAACGGGCATTGTCCAGCCGTCGGGACCGAGCAGCCATTTCTTGAGCAGCTCCGAATCCGTATGCGCGCGGTACACTGCTTCGGGTGGTGCGGCGAAGTGGCGTGTTACCACGACGTGCGTGTCGCCTTCTGTCTTTAGCGTCAACTTGCTCATCCTTCTCCTCCTCCTTTGTGTTTGGCGCTCTCCGTGAGAACGCCATCCAGCCGGTCGTAGTTCTGTTCGAGGGCGCTTCGCAGCATCGAAAGCCACGCGTCCATTGCCTCCATCCCCTCCGTAGCGAGGCGACTCGGTCGCTTCGTGCCGTCGCTGCG
>JALYTX010000138.1 GCA_030854055.1 Gemmatimonadota bacterium | reverse complement strand
GCCTCGGCCACCGCCAGCGCCGCCGCGACCGCGCTGCTGACCGCCGCCGGAACGCGCACTGCGTCCGGGACCGCCCGTATTGCTCGCCGGGCTACCACCCGTGTTTCCAGCGGGGTTTCCCGTGCTTGCTGCGCCGCCGCTCGCGGCTGGCGCGCCGCCCTGATTCTGTTCGTCAGCCATTAAAACTCCAACCCGCCTTCGCGGGCGCCGTCGGCCACCGCTTTCACGCGGCCGTGATACACGTATCCACCACGGTCGAAGACGACGCTCGTCACGCCCGCATCCTTCGCAGCCGCCGCGATCTTCTTGCCGACCTCGAATGACTTCTCAATCTTCTTCCCTTCGAACCCAGTGTCCGTCACCGTCATCAACGTATGCCGCTTGTTGTCGTCCACGAGCTGCGCATATATGTGCTTCTCGGAACGGAACACAACGAGACGTGGTCGCTCCGCCGTGCCGTTCACTTTCTTGCGAACGCGGAAGTGACGTCGGGCGCGGAACTGCTCGCGAGTCTGTGGCTTCTTCATTGCTTACTTGCCCCCAGCCTTGCCGGCCTTGCGGCGAACCTGTTCGCCTTGATACTTGACTCCCTTGCCCTTGTACGGCTCGGGCGGACGCAGCCCGCGAAGCTCCGCGGCGACCTGGCCTACGATTTCCTTGTTCGCGCCCTCGACGATGATCTGCGTCGGAATTGGCGCGCTCAACTTGATTCCCTTCGGCGACTTGTATTCGACCGGATGTGAGAATCCGAGCGCGAGTTGCAGACCGTAGGGACGAACCTCGGCCTTGTAGCCAACGCCGATGAGCTCGAGGGTCTTGGAGAATCCGCTTGAGACACCCTCGACCATGTTCGCGACAAGAGTGCGACTCAGTCCGTGCAGCGCCTTGTGCTTCTGCTCTTCGGATGGGCGCGTAACGACGACCTCGCCGTTCTCCATCGACAGCTTCATGTCAGGATGAATCGCGCGGTCGAGCTCGCCCTTCGGTCCCTTCACCTTCACATTGTTCCCATCCAGCGTCACCGTGACGTTCGCGGGGACGGGGACGGGCTTCTTTCCAATACGTGACATAGTTTGCTCGATTACCAGACTAGCGCGACGAGTTCACCGCCGGTGCGCTGCTGGCGCGCCTGTCGGTCCGACATCACCCCACGCGACGTGCTGAGGATCGCCATGCCGAGTCCGTTGCGAACGCGCGGGATCTCGGTGACACCAACGTAGCGACGGAGGCCGGGCGTGGACACTCGCTGCAGGTCGCGAATAACGGGCTGGCCCGTACCTATCGCGTACTTGAGGATCACGCGCAGGATCTGACGGCCTTCCTCGGTCTCGAGGGTGCGCCAGTCCTGGATGTAGGAGTTCTCCTTGAGGATCTGCGCGATCTGCGCCTTGACCTTGGAGGCGGGCATGTCCACGCGGCGATGCTTCGCCCGGCACGCGTTGCGGATCCGCGTAAGCATATCCGCAATTGGATCTGTCATACTCATCGATCTACTCTACCTCGTCCCGTCGTATCCGGACTCCGGACGTGCGGGGCTGCTTGGGTGTCTGAGCAGGCGTCTGTGCCTGCCCGGTACGTCGGTGCTGCGCCTTCTTGTCGCGAGTTACCAGCTTGCCTTGCGAACTCCGGGAATGAACCCGGCGAGCGCCATATCCCGGAACGCGATTCGCGCGAGTCCGAACTGGCGCAGGTACGCGCGCGGACGGCCGCTGAACTCGCACCGGTTCCGGATTCGCACAACCGACGCATCACGCGGCATCTTGCGGATGGCCGCATACGCGTCGGCGCGCTGGTCCGGAGTGGAGGTCGGGTTCTTGATGATCGCCTTCAGCTCGCGCCGCCGGGCCGCGTACTTCGCGACGGTCGCGCGGCGCTGTTCGTTCTTCTTGATCTTTGAGGTCTTCGCCATTGTGTGCTTCGGTTAACCGTGTACGATGACTGGCTTCTCATCCCCGCGGAACGGCATGCCCAGCTCGCGGAGAAGTGCAAGAGCCTGATCGTCCTTGTTCGTCGTAGTGACGAACGTGATATCCATTCCGTGGATCTCGTCTACCATGTCGTAATTGATCTCGGGGAAGATCATCTGCTCCTTGACGCCCATCGTGTAGTTGCCGCGCCCGTCGAATGCACGCGTGTTCAATCCGCGAAAGTCACGAATGCGCGGGATCGCGACGGTGACCAGACGATCGAGGAACTCCCACATGCGTGGCCCGCGCAGCGTTACCGACGCTCCAATCTCCTGCCCTTCGCGCTGGCCGAAATTCGCGATCGACTTCTTCGCCTTGCGGCGCACCGGACGCTGCCCCGTGATGAGCGCAAGTTCGTCCACGACCACATCCAGGACCTTGGAGTTGCGGATCGCCTCCCCAACACCGCAGTTGATGACGATCTTCTCGACCGTCGGGACTTCGTGAATGTTGCCGAAGCCGTACTGCTTGGTGAGACGCGTGCGAACGGTCGACCTGTAGTGCTCACGTAGGCGCGGCGCTGGCACCGCAAGCGCGGCGCCCGCGTGGTCGGTCGGAATCAGCTGCTTGCGCTCGGCATTCCGTCCAGACGCCGCCTTGGTCGAGCTCTTGGCGGGCGTCTTCGGCGGCGTGGACTTGGCGGAGGACTTGCCGCCGGCTTTCGCTCCACCCTTGCCGCCCTTCGCGCCGCCTTTGGCGCCGCCTTTCTTGTTGTCTTGCTTGTTTGCCATATGCTCTGTTCCTTAGCGAGTCGCCATCGGGATCGAGTCGCCGCTCTTTACGCTGACGCGCTCTTTCGTACCATCCTTGTCCGTGCGCGCCTTGACGCGCGTCGGCCTGCCAGACTTCGGGTCGATCAGCATCACGTTAGACGCAGCCATCGGAGCCTCCATCTCGCGGATTCCACCCTCTTCCTCCGCGTTGGTTGCACGGCGGTGCTTCTTGACCAGGTTCACGCCCTTCACGAGGACGCGGTTCTTCTTTCTGAAGACACGCAGCACGGTTCCTTCCTTGCCCTTGTCGTCGCCACGAACGATGCGAACCGTGTCGCCCTTCGCAACGTGCACGCTCACACGCTGCGCGTTCGCCGAATGACGGTCGGTCGTGAGACGGTTCTTCGCTGTCTTCCGATATTTCAGTACGCGCATGCTACAACACCTCCGGCGCCAGCGAGGCGATCTTCATGTACTTCTTGTCGCGGATCTCACGTGCCACCGGGCCGAACACGCGCGTCGCGCGCGGCTCACCAGCGTCGTTTATGATCACGACCGCATTTTCGTCGAACCGGATGTAGGATCCGTCCTTTCGGCGCGTCTCCTTGGCGGTGCGCACGACGACGGCGCGCGCGACGTCCGACTTCTTCACTGTTCCATTAGGAAGGGCGTCCTTCACGGCCACGATGACGACGTCGCCAAGCCCCGCGTACCGCCGGCCCGTGCCGCCGAGAACGCGTATGACGAGTGCTCTCTTCGCGCCGGAATTGTCGGCCACCTTTACCATTGATTCTTGCTGGATCATCGCTGTGTCTCGTTAGCGTGCGCGCTCGACGATCTCGACCACTCGGAAGCGCTTGTCCTTCGACAGGGGACGCGTCTCCATGATCCGCACCGTGTCGCCAAGCTTCGCCGAGTTCTGCTCGTCGTGAGCCTTAAGCTTCTTGGTACGCGTCATCATCTTGCCATACACCGGATGTTTCACGCGGCGCTCGATGGCGACCACGACGGTCTTCTCCATCTTGTCGCTCACGACCGTACCCGTGCGCACCTTGCGCGCGTTACGCACTTCGGTTTCCCGAGACGTCCCGTTGGACGAGCCAGCGCCGTTCGTCATGTCAGTCATTCTTCTGCTTCCTCTCGTTCTGCACCGTCTTGAGCCGCGCGATGTCGCGCCGGATGTACCGCAGACGCAGCGGGTTTTCCAGCGTTTCGGTTCCAGAGCGGAACGTCAGCCGGAAGCGCTCTTCCTCTAGCTCGTTGATCTTCGCGACGACGTCGGAATCGATCATCTCGCGGATTTCGTCAGCCTTCATCTGAATGCGCCTCCTCACGCTTCACGAACTTCGTCTTCACACTGAGCTTCGCGGCAGCAAGCGCCATTGCCTTCTGCGCGATCTCGAGCGTCACCCCTTCCAACTCGAACATCACACGCCCCGGCTTCACGACGGCTACCCAACCTTCAGGCGAGCCCTTGCCCTTACCCATTCGTGTCTCGGCAGGCTTCTTCGTTATCGGCTTGTCAGGGAAGATGCGGATCCACACCTTCCCGCCGCGCTTGATGTGACGCGTGAGCGCCACACGAGCCGCTTCGATCTGTCGGTTCGTGACCCAACCCGGCTCGAGAGCCTGAAGGCCGAAATCTCCGAACGAAACCTTCGATCCACGGGTCGCCAATCCCTTCGTGCGACCCTTGAACATCTTGCGGAACTTTACCCGCTTCGGACTCAGCATCTCTATGTCTCCCTATGCGTCCGTCGAGTACGTCTTGCCACGCCGATCCTCGACGATCTCACCCTTGAAAATCCAAACCTTTACACCAATGGTGCCGTAGGTAGTCTTCGCGGTGGATGTCGCGTAATCGATGTCGGCGCGCAGCGTCTGGAGAGGCACACGTCCTTCGTGATACCCCTCTACACGCGCGATCTCCGCGCCGCCAAGACGGCCGCCGCACTTGACCTTGATTCCCTGAGCGCCCATGCGCATGGAGCTCTGTACCGCGCGCTTCATCGCGCGACGGAACGAAATCCGCTGCGCCAGCTGGTTCGCGATGTTGTCCGCTACTAGCTGCGCATCCAGCTCCGGACGCTTGATCTCTTCGACGTTGATTCCGACTTCCTTTCCGGAAAGCCGGCTCAGCTCATCGCGCAACTGATCGACTTCTGTTCCCTTCTTGCCGATGACGACGCCCGGACGACCGGTGTGAATCGTGACGACAACCTTGCCAGGCTTGCGCTCGATGGTGACGTCGGAGATCGCGGCATGTCCAAGACGTGCATGCAGATACTTGCGGAGGAGTGCATCCTCCTTGAGCATCGCTGGCATGTCGCGGTTCGCGTAGTAACGCGAGCGCCAGTTCTTCGAGACACCAAGGCGGAAGCCGATTGGATGTGTTTTCTGTCCCATTACTTCTCCTCCTCGGACTTCTTGGCCGACTTCTTCGCGGCGGTCTTCGCCGTCGCCTTCTTGGCTGCAGCCTTCTTGGCGGTCGTCTTCTTCACTGCCGGCTTCGCCTTTGCGGCGCGCTCGGACACGTAGATCTCCACGTGGCTCGTGCGCTTCCGGATGGGCGTGGCGCGTCCCTGCGCCGCCGGCATGAACCGCTTGAGCGATGGGCCTTCGTTGACGACAGCGTGCGAAATCACCAGCATATCGAGATCGATCGCCTCGTTGGCGATGCGAGCCTTGTACTCCGCGTTCGCGACGGCCGACGAGAGCGTCTTCTCGATCTGCTTCGCCGCGTGCTTCTTTGAGAACCGGAGCAGCGCGAGCGCATCGCTCACGTTCTTGCCACGAATCTGATCGATCACGAGGCGCATCTTGTATGGCGACTGGCGAGTGGTGCGCTGGATGGCGCGCGCGCGCGGCGTCAGCACCGGAGTGGCGGCCATATTACTTGCCACCCTTGGCCGGGACGCCCGATGCCTTCTTGTCCACGGCCTTGTTGCCGGTATGACCACGGAAGAGCCGCGTCGGCGAGAACTCGCCTAGCTTGTGCCCCACCATGTTCTCCGTCACGTAGACAGGGATGAACTTGTTGCCGTTGTGCACGGCGAACGTGTGGCCGACGAAGTCCGGAATGATCGTGCTCGCGCGCGACCAGGTCTTCATGACCTTCTTCTCATTGCGGCCGTTCATCGAATCGACTTTCGCCATCAGCGACTCGTGCACGAACGGACCCTTGCGAACGCTACGTCCCATTATCGAATTCCCGTCTTAAGACTGCGTCGCCTTACCGCGGCGACGGCCGCGCACGATTAGCCGTGTCGACGGCTTCTTCGAGTGGCGTGTCTTCACGCCTTCCTTCTTGCCCCACGGCGATACGACGTTACGACCGCCGCGAGTACGCCCACCGTGCGGGTGATCCACCGGGTTCATGACTTCACCGCGCACCTTGGGACGCTTGCCCAACCAGCGCGACTTGCCTGCCTTTCCATGCGACAACAACTCATGCTCGGCGTTGCCGACAATTCCGACCGTCGCCATGCACGTTCCGTGTACCAACCTGACTTCAGTCGATCCGAGGCGCAGCGTAACGTACTCGCCTTCCTTGGCGACGACCTGCGCAGACATTCCCGCCGAACGCGCCATCTGGCCACCCTTGCCGGGCTTGAGCTCGATGTTGTGCACATCGGTGCCAAGCGGCATCTCGCGCAATGGCACTGAGTTGCCGATACGCGTGTCGGAACCAGGCCCCGAGATCACGGTGTCGCCGACGCTGAGGCCCTTTGGGTGCAGGATGTAGCGCTTCTCTCCATCCTCGTACTTCACCAGCGCAATACGCGCCGAGCGATTCGGATCATACTCGATATGCTCGACCACTGCCGGCATGCCGGACTTGCTACGCTTGAAATCAATTACGCGATACTGGCGCTTGTGACCGCCGCCGCGGCGGCGCATCGATATGTGGCCGTGATTGTCACGACCAGCAGCCTTTGGAAGCGGCTCGACGAGCGACTTCTCAGGAGTGCTGCGCGTTATCTCGGCGAAGTCCGACACGGAGCGAAAACGCGAGCTCTTCGTGACAGGCTTGAACTGACGGATTGCCATGGTGGCTGCTTAACCCTCGAAGATGTCGATCGTGTCGCCGGCCTTCAGCGTCACGATGGCCTTTTTCCAATTCGCGCGCTTGCCGATTGACTGTCCCACGCGACGGGTCTTGCCGCGGCAGTTCATAGTCTGAACCCCGGTGACCTTCACGCCGAACAGCTTCTCGATAGCGGCCCTGATTGCAGTCTTGCTCGCGTCGGAGGCAACTTCGAAAGTGTACTCCTGGCGATCCTGATACGCGGCCGATGTCTTCTCGGTCATGATCGGGCGGACGACGGTGCGGAATAGTGTTGCCATGTCTTACTTCCTCTTCTTGGCAGAGGACTTCTTGGTCGTGCTCTTTCTGGCCGAGCTCTTCTTGGCCGTGCTCTTCTTGGCCGAGCTCTTCTTGGCTGAAGTCTTCTTCGCCGTTGTCTTGCCAGATGCTGTCTTCTTTGCCGCAGTTTTTTTCTTGGCTGCCGACTTCTTTGCGGTTGCCGCTTTCTTCGCGACCTTGTGTGCGGACTTGTGGACGGGCTTGTGAGACGGCGTGCGCGCCGGCTTGTCACCCTCGGCGACAGGCGCGAGCGACTCGCCAATTGCACCAGACTCCACCAGCACGACGTCGCTCCACAGAATGTGGTACGTCGATGCATCGGCGAACGGCATGACATGCGCAGTCGGAAGGTTGCGACAGCTCAGGTACACGTTCCTGTTCACGCCATCGGTAAGAATGAGAATCTTCCTTCCACTTACGCCGAGCGACTCGAGCAGGCCCGCGAGCTGCGCGGTCTTCGGTGCATCGTAATCAAAGCGGTCGATGACGAACAACGAATCTTCCGACGCACGAGCGTTTAGCGCGCTCTTGCGAGCGAGAATCTTGACCTTCTTGTTCGTGCCCATTGTGTAGTCACGCGGCGACGGCCCGAAGACCGTTCCACCACCGACCCAGTGCGGAGCGCGAGTCGAGCCCTGGCGAGCGCGACCCGTTCCCTTCTGTTTCCATGGCTTCTGGTTGCCACCAATGACGAAACCACGTGTCTTGGTCGAAGCATTGCCCTGACGCTGGTTCGCGAGGTACGCCTTCACAGCGTGATGCATCACTGGAAAGTTTATCGTGCCGTCGAACAGATCGGTCGGCAGCGTCACGGCGTCGCGCGCCGTGCCGCCAGCGGTATAGGCGGCTGCCGTGCGCGCGGTGACTTCCTGCTCTGTGGATTCTGTATCAGCCATGATTAAGCCTGCTTGCGGATCATCACGATCCCGCTACGCGGGCCTGCGATGCTGCCGCGGATGTAGATCAAGTTGCGCTCCGCATCGATCTTCTCGACGCGAAGATGCGTCTGCGTGTGCCGCTCGTCGCCGTAGTGGCCAGGCATCTTCTTGCCCTTGATGACGCGCGACGGGTCGGTGCCAGGTCCGATTGAGCCGGGACGACGATGCTTGGTGTTACCGTGTGTATTCGGTCCGCCGCCAAAGCCCCAGCGCTTCACGACACCCTGAAAGCCGCGACCCTTGGTCGTTCCGGTCACCTTTACAGTGTCGCCCGGCGCAAAGATCGAAAGATCGATCATGTCGCCGACGTTGTACGTCGGCACCTCGGGATCCTTGCCAGGCGCGTCGTCGATACGGAACGACCGCAGCGTGTGCGGAGGAGCATCGAGACCAGCCTTCGCGGCGTGACCGATTTCCGCCTTGTTCGCGCGACGACCGCGTGGCGTACGCTCGCCTTGCTTGGACTCGCGAGCGAGGCGCTGAGTGCCGAAGCCAAGCTGAACGGATGCGAAGCCGGACTCATCCTTGTTGGTTACGAGGATCACCGGATTCGGTGGTGCCTCTACAACCGTGCAGGGAATCTGTTGTCCTAGCTCGTTGAATATCTGGGTCATGCCCAGCTTTCTGCCGATGATTCCAATCATTTTAGTTCTACTCGACCTTGATCTCGACGTCCACACCAGCCGGCAAGTCCAGCTTCGTCAGCGCGTCAACAGTCTGCGCCTTGGAATCGAGAATGTCGATCAGGCGCTTGTGCGTCTTGAGCTCGAACTGCTCCCGCGACTTCTTGTCCACGTGCGGCGAACGGAGAACCGTCCAGCGCTGCGTCTTGGTCGGGAGCGGAATCGGCCCTGAAACCGAGGCGCCGGTCTTCTCAGCCGTGCGCACGATGTCAGCCGATGCCTGATCGATCACAGCGTGATCGAAAGCCTTGAGCCGAATGCGAATCTTGCCAGCCATTATGCGAGTCCTGGTTACTGAAGTATCTTCGCGACGACGCCAGCACCGACGGTGCGGCCGCCTTCACGGATCGCGAACCGGAGGCCCTCGTCCATCGCGATCGGCGTTATAAGCTCGATCGTCATCTGCACGTTGTCCCCCGGCATCACCATCTCCATTCCCTCGGGCAGCTCTACCGATCCCGTCACGTCTGTCGTACGGAAGTAGAACTGCGGACGATAGCCCTTGAAGAACGGCGTGTGCCTGCCGCCCTCTTCCTTCGTCAGCACGTACACCTCCGCCTGAAACTTCGTGTGCGGCGTGATCGAGCCCGGCTTGG
>JALYTX010000130.1 GCA_030854055.1 Gemmatimonadota bacterium | reverse complement strand
GTGGAATGCGTGGCGCGTGACGCGCCACGCATTCTCACCGCGGCTGCTGCGTCGATCGGGATCGCCAGTGTGCTTCTGACGACTGCCTGCTACACGTATGACGTGCAGGCACCCGCAGATCTACTTGCGGGGCAACATGTGGAAGTCGTGGTGAACAACGTGGGCCGAGTGGCGCTTACTGCGGACCTGGGTGAGGATGTGTCACAGGTGGATGGGGATATCGTTGCCGTCAGCGACTCCGCGCTTAGTGTGCGGGTGATGGAAGTCGAGTACCTGAATGGAAGTACCACTCCGTATCCCGGCAGTAGCATAAGCATTCGGCGCGAATCCATAAGGACAGTCAGCACCAAGCAGTTTTCACGGTCAAAGACAGCAGTTGTAGCCGTAGGTCTTGCAGCGCTGCTGATCGGAATCTTCAGCGCGCTGGGAATTGCCGGTCTGGGCGGTTCTTCACCTGATCCGAAACCCGTTACCGGTGGTTCATCCTCACAATGACATTCTGCTTACCCTTGAAAAGGACCACTCAATGAGAGTTTACCGTCTGCTCCCCATAGCGACGCTGATAGTGTTCGCGGGGTGCTCCGGCGATAACGTTTCGACGCTCGTGACGCCAGATCCGCATGCGGCGATGCGATGGGTCAATCTCGTCCCCGACACGATACCGATGGACTATCGCATCATCGATGTCGTGACGAACGCCAACGAGCCGAACATCGGTTACCGTGGCTCCAGCGGCGCGTACCGGCAGGTGCCGCCCGGTGCGCACCATATCCGTGTGTTCCCGTCAGGATCCACGGTCGGTGCGTGCAATGGGCCGTCCGTGGTGAGCCAGATTCTTCTGGACACAACGGTCACATTCACCGTTAATCATTACTACACGGTGTTTCACGCCGGTTACATGAAATCCGCAGGATCACCGAAGCATCGCCTGGTCGTCACAGATGATGCATTTCCGGCAGCTGCAGTCGGCGCCATATCCATCCGGGTAGGAAATGCGTTCCCGACCGCAAGCGACATCTTTGTCGCGGGTGCCGTCGCTGCTTCGGGAGCGGTGACCGCCCCAGCCGCGTTCCCGAACGTCGCATTCGGGTCAGTTTCTGCGTATGCGCCGTTCCCGACTGCGCGGACAACGCCTTCCGCGTCGTCGTATCGGGCGACGGCTACCGCGGCAGGAACAACAACGCCTATTCTAGCAGACGGGCTGCTGCCCGTAGGTACTCCAGCATTCCCAGGGTCAGCTAGCGTCCCTGCGCTCGACCCCGTCGGGGGAACTCAGCAGGACGGCTCGGTGCTCACGTCGGTCGCAACACCGCCGGCAGTGTCGTATACGCTAACCAGTTCAGGCTCGCAGAGCGCCTGCCCGCCTCCGGGCACCCAGACTGTCATTGCGGGAACGGCGACCGGTGCAATCGTAACACTTGTCGACAAGAATCCAAAGGACAAGCTGCTAGGTTCCTGACGTACATGTAGTCAGAGTGAAGAGCGCCCCGGGACTAACCGTTCGGGGCGCTCTTCACGTCACGCGTGGTCGCGTTGCGATACCGTTAGCTTATGCTCCGAAACGCCCTCGGAGCAGAGCGCGGAGATCTACCATCGGCACGCGCTGGACCACCGGCTCAGGCGCAGCCGCTCGGTCGTCCGCACCGAGCGCGACGTGCTGCATGGTGCTCCGCACCGTGGGGTCGATGAACCGAGACAACTGAGTGAGCGAATAGTCGGCGCCCCGCCTGCTTCCGTAGGAGCTCAGCGGATGGACAATGCTGAGATGGTTCCGCGCCCGAGTCATGGCGACGTACATCAGACGACGCTCCTCCTCGGATTCCTCGTCGCTCCCGAGCGCGCGAGCGGACGGGAAGAGACCGTCCACGGCTGAGATCACGAAGACAGCGTCCCACTCCTTGCCCTTCGCCGAGTGCACGGTGCTCAGAACCAACGCGTCGTCGTCGCTGTCCGGCGAAGCTCCAGCAAAGTCCTGTGTCGTGCTCGGTGGCTCGAGCGCAAGCGTGGAAAGAAAGGTCGTGCGGTCAGGAAAACCGGCTGCGATGGTCTGAAGCTGATCGAGGTCGGCCAGCCGCGGCTCCGGCCGGTCGTATCGGTCCCGAAGCACTCCGTCGTACAGCGTTCGCACGTGCCCGATTTCACGCGCGACACGCGCGTCGTCTACCTCAGGCGCGGAGCGGAGCGTAGCGAGTAGCGACACCAGCGCCGCATGCGCACCCCGCGCCCGTGGCGGGGGCACGAAACTGCCGAACGCCGCTGAATCCCACGCAGCAGCGGCGAGTGAGTCCATTGCTGCCCGCGCAGTGGCTTCTCCGATTCCGGGCAGGAGCAGGAGCAGCCGGTACCAGCTCACCTCGTCACGGGGATTCTCCAGTATCCGAAGGAAGGCGAGTACGTCCTTTACGTGCGCCGCTTCGAGGAATTTGAGGCCGCCCCATTTCTCGAATGGAATCTTGCGGTTTGCGAGCTCGATCTCGAGATCGGCGGACATGTAGCCGGCGCGAAACAGGACCGCCATGTTGCCAAGTGCGACGCCCTCCTCATGAAGCTCGAGAATGCGGTCGACAACGTAACGGGTTTGCTGCGGCTCGTCGCGTGCAGTGACGAGGAGTGCGCGGTCCGCCGAGGCGCGCTCGCTCCATAACGTCTTCGCGAAGCGCTCACCCGAGTTGGCGATGAGCGTGTTGCTCGTGTGGAGAATCTCGGGTGTCGATCGATAATTCCGCTCGAGTGCCACGATCCGAGTGCCCGGAAACTGCGCGGGGAACTCGAGGATGTTGCGTATGGTGGCTCCGCGGAAGGAGTAGATGCTCTGCGCGTCGTCGCCTACGACGGTTACGTTCGAGTGCGCGCGTGCCATTGCGCGAAGTATCCGCGCCTGGAGCGCGTTGGTGTCCTGATACTCGTCTACAAGGACGTGATCGTACAGGCCGGCGATCTCCGCGGCAATTTCGGGACTGGCTTCGAGAAGCATTGCCCACAGCAACAGCAAGTCGTCGTAGTCGACCAGGTTGCGCTCCTGCTTCCGGAGCGTGTAGTCCGCGTACAATCGGGTAAAATCCGGGATGAATTCAATGAACCGAGGATACTCGTCCCGGATGATGTCGTCCATCGGGATGCCGGTGTTCACGTGCCGCGAATAGACGTGCTGCAGCGTCTCTTTCTTCGGAAAGCGCTTCGCTCCCGCTCCCAGCCCCAACGCGGCCCGCGATATTTGCATCAGGTCGGCGGAGTCGCCCTGATCCATGATGCTGAAGTCCTTCGGTAGTCCGGCCGCGGGCCCAAATCTGCGCAGCAGTCTGTGCGCGGTCGCGTGGAACGTCCCGCCCTGCACGTTGCGGCTTGCGCTCCCGATGAGCTTCTCGGCGCGCGACAACATCTCCTGCGCAGCGCGCCGTGTGAACGTGAGCAGAAGGATGCGCTCAGGGCGCACGCCGCGGCCCACCAGATGCGCCACGCGATAGACGAGCGTCCGCGTCTTGCCACTGCCGGCGCCGGCGACGATGAGGAGCGGTCCATCTCCATGCGTTGCCGCAGACAGTTGGTCGGGATTCAACTCCGCGGAGAAATCGCGCGCGGTCGCATCAGGAGCGACGAACCGCACCCTGGGAGGAATTACGCTGGGAGCATCCTGCGGCATACCCGAAATATACCCGAAGCCGCCGACGACTGAGAGCTGGAATTGCACGGTGTCACGCGGAGGCGCGTGGTCATGACAACTCGGCTTCAGTCGCCTCACGGAGTTCAAGTCCGAACACGGCGCCGAACTGTTTGGCGGCCTCGCCGGAAACGTCACGAGACGTGATGGTATCGCCGGGCCGCTCGCGGGACATTGACGTCATCACAACGCCGTCTATACCGCACGGGGTCATGAGATCAAAGTAGCTCAGATCGGTAGTCACGTTCAGCGCGAATCCGTGCCAGGTGACCCAGCTGCGCGCGTGCACACCAATGGATGCGATCTTCTTCCCGGACGTCCATACGCCGGTGAATCCCGCGTTGCGCTCACCCACAATCCCGTACGAGCTGAGCGTGCGGATCAGCGTTTCTTCCACTTGGCGCAAGTACCAGTGCAGATCCAGCGTGTGGCGCTCGAGATTGAAGATCGGATAGCCGACCACCTGGCCCGGACCGTGAAACGTCACTCCGCCGCCACGCTCCACTTCGAACAGTTCGATGCCCCGCGAGCGGAGGAACTCCTCGCTCGCGGGTAGTTTGTTGTCTGCCTTCCTGCGTCCGAGTGTGATCACGGGCGCATGCTCTACGAGCACCAGGAGATCCTGATCCAGCGCGCCCGTGATGCGCCGCGCGGCCGCGTGTCGCTGAAACGCCAGAACCTCGGCGTACGAGCGCACGCCGAGGTTCAGGACCAACAGTTCGCGTGCGGACATTGCCTAGAAGTGGAGCATCTTTCCCATGCTGTCGAGCGTCGCCTCGGCGATCGCTTCGGACAGCGTCGGATGCGCATGGATTGCGAGCTCGACTTCCTCGACGGTAAACTCATTTTCGCGCGCAACAGCAAGCTCGTGAATGATTTCCGTCGCATGGGCGCCGATGATGTGCGCGCCGAGTATCTCGCCGTACTTGGGATCGGATAGTATTTTCACAAAACCCTCAGTCTCGCCGGACGTACGCGCGCGACCGTTCGCGGAGAAGGGAAACTTCCCGACCTTGTAGGGAACGTTCTTTTCCTTGAGATCACGCTCGGTCTTTCCGATCGACGCCACTTCGGGATGACAATACGTGGCGTTGGGGATGTTGCCGTAGTTCACGTTATGCACGTGCGGCTGACCGGCGAGATACTCGGCGAAGACGATGCCCTCGCGCTCGCCCTTGTGCGCCAGCATCGGCGGGCCGGCGACGTCGCCGATCGCGTAGATGCCCTTGACTGACGTCTCCATGCGTTCGTTGATCTTGATGAATCCACGATCGGTCATCGCGACCTTGAGCTCCTTGATGCCGAGGTCTTCGACGTTCGGCGCGCGGCCGGTTGCGACGAGAACCTTCTCGACCTCGATCTCCTGCTTTTTTCCATCAACTTCGGCGCTGAACTTTACCGAGCTCTTGCCAACCTTCACGTCGGCAATCTTTGCATTCGTGAGCATCGTGATACCGCGCTTCTTGAACGCCTTTGCCAGCTCGACGCCCACGTCGTCATCTTCGAGCGGCAGGAGTTGCCGGGCCAGCTCGACCAGCGTGACCTGCGTCCCAAACGCCGCGAACACGTCGGCGAATTCGCAGCCCACTGCGCCGGCGCCAATGACAGCCAGCGTCTTTGGCGCCTTTTCGAGGATCAGAGCTTCGTCCGAAGAGAGCACTGTCGTCTTGTTCAGCTCGAGACCCGCTTGCGGCAGTCCCTTTACGCGCGAGCCTGTGGAGACGCAGATCGCCTTCTTTGCTTCGTGCTTCTCCTCCTTCCCGTCGGCGAGCTTTACGGTGACGGTGTTGCTGCTGGCGATGCGACCCGTGCCGCGAATCCAGGTGATCTTGTTCTTCTTGAAGAGAAACTCAACGCCCTTGGAGTTCTGATTGCTCACGCCGCGAGAGCGCTTCACTGCGATTCCGTAATCAAGCTTTACGTCGCCGGGTGTCACTCCGAATTCGGCGCCCTTCTTCACTTTCTCCGCGAGTGACGCCGATTCGAGCAGCGCCTTGGCGGGTATGCAACCCCACAGCACGCAGGTCCCGCCGAGCCCTTCGCGCTCGACGACAGCGGCCGACATTCCGAGCTGCGCGGAACGCAGCGCGCCTACGTAACCGGCGGGCCCGCCGCCGATGAAAATCACATCAAATGAAGACATGTAGGATTCCAGAAGAAGTCAAAGCGCCCGGAGGGTAGTGTAGAAGAGGGCGTTGTGATAGACCAGGATCAACCCCCATAGCACGCCGGACAACGCGAGTGAGCGAAAAACGGCTGCTCCGCGCCGCCCCGCGTACACCCGACGCAGTCCAGCATAAAGATACGCTGCCATGCCGAGAAAGATTGCCGCCGCCACCGCTTGCTCGGTGCGCAGAAACGCCGCCGCGGCTGAGTCGCCCAATCCCACGATTCGTAGGGTGTGGCCAATCGCGATAAAGAGCGCCACCATCAGGAAGCCGAAATAAATCAGGAAATACGTGTACGCGTGTACCGAAAACACGAGATGCTCCACATAGTGTCGTCGGCCGACATAAAGCACAAAAAGTGCGGCTGCGAAGATGGGAACGCAGACTATGAGAAATGTTTTCTTCTGCTCCTGAATAGTCGTCTCGAATCGATACTCGAATTCCTGTTTGCTTAGCTTGAGCTCGGACCGCCTGTTTTCAGCAAGCCGACCCAGCTCCGCCCCGTTGCTCCAGGAAGGGTTCACGTAGTCGTCCAGGTGGTACTGCAACAGACCCGTGTGCGGCTGCAACACAAAGAATGCCAGGTTGACAACCAGGAATAGCGAAAGCGGCTTGGTATACCGCCCGCGCTTGCCGGCAAAATACTCTCGTGTTAGCAAGCCCGGTCTCGTCATCAGGGCGAGTATCGTGCGCCAGATCTTACCGTCAAAATGCACAAAGTCGTGTAGCAACTCGTGCGTCAGTGCGGCTATCGAAAAATCGTCCGGAGACGGCTGGCGCTCACCACAATCGGCGCAGAATTGCGCGACATGGTTCGACCCGCAGCTGGGGCAGCGGCCATCAACCATCGACCGATCCGTAACGTCCGGCCTTGGCGACAGCCGCAGTCCATCCATCAGAAAACGAGCATCAGCGGGTTCTCCACCATTCGCCGCAACGTCTGCAGAAACTTCGCGCCGGTGGCCCCGTCGATCGCGCGGTGATCGCAGCTCATGGTGACACGGACGCGCTTCCGCACGACAAGCTCATTGTCAACAACCACCGGCTTCTCATCTACCGCGCCGATCGCGAGAATGCCCGCTTCGGGCGGATTGATGATCGCGGTGAACTGGTCAATGCCGAACATTCCGAGATTGGAAACAGAGAACGTCGAGCCGGTGTACTCTTCCGGCTTTAACTTCCGCTCACGTGCGCGACCGGCGAGCTCCCGCGTTTCCGCCGCAATGTCTGCCAGGCCCTTCTCGTTCGCGTCGAATATCACAGGTGTGATGAGCCCGTCGGGGACCGCCACTGCCATTCCGATATGTACACGGTTGAACTGGCGTATCGCGTCGCCGGTCCAGTGCGCGTTCACTTCCGGATGCTGCGCAAGCGCCGTCGCCGTCGCCTTTATCAGGATGTCGTTGAACGACACCTTGTATTCCGCGCCCAGTTCGATCATCGCGTCGCGAAGCTCGGCGACGCGCGTTACATCGAACTCCGCCGTGAGATAGAACGTCGGTATCGGACCGATGGACTCACCCAGCCGCTTCGCGATCGTCTTGCGCATCTGCGTGAGTGGCACGTCCTGATAATCCCCACTGCGCGTTGCGCGCGGCGCGGCGACGGAAGCGGACTGCGCGCGCGCTTCTTCTATGTCGCGCTTCACGATGCGGCCGCCTGGGCCGGAGCCCTGTAGCGCGCCGAGATCCACGCCGCGTTCGGACGCGAGTCTTCGGGCGAGCGGGGAAGCCCGCGGGCGCGCAGCCGACGTGCTCGTCGCGCCATTCTCGCTGCCGCGTACAGCACTGTCAATACGTTGGTGCCCGCGCCGCTCCCGCTCCTGCGGTGGTGTAGAAGCCTCACCCTGGGACTGTCGCGCCGTCTGCGGAATCGATGTTACACCCTCGAATTCCTTCGCCATCGCGATAACGTCTCCGGCGTCCGCCGGCGTGCCAACCGGCTGTTGCGACTGGTCGGATGGAACCGGCGTTGGAGCAGCCCCGTTTAACATAGCACTGATGTCCTCGTCGGGTTTGGCGATGATGCCGAGCAGCGTCCCGACGGCCGCCGAGTCGCCCTCGTTTGCGATGCGCTTTCGAAGCACGCCGTCACCGCGAGCGGCGAGTTCCATCACCGCCTTGTCGGTCTCGACTTCGGCGACTACGTCGCCGCTCTTTATCGCGTCACCTTCGTTCTTGAGCCACCTCACGAGGCGGCCTTCTTCCATCGTGGGTGACAACGCTTCCATCAAGACTTTTGTCGCCATGGTTTCTAGTCCTCGAGGTACATCACGCGCTTCACCGCCGCGATTGTCTTGGCAGCGTCCGGCTTGGCGAGCTTTTCAAGGTTCTTTGCATACGGCATAGGAACGTCGGACTGATGTACGCGCACCACCGGCGCGTCGAGATCGTCGAAGCATTCGCGCTGTGTGTAATCCACGACCTGCGCACCTATTCCGCACACTTCCCAGCCCTCCTCGACGACCACCGCGCGATTCGTCTTCTGGACCGAGGCCGCGATCGCCTCCACGTCCATCGGGCGAACGGTGCGAAGATCGAGGACATCAACGTCGATCCCTTCCTTCGCAAGCTGGTCGGCGGCCTGAAGCGCGACGAGCACCATCTTGCCGAAGCAGATGACAGTGCAGTGGTCGCCCGCACGCTTGAGCTCTGCCTTTCCTATGGGGACGATCAGATCGGGACTGTCGTCCACTTCGCCCTTGGTGTTGTACAGCATCTCGCCTTCCAGAACAATGACCGGGTTGTTGTCGCGGATCGCTGCCTTGAGCAGGCCCTTCGCGTCCGCGGGGGTGCCCGGCGACACGACCTTGAGTCCCGGAATGTGCGCGAGCCAGCTATCCCAAGCCTGCGAGTGCTGCGCGGCAAGCTGCAGTGCAGAGCCATTCGGACCGCGGAATACCATCGGCATACTGTACTGGCCATTCGACATGTACGACATCTTGGCCGCAGCGTTGACTACCTGGTCCAGCGCAAGCAGCGCGAAATTCCAGGTCATGAACTCAATGACCGGTCTGAGCCCCGCCATTGCTGCCCCCACTCCTACGCCGGCGAAGCCGAGCTCCGTGATTGGTGTATCAACGATGCGCCTGGGGCCGAATTCTTCGAGCAATCCGCGTGACACCTTGTACGCGCCGTTATACTTGGCGACTTCCTCGCCCATCAGAAACACCGACTCGTCGCGCTGTAGCTCCTCGCGCAACGCCTGGTTGAGCGCATCGCGGTACGTCATGACTGTCATCGCGCGGCCTCCGCGAGTTCAGGCTCTGCGACGCGGGGCTCGTCGGCCAGAACGTGTGTGAAAAGTTCTTCCGGCGCTGGCTCCGCCGCAGCATCCGCATAATCCCAAGCGTCCTGTGCAGCGGCCTTAGCCTCGTCGTCCATCCTGGTAAAATCTTCTTCGGTGAGAATTCCGTCACCGATCAGCTTCGTCTTCAGCAGCGCGATTGGATCCCGCTGCATGCTCTTGTCAAGCTCTTCCTTCGAGCGGTACGTTCCACTTGCGGCGTCGGACATCGAGTGTCCCATGAAGCGACTGGTGCGCACTTCGACCAGTGTTGGCTTCTTCTCCGTCCGCGCGCGATCGATCGCGGTGCGGAGGCCGTCTCGTACAGCAAACACGTCCTGCCCGTCCAGTGATGCAGCGGTCATTGCATATGCTGCGGCGCGCTTCACCACGTCCTGTTGTGCGGTGGACCGACTGATTGCCGTTCCCATTCCATAGCGATTGTTTTCAATGACGAATACCACCGGCAGATTCCAGAGCGATGCCATGTTCAGCGCCTCATGGAACGCGCCGATGTTGACCGCAGCCTCGCCAAAAAAACACAGGCACACCTGGTCGCCGCCGCGATAGGCGATGGCGAAACCGACGCCCGCGGCCATGGGGATGTGCCCACCGACGATGCCGTGACCCCCCAGGAAGTTCAGCTTGCTGTCGAAGAGATGCATCGAGCCACCCTTGCCACCCGAGCAGCCAGCCGCGCGACCGAACAACTCCGCCATCACTTCACGGGCTGTCATCCCGCGTGCCAGTGCGAGCCCGTGGTCGCGATACGCTGTGATCACGTAATCGTCGGGCCGCAGCAGCGACATCGCGCCGGTCGAAACCGCTTCCTGACCGATGTAAAGATGGCAGAAGCCTCCAATCTTTCCGATCGCGTATGCCTCAGCGCACTTCTCCTCGAAACGGCGCTGGAGAAGCATCAAGTGGAGATAGCCGAGCGACGCTTCGCGCTCCGGCTGCGCCGCGATTGCAGATGTGTTTTTCTTAGCCATAGCGTTTATACGTGCAGGTGGTACTACCAGCTGCGACTCAAACGAGCCGCCTGCGTGTTCCAGGATCATGCGCGCGTCTGTCGTTCTGTTCAACGGGGCAGCGAGCGGTGCGAGTTGTCGTGCGGAAAATGAGTGTGGGTAGCGCAAGCGCAGTTCAGAATGCGGCTCACCCCACTCCTGCGGCCTGAACCTGTCCCCATGCATGGTAGCTGCTGCGTACCAGCGGGCCAGACTCGACGTGCCTGAACCCGAGCGACATACCCACTTCGTACAGC
>JALYTX010000128.1 GCA_030854055.1 Gemmatimonadota bacterium | reverse complement strand
TGCGCATGACGCTGGCCGGATTCCCGGAGCCGACGCCGGACGACGGAGTGGTGCTGTCCAACTGGGAAATCTGAATTGGTCACGGGTCGGAACTTCTTTCCAGGACCGACCGAAGTAGCACGGGATGTGCTCGCGGCGATGCTACGCCAGCCCATTCCGCACCGTTCGGCCGAGTTTCGCGAGATGTATGCGCAGATGCAGATCGGACTTCGCGAAGTATTTCAGACTGATCGGCCGGTGTACATCGCGACAGGCTCGGGAACGGCGATGATGGAAGCCGCGCTCCGTGCTGCGCCGCCGGGACGCCTACTTGCACTGGTGAACGGAGGTTTCGCGCAGCGCTTCGTGACGATAGCGCGCGCGTGCGACAGAGAAGTGAACACGCTGGTTATCCGGGCGGGGGGCGTCCCTAGCTCGGAAATCGTGCGCGACGCACTCGGGCGCGCATCGTATTCAGCGTTGTCGCTGGTGCACAGCGAGACGTCAACGGGCGCGCTGACCGATGTGTCAGCCATCGCCGAGGTCGCGGAGCGCGCTGGAGTCGCGATCATCGTCGATAGCGTGAGTGGCGTAGGCGGCGCACCTCTGGCGACTGACGGGTGGAAGCTCAGCTGCGTTGTCAGCGCATCGCAGAAGGCGATCGCGGCTCCTCCGGGTCTCTCGTTTGCAGTGGCGTCGGAGGCGTTCCTTGCGGGCGCATCCCGAATGACGGGCCGCGGTGTGTACCTCGACCTTGTGGAGCTGGATCGGCACGCACGGAATTGCGAGACTCCAAGCACGCCTGCCGCCTCGCTGTTCTTCGCGCTTGCGCGACAATTGGAGAACATACGGAGCGAAGGGATCGGCAACCGATGGGCGCGTCATGAAGCAATGCGCGTCCAGATGGAATCGTGGGTGGCGCGCACACGATGCACGACCGGCGTGGAGATTGATCTGCTTGCTCGCGCAGGTGCTCGATCGCCGACCGTGTCAGTGGTGACGCTGCCGGGCGGCCTCCACTCGGATGCTCTCGCTCAGGCGGTCGCCGAGCGTGGGTTCACGATTGCGCCGGGTTACGGGGCGTTGCGAAGAACCACCGTCAGGATCGGCCACATGGGGGAGCACACCGTGGACGGCCTGAACGCGTGCCTCGATGCCGTCTCGGATGCACTGGCCGTCGTTCCGGCGAGTGCCTAGGCGCGGAAGAGCGACCGGAAAGCGCTGGCCGCCGTTACTCGCTTGAGATAGAGCAGCTCTTCAGGTGCAAACGGAACAGGCGTGATGCCGAACACGGAAGTGATTGAGTTATCTGCCACGATATTGTCGATCGCGAGAGTGTCGAGCAGCTCTGTCGTGACCGGCAGTCTCGGCAGCAGTTGACTCAGGGCGGCGACCAGCGGCCGCATCATCGCCGTCGGGACGCCGACGATCGTGCGCGACAGGTTCATTGCGACAAGCGCACGAGCGGCGATGTCGCGCAGTGAGAGGGCGGCGACCCCACCCAGCCCGAACACACCCGACGGCGGTGAGTCGTCCGAGAGCGCACGCGCGACCACGGCCGCAACGTCGGCGACGGCGATCGGCTGGAACAGCGAGCGGCCGCCGCCCGGCAGCGGCAGGATGACGGGTGTCAGCCGCGCAATCCGAGCGATGACGTTGACGAAGGCGTCCTCGGGACCGAAGATCACCGACGGCCTGAGTATGACCGATTTCAGGCCGGTAGCCAGAACCATGTCCTGCGCAATTCCCTTGCTCTGCAAGAAACGGAACGGCGACGCGCTGTCGGCGCCGTTCTGAGACATGTGCACGAATCGCCGTACGCCCGCTAATTGCGCGGCATCGAGAACGGCGGCCGTCGTATCTACGTTCGCGGTCTGATACGAGTCTCCGTCTCGCTCGATTGCGACCGCCGCGAGATGAACGACTGCGTGCGCGCTATCCAGAGCCGCTCGCAGGTAGGCGCGGTCCATGAGATCACCGACGCGAATCTCGATTGGCATGTGCCCGAGCCGCTCGGCGGCCCTGGCGGCGTTGCGCACGAGGGCGACAACATGCCATCCGTCCGCGGCCAGAGCGCGGCACGCGTAACCACCGACGAATCCCGCTGCACCGGTGACGATGACGCGACGGTCGCCTCCCGGTGCTCCGGACAATTGCGGCAGCGGCTGTTCCGCGACTGACCCCCGCGCGCTCCGCGACGCGGCATCTTCAAACACTGCCTAGCCCTTTCGGCCGCTCGGATAGCCTGGCGTACCGCGGACGACGATGCGATAGAAAAGCAGGAACATCCCGGCCGTAAGGAGAATATGCGCCCAGCCGGGTGCATTCAGTGCGAACGTCCAGATTGCCCAAATCACGAGCATGATCAGCGCTGCCAGTATACCTAGATCCATACCTTCGAAATCCGTTGACCGAATGCGGAACCACCTGTAGCTTTCCCGAGTAGTAAGTTACGCGGTTTCTATCGGGGTGGAGAGCTCAGTTTTTGAGCCGATAAGTCCTTCACGTGGGATCGATAAACTGCGCCGACGTCACGCCCCAGTGCGGGGAAGGCGGAAAGTGTGGGTGAGAGCCTCATTGTTTCGACAGGGCTTCAAAAATCCTCTTCGCTCCGACCTCCGTCGTGGCTTCGAGCCACGACGGAGTTTTTGCGTTCGGAGGGCGCATGCCAACGGTCACAGTCACACGGCGGTTGAAGTTCAATGCCGCACACCGTGTTCACAACCCGGCGTTTTCTCCGGAAGAAAACAACCGTCTTTTCGGGAAGTGCAACAACCCGCACGGTCACGGACACAACTACACCCTGGATGTCTCAGTCACCGGCGAGGTGAACCCGGACACCGGCTACGTCTTCGACCTGGCTGCGCTAAAAATCCTGGTGCGGCGAGAGGTTGTCGACGTCGTTGACCATCACAACCTCAACGTCGATGTCGCCTTCATGGAGGGCGTTATCCCGACTGCGGAGAACCTTATAGTGCAGATCTGGCGCATACTGGATGGGGCGATCATGACCGGCCGGCTCAGCCGGTTGGTGCTCTGGGAGACGGAGAACAACTATGTGGAATACGATGGCCGCTGATTTCGCGAACACGCTCGATGCGGATGAGGCCATTCCCGCGGGCGCATCTGAGGCCGATCTTGCGGACTACGCGAACACCGTACGTGAGCAGCTACTGCTACTCGGCGAAAACCCGGATCGGGAAGGGTTGCTCAAGACGCCGGCGCGTGTCGCGCGAGCGATGTCGTTTCTAACGCGTGGATATCAGGAGGATGCGCGGTCGGTGATCGGTGACGCGATGTTCGAGGAACAGCATTCCAACATGATCCTGGTGCGGGATATCGAGCTTTACTCCATGTGCGAGCACCACATGCTCCCCTTCTTTGGTAAGGCGCACATCGCGTACATCCCGAACGGAAAAATTGTCGGACTTTCCAAACTCGCTCGGGTCGTGGACATATTTGCCCGCCGTCTGCAGGTGCAGGAGCGGCTCACCGTGGACATCGCGCAGGCCCTGACGGATGTGCTCAGGCCGAGCGGCGTCGGCGTTGTAATCGAAGCGGCGCACCTGTGCATGATGATGCGCGGCGTACAGAAGCAGAATTCCAAGACGGTGACGTCAGCCGTGCTCGGGAGCTTCCGAGACGATTCCAAGACGCGGGACGAGTTTCTCCGACTCATCCAGGGCGGGTCGACGCTCTGAGCGGCGCGCTCCGGGACCGGACGGCGCTGGTCACGGGCGCGTCTCGCGGCATCGGCGCCGCCGTCGCCCGGGCGCTTGCCGGTGAGGGCGCGCGATTGGCGCTCGTGGCACGGGGCACGGCTCCGCTTGAGCAACTCGCAAGCGAGCTCGGCAAAGGAAGCATCGCGCTCTCTTGCGACCTCACCGACGAGCCTGGAGTGCGTCAGATGGCCCTGACCGTAACGACCGCATTCAACGGTGCTCCCGATATCGTCGTGAACAATGCCGGAATTTTTGCCGTCGCGAAGCTTGATGCGATGTCGCCGGCCGTCTTCAGGAACGTTCTGGACACGAATCTGGTCGCGCCATTTCTCGTAGTTCGGGAATTCATCGGAGCGATGCGCGCCCGGGGAAGCGGGCACTTTCTCACGCTGGGATCTGTAGCAGATCGCGCGGTCTTCCCGGAGAACGGCGCCTACTCGCCGGCCAAGTTCGCACTGCGAGCGATGCACGAGGTGCTTCGCGACGAGTTGAAAGGTTCGGGCGTCCGCGCAACTCTCGTGTCGCCCGGTCCGGTGGATACCGCGATGTGGAATGGCATTTCATTCGGCGATGATCGCGCTATGCCGGATCGCTCCACCATGCTTTCCGCAAACGCCGTCGCTTCAGCAGTGCTGTTTGCCGTGACACAGTCGCCCGCGGTGAACATCGACGAGCTACGACTTTCGCATGCCTGACAGGTACTGAACCGAATGTACATCGAGTTGCTCGACGGACTCCGATGCGTGGCCGCCCATCCCGAGATTCCCCTCGTCACGGCGATAACAAGGCGAGAAGGGCGCTTTGTCGTCGAGGGGACGATGGGGTGTCCGTCGTGCCTCCGGGAGTATCGCATAACGGATGGCGTTGTCTGGTTCGACGAGGCGGAAGCAACTCACCGCGCGTCTCCTGAAGCTTTCGAACGTTACCCGAACGCCGCCACGAGGCTCGGCGCGTTTCTCGCCGTAAGCGACGGCGCGACAGTCGCGCTTGCAGGGTCATGGGCGCCCTACGCAGCCGAGCTCGCCGAAATGGTGGGCGCGCGGGTCTTCGCACTTAATCCACGCTATCCGGTCGCGGAGTCGGAGCGCGTCGCACGCATCCATTGCGGCAGCCGTCTACCGTTTGCGGCCTGTCACCTGCACGGCGTCGCGATTGGCGAGGAGTGGTCCGATGAAAGTATCGAAATTTCGGTCAACGCGATTGCACCGGGCGGCAGAGTCGTCGCGCCCGCGTCGTCGTCTGTGCCGTCGCAGGTCGAGGAGCTAGCACGCGATCACTCGATCTGGGTCGGTCAGAAACGCGGACCACTAGTGGCGCTTCACCGGCGCTGAGCCCACCTTCTCGGCCTCCGCATACACCGAATCGATCATGCTCCTGTAGTGCTCGTCCACAACGCGCCGCTTGACCTTGAGAGTTGGCGTGAGCTCGCCACGATCCACAGACAGATCGTTGGGAAGCAGCGCAATTTTTTTGGGCACCTCGAAGCTCGCGAGATCGCCAAGGTCGCCGAGCGTTTCGTGCTCCATCTTGGCGCGCACTTCCGGCAGGGAGATTAGCGTCGCACGATCGGCGAAAGCGAGTCTCTTGTAGCGCGCCCAACGCTCGAGCTGGTCGAAATCGGGGACGACTAGCGCCATCGGAAACTTGCGCCGATCGCCAATGAGAACGGCTTCCGCAACAAACTTGCTGCGCTTCATGCGTGCTTCGATCGGTTGCGGGGCGACGTTCTTGCCGCCGGCGGTCACCAGCAGATCCTTCTTGCGATCGGTGATCGTCAGGAAGCCATTGTCAAGCACGCCGATATCACCCGTGTGAAACCAACCCTGCGGGTCGATCGCGTCGGCAGTCATTTCAGGCTTGTTGTAGTAGCCGAGCATGACGTTGGGGCCGCGCGTCAGAATTTCACCGTCCTCCGCGAGCGCAACAGAGACGCCGGCGACGGGCGTTCCGACGCTCCCAATCCTCGTGCGCGCGGGAGTGTTGCAGGTGATGACGGGTGACGTCTCGGTGAGGCCGTACCCTTCGAGAATTGGCAGGCCAGCTGCATAAAAAAATCTGGCGATCCCGGTGGAGAGCGGCGCACCCCCAGATATGAAGAAACGCAAGCGGCCCCCGGTGCGCGCGCGAATCTTCGAAAAGACGAGCCGGTCGGCTATCTGGTAGCGAAGAGAAGGGCGGCTGCGGGCTTCACCGCGCGCGAGCCGGACATCTGCCGCGTCTTCACCGACCGCGCGCGCCCAGGAAAATAGTCGCTTCTTCATTGCGCCACCGGACGCCGAGCTCTCGATCACGCGCGCATACATCTTCTCGTACAACCGCGGCACCGAAACCATGAGGCTGGGACGCACTTCGAGCATGTTTTCTGGCACGGTTAGTGTCGACTCTGCGTACGCGATCGATGTGCCGGTGCTGAACATGAGATAGTGGCCAATAGTGCGCTCGAAGATGTGCGAGAGCGGGAGGAAACTCAGGCAGACATCGTCTTTCACGAATGGAATGACATCGCAGACGGACTTCACGTTGGAATGGATATTGTCGTGCGTCAGCATCACGCCTTTCGGCTCGCCTGTAGTGCCGGAGGTATAAAGGAACGTCGCCACGTCATCCGGCTTCGCCGTCAGTGCGAGTGCGCGGTGAGTCGTTCGAGCGTCGGTGGGTAAGGCCGCCGCCCCCTGCCGCTCGAATTCCGCGAGCGTCATATCGGCCAGCTCTGGCGTTACCGCGTCGAAACTGACCACGCACCTGAGCGCCGGCAGCCGCGCTCGTACCGAGGCGACCTTCAGCGCCTGGTCCCGGCCAGAGAGGAAGATCGCGATGGCACCAGAGTCTCGCAGGATGTACTCGATCTGCGCCGCCGGAAGACTGGGGTACACCGCGACATCCGTAACTCGAGCCGTGATGCATGCGTAATCCGCGATGGCCCACTCCGGCCTGTTCTCCGACAGTATCGCGACGCGGTCGCCAACCGTAGCGCCGATCCCGCGGAGCGCGAACGAGAGATGCAGCACGCGTTCCGCCATCACCCGGTGCGATATGGGCTCGAAGCGACCGCCGATCTTGGCTTGCAGCGCATCCGGCTTGTCGAACTTATCGACGGCGTCGAAGTACAACTCGGTGAGAGTACCCGCGGCCGGCCCCGGACCACCGTCTGCCTGTAGCATTCGCGTCTCCTGTCTGACGGGTGAGCCTACGGGTGGGTCTACGGGTGCGGTTTTATTCTCAGGACGAACCGGAGAGGAGTTCCTGTTATCGGCAAACCGTGATACCGCACGGTTGCGGTGACGATCACCGAATCAGTCGCGCTCTTGAGGCTCAATTGTCTGATGCGTATACGTCGCGCCGACGTTCCGTCCGACGCGGTGGTGTCGAGACTCGACCTTCGTGAACCGTCGCGCGACATCAGCTGCGCGAGGACGGTGTCACTCGGATAGGTGATTGCGTAGCTGACAAGATATGAACGGACTGGCACGGGAGCCGCCGCTCCGAGCCTGTGCAACAACTGCAACTGCAATGGATTGGAGAGGGTGGCAGTCGTATCCGTGAGCGAGTAGAGCAGCGAATCTACGGCGTTGAGCGGCGCTACGGAGTCAGGTGCGGGCACGATGTAGACGGTGTCGGGTGCCGCCTGCAGAGACCCGGCTGCAACGATAAGCCGGACGGCCGTGCTACGCGCAGTGTCCGCTACGACGAAGCCGCGCACGCTGTCAACAGTGGCGCCGGAATCGGGGAGTGTAAATCGGATCGGAATCCCCTGAAGCGCATTGCCCTGGATATTGTACACAGTTGCGCTCAGCGGTTGCGCGATGCCGAGCGAGTCGCGCAGCGAATCGTTCGCGACGATTGACGGTGACGGGAGCGGATTCATCGCGATAGACGCCACCACTTTCGGATCGGTACTGAATTCCGCGCACGCCAGCGCCAGAACCCCCGCGCCGATCAGGATGCAGGTCGCCGTGACGCGCCTCGCTCGCGGCACTAACATGACCCTCGCGTCAGCCATCCATCTTCTCCACGAGCGACGTGGCAATGTTGATGTAAGCTTGAGCGGCAGGGTCGGTCGGACTGCGGGTGACAACTGGTTGGCCAGCGGCAAACGCGTCGGCTGCCGCGATCGTGCGCGGGACAAGCTGGCGGAAGACAATATTTGCCGGCAAGTGCTGTCGCACATATTCCACAACTCGTTCGCTCGCAGGGTTCGCCGCTTCGTACATGGTAAGAATCAGACCGTCCAGTATCAGCTGGTCGTTGATCTCGACCACGCTCTGGATGCCGCGAAGAATCTGCGGTGTTGTCTGCAGGGCCAGCGGCTCGCACTGCAACGGAACTACTACATGCTGACTTCCCAGCAGCACTTTGTGCGTGATCGGGCCGAGTCCGGGAGGCGTGTCGACGACTACCACATGGCAGCGTTGGCGCGCAGTCTCGAGCAGTTCAGGAAGCAGGTCAGAATCAGCGACGAGGCTTTGGTATGCAAGGTGATCGGGTTGGTCGCTCACGGATCCTGCGAGGATCACGCGCAACCACGGGAGCGAAGTCGGAAGAATCACGTCCCGAAGCGGGCATTCACCACTCAAATAATCTGCGAACCCGTGTACGGAGTGGTCTTTCCGCAACCCTACGCCGTACCGGACCGCTCCCTGGGGATCAACGTCCACTATGAGCGTCTTGAGCCCACGCCGGGCGAAGGCAGCTGCGAGGTTGACGGCGGTCGTCGTCTTTCCAACGCCCCCCTTCTGGCTGACGACGGCGAGAACCGAGCCCACTTACTCGGAGTCCCCTGCCGACTGACCCATGGGCAGGTCGTGGTCGGCAAGCTCCTGGTTCGACTGGCCATCGGTAGAGCCCGCGCCCGTCGTGCGGAGGGCATCCAGCGTCTCCCGCGCGTGCGCCACCCAGCGGCCGGCCTCGTCGCTCTTGGGCGCATCGAGAAGGAACGCATCCAGATGGTATGCCGCGTCAGAGACGTCGCCGCGCTTTAGCAGCAGAAATGCCAGACCGTAATGAGCGCCGGCGAGCCGCGGCTCAATCGCGAGCGCGCCACGGTAACACCGGATCGCCTGCTCCGGCTGACCGATCTTGGTGTACGCGATCGCCATGTTCTGGAGCACTTTGAAATTGCTTGGCTGATCCCGCATAGCCAACCTGTACGACGTGAGCGCAGCGTCATAGTCGCCCTGACGCTCGAGCGCCAGCGCCTCGCTCAGATAGTCCAGCTTCTGCGGCTTTTGTGACGCTGACTTGCCCGTGAGCCGGCTCCAGAACGACATGAGGGGAAGCTATCGAGGACGCGCGCTCCGGGCTAGCTTGCCCGCATGCCTCGGCGTACAAACATCGACCCCGCGCGGGGAGTGCTCCTAGTGGAGTGGCCGCTCTTTGGCGAGCTCTCTCGCGGACTGGCGCTCAAAGTGGCGCGCGCGTACCAGCCGGACGTCGTCGTGGGCGTTGCGACCGCGGGGGTGGTCCCCGGGGCCGTGGTTGCCGCGATGCTCGGATGCGACTTCCATTCGATCCTGGTGAGCCGTAAGTACCACGCCGAAACCGTTCGGTCCACCCCCGCAGTGTTTGGTGAGGCTCCGCCTCAGGTCCGAAACCGCCGCGTGTTGATTGTCGACGAGACGTGCGATGGAGGAGACACAATGCGGGTCGCGATCGCGTCGCTGCAGCATGCGGGGGCTGTCGAGGTACGGACAGCTGTTTGTTTCCGGACCGGCGCCTACGAGCCTGACTATCATGCTCTGGCTACCGAGAGCGCCGTAGTACTCCCCTGGGACCGCGAGGTGATCATCGATGGTGCGCTCGTGCCCAATCCCACTTACAGGGAGCTGCTCGGGGCGTGATCAGATCACGCTCTCGTCAGGAGTGCTCGGCGTAGTAGGCGCTGATCATCTGGATACTTCCGGCCAGGAATCTGCACCGCTCGCTGTCGGTGGCCGGCCCTTCGACCTCCAGGACCGCCACCGGGTAGTCGGCGAACTTGCCGAGGAAGGCGCCGATGACACCGACCGTGAGGTGACATCCCCGCGGGTCGGGTTGGCTGTCCGGATCCGCTTCCCAGCATCCCTCGATTTCCACGGTGCAGAACGCGCCGGCCGATTCCGCGAAAGTTGTTCTGCCCCATCCAGCGGAAGTGAAGAACTCGCCAGCTTGCTCAAAAAATTTCTGAACCGGTAGCGACTGCAGAGTCGCGTGGCCCGTGCTCGCCGAATACTCGCGGAATGCGTCGTACATGGCGTCGCCGCCAGCGTACGCCGCATCTCGCAAAGTGATTACGGTGTCGAGATCCGGCCGCGCAAGGAGAGCCTTGCGCAGAGCGAGAAGTGCGTCGGGTGGGACGGAAACCAGTTGAGGCGCTGCACTTGGCATGTCGTTCACTCTCTATTTCCGATCCGGTTGAATAGCGTCGCTTCGTCAATTATCGGAACGCCGAGTGCGTTCGCCCTGTCTAATTTGCTGCCTGGATCGGTCCCGGCAAGCACGAAGGTCGTGGTCTTCGATACCGAGCTCGTGACGCGCCCGCCGTTGGATTCGATTGCGGCCACCGCCTGTGAGCGCGACAGGGTAGGTAGCGTTCCTGTGATCACGGCAGTCTGGCCGGTCAGGTTGCCGGATGTGGCGCCGGATTTGGGCTCGTCCATGTTCACTTTGGCTCGCTCGAGCTTGGCGATCAGTCTGCGCACGGACGGATCGTGGAAGAAGCTCGCGACCGATTCAGCGATCACACCGCCCAGCCCGCGAATCGCCTCGATCTGTTCCGCACTGGCACCGCCGAGTGCCTGCATAGTTCCAAAGTGGCGCGCTAGAAGCCGGGCAGCGGCCTCTCCCACGTGCGGAATGCCAAGTGCAGTGAGCAGATTGGACAAAGGACGCGAACGCGATGCGTCGACGGCCGCCACAAGCGCGGCGGCGCTCTTCTTCTGATAACCGTCCAGTGCAAGAAAGTCGTCGAGGCCGAGCGCGTACAAGTCGCCCACATCCGTTACAACGCGGGCCTTGAGCAACTGGTCGATGCGGGCATAGGAGAGTCCCCGGATGTCCATCGCGCCGCGCGATGCGAAGTAAACCATGGCCTCCAGCTGCCGTCCCGGGCAGGACACGTTGGGACAATAGATTGCGGCGAGATCCGCATCCCGCTCGACGGGTGTGTTGCACGCAGGGCATCGTGACGGCATGCGCCATTCGCGTTCGTTGCCGGCGCGGCGGTCTGGAACCGGTCCAATGACCTGCGGTATCACATCACCTGCGCGCTTGACCTGCACTACGTCGCCGACACGGAGATCCTTGTCGCGCACGAGCTGCTCGTTGTGAAGCGTTGCAAGACGCACTGTTGTACCGCCGATCTCGACAGGCTCGAGAACCGCGTAAGGATTGAGCTGTCCCGTGCGACCTACGTTCACCTCAATTGCGATCAGTCGGGTTTCGCCGATGTCGGGGGCAAATTTGCGCGCGATTGCCCAGCGCGGCTCGCGTCCGCCGATCACACCCAGATCATCCTGAAGGCGCAGCGACTCGACCTTCACGACCCCACCGTCGATCGCGAAGTTCAGCTGCGAGCGAAGTTGGTGTTCGACCCGGTGGGCCCACGCAGTGACTGCGTCCATACCGTCGCAGTGCAGTGCATGGGGTGCCACGGGGATCCCCCATGCACGGAGCGCCTTCAGCAGCTCGGTTTGGGTCGAAAAAGGGAGCTTCGCGGGATCGTCGAATGCCACGGCGTATCCGAAAAACCGGAGTGGCCGGGATGCAGTGATCGCGGGGTCGAGCTGACGCAGGCTTCCTGCCGAGGCGTTGCGCGGATTGGCGAACACGGGCTCGCCGGCTGCGACGCGCGCTTGATTCATCCGCTCGAACTGGTCGAACGGAAAATAGATCTCGCCGCGGATCTCGATGCGGCCGGGTGGCGCGCCGATCAGCCGGAGTGGCACGTCGCGGACCGTGCGGAGATTTGCGGTGACATCTTCGCCGATAGTACCGTTGCCCCGGGTTGCTCCAACCACGAGGACGCCGTCGTCATACGTAAGGCTCACCGCGGCACCGTCGATCTTGAGCTCCGCGGAGTATCCGGAGTGAATGATCTCGTCTCCAGCGATGCGCACCAGCCGCTCCTGCCACGCCCGCAGCTCGTTGTCATCGAACGCGTTCGCCAGTGAGAGCATGGGAATGGAATGCGCGTGCTTTTCGAGTGCGCTCTGCGGTTCGGCGCCCACGCGCAAGGTTGGAGAGTCGCTCGTCCTCAGCTCGGGATGGCCAGACTCCAGTTGCTGCAGCTCGCGAAACAGCGCGTCGTACTCCGCGTCATTGAGGGACGGTCGGTCCAGCACGTAGTACTTGTGCGACGCGTCGTTGAGCATGTCACGCAGTACGCCGGCACGGCGTGCCGGCGACGCGTCGTCTCTAGGCTGCTCCGTTTTGGCTTCCCGTCTGCGCGGTGTGTTCATTGAACTCGCGGCTGTCGAATCGAACGACGCGATTGCGCCCTGCCTCCTTGGCAACGTAGAGCGCCTCATCTGCAGCTCTGATCAGCGCTTCCTGGTCCGAGATGAGCGGGTGCGGCCACGCTGCCACGCCACAGCTCATCGTACGGTGGAGCGACTTGCCTTCGCCGTATGCAAACTCGCGGCTTTCGACACGCTCCCTGATGCGCTCGGCGAATGTTACAGCTGCGTCGAGTACCGTGCCGGGTAGCAGCAGCACGAACTCCTCTCCACCGTACCTGCCAACGCGATCTATCTCGCGAGCTTCCGCCTGGATGACCTGTGCGAATTGTTGCAATACAGCGTCGCCAACCGGATGACCGTACTCGTCGTTCACGCGCTTGAAGTGATCGATGTCACACATCACGAGCGACAGCGGCTCGTGGAGCCGTTGTGAATACTCCCACATCTCGTGCAGCCGCTCCTCCAGAGACCGCCGGTTGGCAACACCAGTCAGCGCGTCTGTACTGGACAGAACCTGAAGCTGCGCGTTGGCCGCCGAGAGCTCGCGCTCACGCTGTGCGAGTGATGCCTGCAACGACTGGATCCGAAGGAGCGACTTCACTCGCGCATCGAGCTCACGAAAATTGATCGGCTTGGCGATGTAGTCGTCCGCACCCGCGTCCAGACCCTGCACCATGCTCTCTGTAGAGTCCAGCGCCGTTTGCATGATTACTGGAATGAAGGGCAGCGCAGCATCGCTCTTGAGGCGACGAACAACCTCCATTCCGTCAATCTTCGGCATCATGACGTCAAGCAGAATGAGGTCCGGCTTCGGCGACGAGTAAACCCGCTCCAGCGCCTGCTCACCGTCCTCTGCCTCATCGACGAGGTACCCGCGCGCCTCGAGCCGCGCGCGGAGAACCATGATGTTGTCGGGGTGATCGTCTACAACGAGGATCCGCTTGGGCTGCTCATCCAGCATCTGGACGACCAAGAAACCGTTGCACCTCGGCGACCACCGCGCGAGGCTCGCAGGGCTTGGCAAGATAGCCGTCGCATCCAACCTCCATGGCTTTCTCGCGATCGGACGCGAGCGCGTGCGCAGTGAGCGCGATGATGGGGATGCGCTTCGTCGCCGGGTCGTGTTTCAGAACCTGCGTCGCCTCCCACCCATCGATCACAGGTATGGAGATGTCCATGAGGATCAGATCAGGCTGTCGGGAACGCGCCTGGGCGATTCCCTCCTCCCCGTTCAGAGCCTCGATGACGCTATAGCCGAAATGCTTGAGGATCGTCGAGTAGACGATCCGGTTGTCTTCGTTGTCTTCTACGAGCAACACCAACTTGCCAGAATCAGTCATCCACTCCTCGCACGGGTATTGCACGCCTTGCAGGCAAGATTCTTACCACGCCCGGTCCAACCCAAGCGAAAATGGATACGATACAGGACTCACCCGAAGAAACATTTGGCGGCCGACTCAAGCGGTCCTGGATCGGCTCCGGCAGTACCGGTTCGCCGCTAGCGTCAGCAGAACGGCCAACTTCGCGGCCCGGGATCCGGCCGCGCGGACGCCCATACGCCATCGAGCCAAACTGGCGATCGGCCGCGCTCGTTGGCGCTGGCGTCGCAGCAGGTGCGGTGCTAGGGATGGGCGTTGCACTGCTGTTGGCCCCGCAGTCAGGCGCGCATACGCGACTCGCCCTCACCCGTAGCCTGCGCCGGAACCGACCGTGGAAAACAAGCCCGTGGCAGCAGCTCGGCGACGAGCTCCGGAAGGCCGCGCGCCGGAAAAACAGCGTCAGTCGCGATCAGCAGCCAGACTTCGATCGCTAGAGCGCCGCGCGGCTATCCGAGTTTCTTCAGCTCTGCTGCGGCCTCGGTCTTGTACCTGGGGTCATTGTAGTCGATGACCTCACCCGCGATAACTGACTGGTACTCCGTCCTCGCCTGCGCGGTCAAGCCCATGTCCGCGTAAACTCTCGCGAGGTCCAGCCGGTGAACAATCCGCCGTGGCTCGAGTGACACGGCCTGTTCCAGGTAGCGCCGCGCATTCGCCCAGCTCGCTTCCGAAAAGACCGATCCACCAAGAAAATTGCGAGCGATCATGCGCGCGAAGCCGTTGAGTCTCATGATCTCTGCGTTCCAGACGCCCATCACATGAAGGCAGGGCGCAGACTTGGAATCGAGCCGGAGGCATTCCATCGCCTGATCACGGACCTTGCCGGCGTACTTGACTCGATCCCGCGACCCCATCGTCTGAGCCATGCGTCCCAGCGACTCGGCGAGCACGAAATGCCCATCGGCGCCGTTGGGATTGGCGGCGACCGCTCTTGTGGCCTGTTCCTGAGCAGTGCGGTACATGGCGGCCCTTCTGTCCGCGTCCGGCTCGGCCTGGGCGAGATCAACTTGTCCGCGCGCGATTCGCCACAGCGCTTCGTAATTGCCGGGTTCTACGGCCAGCGCCTTCTCGTAGTCGGCGACGGCCTCGCCCGCATCGCGGGCGTCGTACGCTGTGTTGCCACGTGTCAGCCATTCGGCAGCCGATTGGGCACTCAACGAGTGCAGCGGTGCCACGCAGACGATCGCGGCGAATCCTGTCACTGCGAGCTTTCCAATCATTAGCGGATATCTCCAATCGGGTTGAAGCTGCTTAAAATACCCCCATGATCGTTCCGCGGCTCATCGAGCGTAAACGCGACGGGGGGAGTCTCTCCGCCACCGAATGGCGGGAGCTGATCGACGCATACTCATCAGGCGCGGTACCCGACTACCAGCTTTCCGCGCTACTCATGGCAGTATTCTTCCGCGGAATGACGCGCGCGGAAACAGAGGCACTGACCGACGCCATGCTGCAAAGCGGCGCCCGGCTCGATCTGTCCGACGTGGCGGTTCCACGACTCGACAAGCATTCGACGGGAGGAGTGGGCGACAAGACCTCGCTCATTCTTGCGCCGTTGATCGCGGAGCTTGGTGTGGCGGTGCCCATGATGTCCGGTCGCGGACTGGGCCACACCGGCGGAACGCTGGACAAGCTTGAGTCGATTCCCGGGTTCCGAACCAACCTGTCGCTCGCAGCAGCGCGCGCGCAAGTCGCGGCGATCGGCTGCGCGTTGATCGGTCAGACCGGCGAGATAGCTCCGGCGGACAAGAAGCTGTACGCACTCCGCGACGCAACGGGGACAGTCGAAGCGATTCCGCTGATCGCGGCGAGCATTATGAGTAAGAAGCTGGCAGAAGGTCTCACCGGGCTTGTGCTCGATATCAAGAGCGGATCCGGCGCTTTCCTGCCAGAGCTGGATCGCGAGATCGAGCTTGCGCGAACGATGATCGAGCTTGGCGGGGATCGCGGGTGCCCGGTGGTCGCGCTTGTCACCGCGATGGACAGGCCGCTCGGAATCGCATGCGGCAACGCGATTGAGGTGCGTGAGTCCATCGAGTTTCTGAACGGCGCCCCGCCCGACGACCTCGCGACGGTGACGTACGCCCTCGGCGCAGAGATGCTCGTGCTTGCTGGAGTCGCTCCTGATCGAGGCGACGCGCATGTAATGATGCGCGACGCGATCGCGAGCGGCCGCGCGGCCACTCGCTTTCGTTCCGTAATCGAGTCTCAGGGCGGCGACCCGCGCGTTGTCGACGACGTGTCGCGCCTGCCTGTCGCGCCCGTGCGAAGGGAATATCGTGCATCGCGCGAAGGCGTCGTGCAGAAGGTATCGCCGCGCGAGATTGGCCACGGCGTGGTCGCGCTCGGGGGTGGACGGCGAAAGATGAGCGACACCGTCGATCCCCGCGTCGGGTTCGAAATCTTCGTGAAGCCCAACGCGCGCGTTCGCGCCGGAGACGTTATGGCAATCGTCCACGCGGCGGATGAAGCAGGCGCTGAGATCGGAAACGCAATACTGAACGACGCCATTTCGATCGACGACGGGTCTGTGAGCATGCTGCCACTCGTGTCGTATCGCATCACCGGCGCCGACGTAGAAATCCTTACGTAGCGTTCCGTCTGCTCCCTGTAGCCTCACGGCAGTGAATCCTTTACGACGGCAACGACTGTCTCTGCTGCTGCCGACTGCACAATGAGGTTTCGTGGAACGTCCCGGCGGTTCGTAGATAGCCTGAGCGCGACCGAGCATCGCTGGCCGCTCGCGCTCGCGGGCAGTGCTATCGACCAGCGCGGTCGCATAGTTCTGTAAACGGCGATCTGTCGCTCGACGACTGCGACAGTGTTGCCAGCCGAGTCGCGAACCATCAGGTGCGCCGTGCCAATGAACGCGCCGTTACCAGTGCGTGTGAGTGTAGCTTCTACGCCGATTCCGTTGCGCATGGCTGTCGCCTCAAGTGCACTTACAGTTATGCCGGTCGATACGGCGCCTTTCCGATAGAAGACAGGTATTACGGTCGCGGTTTCCATCGCGATGTGGACGTTCGCCGAAGTGGAGTCACCGTCGCCGATCGGACGTGAAGAGTCGTCGCGCGCGTGAACCGTGAGTCTCGCCCAGTACTCACCATCCGAAAGATCGGCAGGCGGCCTAGCCAGCAGCCTGACGGTCCGACTGCCTCCGGGACGAAGGGTGAACTGCCGCGGGTACGGCGTCACCCAGTTCGCGGCACTTGCGCTGTCAGGGCCGTCTGTCAGCCGGACTGTCAGTTTGCCGTTGGAATCGGTCGTCGCAAAGCCGAAGCGCAGGTCGACGCTGAACTCCGCACGCGAAGCGTGCGGGTTCATCACTGTGATCTCGCCGGACGGTCGAGCCGCCGTCAGCACCACCATGTGCGGATCGACTCCGATGCCGGCAACCTGCGCGCCCGCGAGCCTGCCGAGTGCGCACCATGCGGCGCCTGTCGTGACGGCCCTGCCGCCGACGAGTCGCAGCATCACAGGTCGGTGTACGCGGCGGTGATCTGGCCGGTGCCGGTGTAGTTGCCGGTGGGTGCCTGGGCGGAAGCGGTGGCCGTCGCGCCGATCGCGAAGTACATCTTCGTACTGCCTGCGACGTTTTCGAAGGTGAGCGGGATGGGTGGCGTGGTGCCGGCGGGGAACGATACGGCAGTGCCAGTAAGCGCCGGGCCGTCGCTAGCGACGTATGTCCAAGCTGTGATCGGCAGGTTCGCACCCGCAGTGGGGTTCAGGACCGAAGGCATCGAGAGCGTGACGCTGATGGACGACCCGCCCTGCCCGACAAGCTCGAATCTGCCGCTCGTAGCTGCGCTTGGCGCGATTGTCTTGCTCGTCGACACGAGAAGCCTGCCGAAGTCGAGGGGGTGCGAAACGATCAGAACGAGTGGTGTGACGACGCGCGCGGTGATCGCGATTGATCCGGACGCGCTCGACTGCGCATGCGCGGGGAGGGCGATCCCTCCCGCGAGAATAAGTTGCCCTAACAACCAGATCCGGCGATATGCTAATGCCATTGTTGCACTCCTGCCGCGAGCGCGGCTCTTGTCGGTGAGCGCCGAGTATAGGGCAGCCAGGTCGCGGGCGAATGAGCGGGACACGAAGTTGCGGAGCAATTCATTGCCGGCGGCCTGGAGGATCGGCGGCAAGACAAAAGAGCGCCGCCTCGTGTGGCGACGCCCTTTTCATATGTTGTTCTGGAGACCTACCGCACCCGTTTGCGACCGGTCAATTGCATGAAGGCTACACGTCCAGATTGCTCACGAACTTCGCGTTGGCTTCAATGAACTGTCTGCGTGGCTCGACGTCGTCGCCCATCAGCGTCTGGAAGATCTGATCTGCAAGAACCGCGTCCTCCATGTTCACCTTGAACAACGTGCGCGTATTTGGATCCATGGTTGTCTTCCAGAGCTGATCGGGGTTCATCTCACCGAGCCCCTTGTAGCGCTGGATGTTCACGGACGTCTTGCCATCGTTGCCGCCCATCCGGGTAATGAGATCGTCGCGCTCCTTCTGGTCGTACGCGTAGTACTCTTCCTTGCCCTTTGCAACACGATACAGCGGTGGCTGAGCGAGGTAGATGTAGCCGGCCTCGATCAGCTCGGGCATCTGCCGGAAGAGGAACGTAAGCAACAGCGTGCGAATGTGTGCGCCATCCACGTCGGCGTCCACCATCAGGATAATCTTGTGGTAGCGTGTCGACTCAAGAGTGAAATCGTCGCGGATGCCCGCGCCGATGGCGGTGATGATGGTTCGGATTTCTTCGTTCGACAGCACCTTGTCGATGCGCGCCTTCTCGACGTTGATGATCTTTCCGCGCAACGGAAGAATCGCCTGGAAGTTGCGATTGCGTCCCATCTTGGCGGAGCCGCCGGCAGAGTCGCCCTCCACCAGGTAAAGCTCACACAGCACCGGATCGCTCAGGGAGCAATCGGCAAGCTTGCCGGGCAGGTTACCAACATCGAGCGCGCTCTTCTTGCGCGTCAGGTCACGCGCCTTTCGCGCGGCCTCGCGCGCGCGCGACGCCGAGATCGCCTTCTCGATTATGATGTTGGCGACCTTCGGATGCTCGTCCAGATAGCGGTTGAGGAGCTCGTTCATCACCACTTTGACCGCGCCCTCGACCTCGGAATTGCCCAGCTTGGTCTTGGTCTGGCCTTCAAACTGGGGTTCGTGCACCTTGACCGATAGAACGGCGGTGAGTCCCTCGCGGACGTCGTCGCCCGAAAGCGTGGCATCCTTGTCCTTCTTGTTGATCGTGCTGCGGCCCAGGTACTGGTTGATCACGCGCGTGAGTCCCGACTTGAAGCCGGTAAGGTGGGTTCCTCCCTCATGCGTGTTGATGTTGTTGACGAACGAGAAAACGTTTTCGTTGTACCCGTCGTTGTACTGGAATGCGATCTCGATGCCGATGTCGTCGTGCGTGGTATCGATGTAGACGACCTCGGGATGCAGCGCCTTGCTCCGCGCGTTCAGATACGCGACCATCTCCTGCAACCCGCCGCGCGCAAGGAAGGTTTCGGATTTCTCCACACCATCACGCTCGTCCGTCAGCGAGATTCTGATCCCCTTGTTCAGGTACGCCAGCTCACGCATCCTGTTCGCGAGCGTATCGTACTTGTAAACGAGATCCGTGAAAATCAGATCGTCGGGCTTGAACCAGACCGTCGTTCCTGTCTCGTCGCTGTCGGCGGTGCCGACAACCTTTAGCCGCGTTACAGTCGCTCCGCGGTTGAAATCCATGTAATGGATCTTGCTATCCCGCCGCACCCATACCTTGAGCTGCGCCGAAAGCGCGTTCACGACGGAGACACCCACGCCGTGCAGTCCCCCGGATACCTTGTAGCTGTTCTTGTCGAACTTGCCGCCCGCGTGAAGAACGGTCATCGCCAACTCGACGCCCGGCAGCCCTTCGGTCGGGTGAATGTCGACAGGAATTCCACGACCGTCGTCCACGACGGTGATCGAGTCGTCCTTGTGGATGGTCACGGAAATTTCGGTCGCGTGGCCGGCAAGCGCCTCGTCAATCGAGTTGTCCACCACCTCGTATACCAGGTGGTGCAGTCCCGTACCAGACGTCGACCCTATGTACATCCCGGGCCGCTTCCGAACCGCTTCGAGGCCCTTGAGAACCTGAATGTTCTCTGCGTCGTAGTGCGACGCATTGCTTCCTTCAGTTTTTTCCTTGACAGCCATTTACGCGACCAAAAAGAGGCGAATTTCGCAGGCCGAACAAAAACCGAATCAATTGACCCGCAGACTATGTAATGTAACCGAATACTGTGTCATCCGCAAGGCGACCATCCCGCCCTAAATCCTTACCCCACAACGACTTGCGCCGATCAGGGGGGCCGGGCCAGCTGGAAACGCGGCTTGCGGACGCGGGGGCGATCGGGGTCAGTGTTCAGCGCCTCCACGAGCTGCGGCTCCATGAGCTGGAGCTCGGTCATCCACGCGTTCGTACGCACCGCGATGAATAGCGACCCGTCGGGCGTGACGAACAGCGGCTCGGTCACGGCAGCAATATCGTGCCCCACAAGCGCGGCCCACTCCGGGACGACCGCGGCCTGCACCATTCGGACGTCCAGCCCCGCCTCCTTGAGATAGGCGCTCAGAGCGTCAGCGATGCGTTCGGGTCCCGGACGTCGGGGCTTCACCTGGCGGCCGACAATCCGGGCGTGGTGTGGCCAGCGAATCCACCTGGTGCGCTGTGGCCTTCCACGATGTGACCATCCGACAAGTGCCAGCGCGGAAGTGAGCTCATGTCGCCCGGGATGTCGCCGGCGCGCGGCACTGTGAGAATCGTCTGTCCGGTCACCGTTTCGCGCAACAGCGCCAGAATGCGCGCGCTCCGGCGCGCGTCGAGCTCGGCGAACGGATCGTCGAGCAGCAGGACCGGGTCGCCGCCGCAGTGCGCCTTCAACGTTTCCGCTTCCAGCAACCTGAGTGTCATCGCGGCGGTGCGTTGCTGGCCGCCGGATCCGAACACGCGCAGATCGTGTGCGTTGATCTGCAACGACACATCATCGCGGTGCGGCCCGGAATGCGTGATTCCGCGCCTGACGTCGAGATCGCGCCGTCGGGCGAGGGCGTCCGCGAGCTCCGTGCGCGCGTCGCGCGGCGTGCTTATCGAGGTAACGTAGCGCATGGTCAGGGGTTCGCGTTCACCTATGGCTTCGGTCAGGCGCGCAAAATCCGACTCGTGCTTCTCCATCCACGCGACCCGCTCCGCCAGCAGAACTGCGCCGCTCTCGGCGAGCGCAGGTTCCCATACCGCGACGCTTTCAAGCGACTGCGAGCCTCGCGCAACGCCCCGCAACGCCGCGTTGCGCCGCGAGAGCGCGCCGCGGTACTGCTGCAGAGCATTCAGGTATCGCGGCGACGTCAACGCCAGCACTATGTCGACGAATCGCCGTCGCTCGCTCGGCGCGCCGCGTACGAGATCCACGTCGCGCGGTGAGATAACCGTCGCCGGTAGCGAACCAAGCGCAGCGCTGAGCCGGCGCGTCTCGGCTCCGTCAACCACGACCTTCTTGCGACCGCGGCTGAAGCCGACAGACAGCTCATGACGGCCGTTGGTTGTTACGGTCGCGTGAAGGTGGAACGCTGTAGTTCCCAACCGAACAAGGTCGGCGTCTCGTGCGCCACGCAGTGAGCGCACGAGCTGGAAGTAGTAAATTGCCTCGAGCAAGTTGGTCTTCCCCTGCCCGTTATCTCCAACAATGACGACGCCAGCGGACGGGAAGTGGAATTCAGCGCGCGGGATGTTCCTGAAGTCCCGTACCGTGAGCCGCTCGAGGAGGGCCATTCAGGCACCCGTCACGCTGAGAACGACGGCCCGACTGCTCGCATCAGCGCCCGGTGAAGTTGGGCGAACGTTTTTCGAGGAACGCCGACATGCCCTGCTGCATGTCGTCGGTGGCTGCGAGCAAACCAAAATGATTCGCTTCGAGTGTCAGGCCTTCCTCGAGCGTCATCCCGAGACCCCGGTCCACCGCTTCGATGCAGAGCGCGACGGCAAGCGGCGCATTCTGGATGATCTGACGCAGCATGAGCTGCGCCGCGCCCAGAAGCTCGGCCGCATGCACAACGCGATTGACGAGTCCAATGCGCAGCGCTTCTTCGGCGTCGATCATCTCGCCTGTCATAAGCAGTTGCAGAGCGCGTCCCTTGCCAACGAGTCGCGGAAGTCGCTGCGTCCCACCGTACCCGGGAAGGATGCCCAGCTTCACTTCCGGCTGGCCAAACTTTGCGTGCTCGGAGGCAATGCGAATGTGACAGGCCATCGCAAGCTCGCAGCCGCCGCCGAGCGCGAAACCGTTGACCGCGGCGATAACCGGCTTGGGGCACATCTCGAAGCGTCTGAAAACTTCCTGGCCAGCGCGCGATCGTCCCTTCGCTACGAATGGTGACTGGCCCTGCAGCTCGCTGATGTCCGCGCCGGCGATAAACGCACGTCCGGCGCCGGTTAGAATGATTCCGCCAACGTCCTGGCGCATCCTTGCATCGTCGATGGCGGCGCCAAGCTCGGCGATGGTGCCTGCGTTCAGAGCGTTCAGCTTGTCCGGGCGATTGACCGTGATCGTGGCTATTCGCTCGGCCACCTCGAAGGTCAGAAAGTCATACGAGGGCATGCGCTGAATATAAGCGCCCCATCGCGCCCCATTCCGCCCGGGCGGCGCGAGGCAACGTTCTTGCTTACGCTCCCGCAGCATGCGGCAGACATGGCTGTTGCGAAAAGGAAAAATGCGGGGCCGTTTCACCTACGCAAGTGAGACCGGCAAAACCGCGAGCGTGCGCCGCGCGGCTCAGATCGACGCGTTGGCAATTCCGCCGGCGTGGACAGACGTGCACATCGCAACAACCGAACGGGCAGCGATCCAGGCGTGGGGTTTCGACGCCCGAGGGAGAAAGCAGTACCGGTACCATCCCAACGCAGTGAAGCGCGGACAGACGCGTAAGTATTACCGAGTTCGGCAGATGGCGCGAGATCTTCCGGCGATCCGCCGCAGAATTCATCGCGACTTCTCGAAAAGAAAACTCACACGCGAACGCGTCACCGCCGGCATGGTGCGCTTTCTTTCGGACGGCTTCTTCCGCATCGGCAACGACCGCTACGCAAGAGAGAATGGCACGTTCGGTCTCACGACGCTGAAGAAGTCGCACGTCGAGGTGGACGGCGATCTCGTGGTCTTCGACTACATCGGCAAGCGATCCATCAGACATCGTCAAACGGTGGTCAGCCGCGACCTGGCGCGGTTCGTCCAGGCGCTCATGGCGGCACCCGGGATGCGACTGTTTCGGTACCAGGATGAATCCGGACAGTGGCACAACATCGAATCCGTTCAGGTGAATCAGTACCTGCAGGAGCTCGCTGGATTTCCCTACAGCGCCAAGGATTTCCGAACGTGGGGGGGCACGCTACGGGCCGCAACGGTGCTTGCCGATCTTGGCGCGGCCAAGTCCGAGAATGAAGCGAAGCGTAACGTTGCAACGGCGGTGCGACTCGTTGCCGCAGAGCTCGGCAACACACCGACGATCTGCAGAAAGTCATACGTGCACCCGGTGGTGATCGAGCGTTACATCAAGTCCGGCGATACAATCCAGCTGCCGTCGCGCTCCAACGGGCGCGGCGACGCGCGCGCACATACTCCTGAAGAGGGCGCGCTGATACAATTTCTTGACGCCCACTTCCCAGACCGGAGGAGTAGGCGCCGCACGAACGACGAGTAGCGGGGTACCCTCCGCATGACCGGGGCCAGGCTTGATCGCGCACTAGCTGTTCACCGCTCGGCGCTCTCTGCGTGCAGGGATTGCGGGGATCGCGTTGCTGGCGCCATGCCCATTGTTTCGCTCGCGAGAAGGCCACGGGTCATGCTGGTCGGGCAGGCGCCGGGCCAGGTGGAACGGGAAAGTCAGCGGGCCTTTTCCGGACGCGCGGGCAAGACGCTCTTTCGGTGGCTGGCCCAGGCCGGCCTGAGTGAGCCCGAGGTAAGGGAGCGCGTGTACATTGCCGCGGTCACGCGCTGCTACCCGGGCCCTGCTGCCAGCGGCAGGGGCGATCGCGTGCCGTCGCGGGAAGAACAGTCGAGTTGCGCCCGCTGGCTCGACGCGGAGCTAGATCTGCTCCGTCCGGCGCTCGTCATTCCGGTGGGGCGTCTTGCCATCGATCGGTTCCTCGGGAAGCTTCCGCTTGAACAGGTGATCGGGAAGGAGCACACTGTGCTTGTCGCGAACACGGCAACACGCGTCATTCCGCTCCCGCACCCGTCAGGAGCAAGCAGCTGGGTCCATGGTCCCGGGCACGCCGAATTGCTCGACGAGGCGCTCGCGTTGCTGCGTGGGCGCCTGGCTGCGGCCTTATATTTGTAGGCTGTGAAAGCGACTACGAAGTTTCTGACGGGAGGAGCGCTGGTGCTGGGCGCGGCTGGCTATCTGATGGCGAGTTCCATCAGCAAGACGGCTACGTACTACCTGACTCCGTCTGAGCTTTCGAGCAAGGTCGCGAAGGACCCCACCTTCTACAGTACCGGTGTGAAGGTTGGAGCGCGCGTCGTGCCGGGCTCGATCGTGCGTGAGCCCGGTGGCCGTGAGACTTCATTCCGGATGACCGATGGCACCCGCACATACGGCGTGGTTTATCGCGGAATCACGCCGGACACGTTCACGGACAGCGTCGATGTGGTGGTCGAGGGACGACTTGGGCACGATCAGGTATTTCACGCGACCACGCTGCTTGCCAAGTGTGCTTCACGTTATGAGAACGCGCCGGACCGCCCAGCGCGCGTGCGGACCTGATGCCGGCGCGGCCATGACCGCGCTGGAAGTGTTCCTGCAATGATACTTGTTGGTGAGCTGTCGCTGTGGGTCGCCCTGCTGATGGCGGTGTGGACTGCGACGGTCGCGTTTGCTGGCGGCTCGCTCGGCCGGCGCGATCTCGTGGCGAGTGCAGAGCGCGGCATGTACGCAACGTTTGCGATGGTCGTGCTCGCGTCGCTCGGATTGTGGACCGCGATCTTCACGCACGATTTTTCCTTCAAGTACGTCGCGTCGTTCACCAGCGCCAATCTTCCGAAGGCGTATCTGTTCACGGCGTTCTGGGGCGGGCAGGCCGGCTCGATGCTGTTCTGGGTGCTGATCCTCACGTTTTTCTCGTCGCTCGCCGTGCTCACGAGCAGGAGCCGGAACCGCGAGCTCATGCCGTTCGTCATGGGCACGCTCGCGATCATCGCCATCTTCTTTTTGGCGACGCTATGCTTCGGCGCGAATCCGTACGAGCGCCTTGACTGGCTGCCCGTGGACGGCCGCGGAATGAATCCACAGCTCCAGAATCCCGGCATGGCGATCCACCCGCCGAATCTCTACCTGGGTTACGTGGGCACGAGCATCCCGTTTGCGTTCGCGATTGCCGCGTTGATCACGCGCCGCCTCGACGCGGAATGGTTGGTCGCGGTGCGCAGGTGGGCTCTCGTGAGCTGGTTTTTCAACACAACGGGAATTGTGCTTGGAATGTGGTGGGCTTATGTCGAGCTGGGATGGGGAGGCTACTGGGCGTGGGATCCTGTCGAGAACGCGAGCCTGCTGCCCTGGCTTACAACGACAGCCTTTCTGCACTCGGTGATGGTGCAGGAGAAGCGCGGCATGCTGCGCAAGTGGAACGTGACGCTCGTCATCTGCTCGTTCCTGCTTTCGATTTTCGGCACGTTCATCACGCGAAGTGGCGTTATCTCCAGCGTGCATTCGTTCGCTCAGTCTCCGGTGGGAAACTGGTTCGCTGGTTTCCTCGGGCTGGCGATCCTCGCGAGCGTGTACCTGGTGACGACGCGGCTCAAGGACCTCAAGGCCAACGCCGTGCTCGAGAGCATGGTGAGCCGAGAGGCCGCGTTTCTCTACAATAATCTGGTCCTCGTCGGAATCGCGTTCAGTGTTTTGTGGGGTACGCTGTTTCCGATAATCACCGAAGCGGTGCGCGGGACGAAGATCACGGTGGGGCCACCTTTTTTCAATGCCGTCAACGTTCCACTTGGACTCCTGCTTCTCCTGCTGACGGGCATCGGGCCGCTCATTGCATGGCGCCGCGCCTCCCTGGCGAACCTGCAGCGCCAGTTCGCCGTCCCGTCGACGGCCTTGGTTATAACGCCAGCGTTGCTGTTCGCCGCGGGTATGAGAAGCACGTCGGCGCTGATCGCGTACGCATTTGCGGGCTTTGTCGCGGCGACGATTCTTCAGGAGTTCTACAAGGGCGTCAACGCGCGCCGCTCGATGTACGACGAGGCGGCACCCACGGCGTTCGTGCGGCTGGTTGCCCGCAACAGGCGTCGGTATGGCGGATACATCGTCCACGCAGGAGTCGTCATCATCTTCTGCGCGTTCGCGGGCCTCGCGTTCAAGTCCGAGAACGATCTGACGATCAACGCGGGAGAGACGAAGGCCCTGACCGATCCGTTCGGGCACCACTGGACTTTCACGAGTCAGGGTGTGTCGCGGTATGACGTACTCAATCGTGATGTTACTGCGGTGGCGCTCGAGACTAAGCGCGATGGGGAGGCGATGGGCGTGATTACGAGCGAGAAGCGCCAGTACTTCTCGGGTGCGGACCCGAACAACCGGGTGCCGACCTTCCAGCCTGCGACCGCAGTCGGAATCATGGGCTCGTTCAGCCAGGACGTATATGTGACGCTCGCAGGCGTGGTGGGCCAGGACACCAGCGAGATACGTATCACGTTCAATCCCCTGGTGCGATGGGTCTGGATTGGCGGAGCGTGCATGGCGATCGGGGGACTCATCGTGATGTGGCCGCAGGCCGAGCGTCGCAGGAAGCAGGGCGGTTACGTCACTACGCTCCGACCGGAAGCAGTGGAGTCTGTATGACCATGGGACGCAGAGAGTTCCTCGCGTCGCTGGCGACTCTCGCGGTTACGCGCGTTGCGCGCGCCCAGGGCTCGGCGAACACAATGGATGGGCCAATGAGTCCCGACGCGTATCACTCGGTGAAGCTTTCTCCAAAACCGAATGCAGCGCCCCAACTGAGCGATGCGCAGCGCGACGATCTGGAGCACCGCCTGAAGTGTCAGTGCGGCACTTGCGTGCTTGACGTGTACACGTGCCGCACGACGGACTTCACCTGCCCAGTGTCACCATCGATGCACGTTGATGTAATGGGCCTGGTGGGCGGTGGTTACGGCGCGCAGGAAATACTGGATGCGTTTCGGAAAGTATATGGCGAGCGTGTGCTCATGGCGCCTGCGAGGGAAGGCCTCAACTGGCTGGGCTACCTTGCGCCGTTCGCAGCACTCGGCACCGGGGCGGTTGTCGTATTTGTATTGCTGAAGCGTTGGAGCCGCCCCGCGCGCGAGGCGCGGATCGCAACCGACACCGTGCACGCCACTCCGGAGGAGTTGGCGAGACTTCGCGACGCGTTAAGGAACGACGCATGACGGCCATGATCGTGGGAACGATGCTGGCGATCGCGGTGCTGTGTTTTGTCCTCTATCCGCTGTTCCGGGAGCCGCTCGGAATCGGCGTAATGAGCGCACTGCCGCCGCGGACGGCGTTGGGCGTCACGACCGCGGTCGAGGCCTTGAGAGAGATCGAATTCGATCACGCGACGGGTAAGCTCTCAGACGTCGACTACGCCGAGCTCAGGTCGTCATACACCCAGAGTGCGGTGACCGCGATGCGGGACGGGGGCGCAGGACCCGCGCAACCGGGCGGCGTCATTTGCGAGCACTGCGGCCCGCGACCGGAAGCGGACGCTGTGTATTGTTCCGAGTGCGGGCACGCGCTGGCTGCCTGACCGCGGCGGCGGTGTCTCGCGGCGAACGAATGGCCGCAATCGCAGCTCATCTCCCCGCACGCAGAATCCTCCCACGTGCACCCGTAACTCCACCCACGAGTAACAAGTGTTCTTCCAGACAATATCGCTCATAGGAGCCGCGCTGCTCCTTACGGGCTTCGTGGCGATGCAGTTGGGCAGACTGCGCAACGACGGCGCGATATTCAACGCGCTCAACTTTGTAGGCTCCGCACTTCTCGCGTGGGTCGCGATACATGACCGGCGCGCGGGGTTCATCATTTTGGAAGTGGTGTGGGCGATCGCTTGCCTCCCGCCGCTCTACCGCGCAGCAAGACGGCGCGCTACCGTTCCAGCGCGGTGAGCCGTCGCTCGGCGAAACGGATCGGAAGCAGTGTCGACGCGATGCAGAGCGCTGCCGCGGATCCGAACCCGAGGAGCATTTGCAACGAGTCTCCAGGAGTTCCGAATGCCTGTGCGCTAAGATAGGTGTACACGGGTCGCGCCTCGAGTGCGATCACCGTAGCGATAAGTGAGATTGCCGTCATCATGAAGATCAGGCCGCCAAAGGATGTGGGGATCTGCGCCGCGTTCTCGGTCTCGAACTGCGGAAACACCGTGCCCGCACCGATCGCGAGACCGGAGATCGCCAATGTGAGTAGCGTTATGGTACCCACTGATACCGCCATCATGAACTCGTTCACCTGAAGCAGTACGTCCGTGGTGAACACGATACCAAGGGCGAGGAGAAGTAGCGGAGCCGTCCCCACCCAGAACTTGGCCCACAGAAGATCGCGCATTGCGAGGGGGCTCGCCTTCAGCAGCCACCACGTTCGTCCCTCGAGACTTACCGACGGGAAGATGAAGCGCGCAGCGATGGATGCGAGCACGAAGCCGGCGAGCACCAGGTTCAGGAAGGGAATGACGTTCGCAATGAAAAAGGTGATTCCCTCGCCGCGGAGCGGGAGAAACCTGATGTTGAAGATGTACACGACTACAAGCACTACCAGCAGAACCAGTTGCGACCATTGGCTCGTGTCGCGAAAAAATATTCGCAACTCCTTTAGGACCAGCTCACGCCGTGTCGCGGGAAGGCTCGCCAAGAGCCTGGTGCGCGGCGCTCTGCTGCGCCTGGTACCGATTCCCGCGCCCTCCTGTGACTTGCTGAACCCACTGGCATACAGCGCGCGGTGCAGCACGGCCCCGATCACGACGAGTGCCGCAGCCGTGGACCACAACAAGTAGAAGGGAAGCGGGTCCGGGTCGTACTGGAGCCAGCGAAGCACTCCGCTTTGCACCCAGTCGCTGGGCAGCCACTGGGAGCTCGGCGCGCGAAGAAGCGCCAGGAAGTCGACGAGTGATCGGAAGCCCTCGGGTCGCGCGAGCCGCTCAGGCCGAAGCAGCCGGAACGCGAGTATCAACCCCGCTGCCGCGAGCACCGTGATCACGCTGAGAATATCCCGCGTCCGTCGCGCAGGAAAAATGTTCACAAGAATCAGCGTGAGGGCTGCTCCCAGCGCAGCGGGTATGACAAGAAACGGGACGACGGCCGCGAGCGCAACGAACGGGTACCACCAGCCGCCGTCGTACGCGATTCCATACGCGGTGAAAATGGGAAACCCCATGAGCACGACCATCCAGCTCGAGTTGACCGCAGTCTCCGTCAGTTTCGCGCCGTACACCGCGAGCCAGTCAACCGGCGTTCCGACAAGAAGGTCGAGGTCACGGGCGAGAAAAAACGTAGAGAGCGCCGCGATCAGGTTGGACAGCAACAGCAGGCCCAGGAAACTGACGAGCACGAGCCCGAGCAACTTGCCGGCGAGCAGTTCGCCGATCTCCGGAATCCCCTTGAAGTAACGCAGAAGCTTGAGCGTGACCCCAAACACGAAAAGCCAGAAGAGCGCAGCAACAATCGATAGCAGCAGGACGCGCGCGACACGGCCGCGCGTGCCACGCAGCGCCACCGTCCGGATCGATTGCACCTTGGGGGACAGAACATGGAGCAGCTGCCGCAGCATCGTCAGCTCAGGCGCCGAGCACTTGCAACGACGTTCGTGCGGCGCCCTCGCCGGTCAGCCGCAGAAAGATCTGTTCGAGGCTGGCGTCCCCTCCCGAGCTGGAGCGAAGCTCGCCCATAGTGCCGAGAGCGGAGATTCTTCCATGCTGCACGATGGCAACTCTGTCGCAGAGAGTTTCGGCGACCTCCAGCGTGTGCGTGGACATGATGATTGTGTTACCGCGCTCGACATACGCTCGGAACAGATCCTTGAGGAGTTTCGCAGCCTTGGGATCGAGCCCTACCATTGGCTCGTCCACCACGATGAGCTCCGGACGGTGCACGAACGCGCTCGCGATTATGAGCTTCTGGCGCATTCCATGACTGTAGCTCTCGACCAACTCGTCTTTCCAGTCCTCCAGATCGAAGAGCGCGAGCAACTCGTTACCCCGATCGTCCACGCCCTTTCCACCTTGGCCGTACAGACCCGCGACGAATCGCAGAAACTCCGTGCCGGTGAGCTTCTCGTAGATGAATGGCCGGTCCGGAATGAAGCCCAGCTTTGACTTTGCTGCCGCCGGATCGCTAGCCAGACTGATGCCGGCGATGCGAATGGTGCCGGCGGTTGGTTGCAGGATGCCAGCGATCATGCGAAGCGTCGTTGTCTTCCCTGCGCCATTGGGACCGAGCATCCCAAACAGCTCGCCGTGCCCGACCGTCAGGTCCATGGCGTCCACCGCAGTGAAATCGCCGTAGCGCTTGGTGAGTCCAGCTAACTGTATCAATGAGCGAATTGCTTCTGGTTGAGCGCGGCGACTTCATACGCTGTGCGGACGATCTTCAGGCCGCCCGCTTCCTCGGCCTCGACGATTCGTCCCTGCGAATCCACCCATGCGGACACCGAGTTCGTCGGAATCGTGATCTTCCATGATCGGATCGTATCGGCGTGTGATGCGATCCAGGTTCCGCGAGGTGAATCGAAGGCGGCGCTGTCTACGACTCGGAATAATGACTCCGCTGCGATGCTCAGGGTCACGCGCTGAACGCGCCGGGCGACCGGGTTGTAAATCCACATCGCGGTCCGCGTACCCACGCGGGGCTGCGTCGCGAGCATGACGGCGATCGGAACAAGCCCAGGCAGCAACACCGCGTCGCGGCCCACGGTCTTCCCGTGCAGCCTTATCGCCGTGCGTCCGTTATTAACCGATAACGCAAAGCTGTCCAGCGCGAAGGCGCGAGAAAGGTATGCGGATGAGATGCCGGTCACCGTCTGGCTGTCGCCCATGTTGAGACCGCGCACAATTGCCACGTCCCGCGCGAGCAAACCGCTATCAAGGGTGTCGATCGCCGAGCTTGCAGAGCCGATCGGGCGGCCGTTCTGCGTGACCGCATAGTAAAACGTCGCGGGTTGGAGGCCAAGGACGCCGCGGGCGAGGAGCTGCGCCGGTGGAACGCTATGACGCCTGGCGGCAAGCGCGGCCATTCCGCCGAGCCAGCCGCAGATGACGAGCACCGCCCAGAACCGGCGGTCCGGGCGCAGCGTCACCCGCGCGGTCACGCTATGGCGAGGCCGGTTTCGTCGGCGATCCAGCTCAGATACTTCGGGAGACCCGCCGCCACGGGGAGAACCAGCAGCTCGGGCAGCTTGTAGGGGTGCAGCGTCTCGAAGGATTGCTGCAGCGCGTCGAGACAAGCCGATCGCGTCTTCAGCAGCAATACCACCTCCGTTTCGTCGGCGATCTTGTTGTCCCACCGGTAGATGGACCGGGCCCGAGGGATCATCGTGCCGCAGGCGACGAGCCTGCGCTCGAGCAAGGCGCGAATGAGAGTCGCCGCGTCTTCATCCGTCCCGACCGTGGTCAGAACTACTACTGCGTCAGAGTGTGGCATACCCGAATCTACACCGTAAGTCCGTTAGGTTTAGAGGGCTATGGCTGAAGAAGCGCTCATCGTTCGAGGCGCTCGCGAGCACAATCTCCGCGACGTCAACGTCACCATTCCCCGCGACAAGCTTACCGTCATCACGGGACTGTCGGGGTCGGGCAAGTCCTCGCTCGCTTTCGACACTATCTACGCCGAAGGTCAGCGGCGGTACGTAGAGTCATTGTCGGCGTACGCGCGCCAGTTCCTCGGGCTCATGGAAAAGCCTGACGTGGACTCGATCGAAGGCTTGTCGCCCGCGATTTCCATTCAGCAGAAGACAGCGGGGCACAACCCGCGGTCCACCGTGGGCACGGTTACTGAGATCTACGATTATTTGCGCCTGCTTTATGCGCGCGCGGGGACGCCACACTGTCCGAATTGCGGTCGCCCGGTAGAGCGGCAGAGCGCGGCGCAGATCGCCGACACGATTCTTCAGTGGCCGCGTGACACGCGAATTGAGATTCTTGCGCCCCTGGTGCGCGAGCGGAAGGGCGAGTTCCGCGAGCTGTTCGAGGGTGCACGGCGGCAGGGCTTCGTGCGCGGGGTAGTTGACGGCGTGCTGGTCGAGCTATCGGCCCCCCCAAAGCTGAACAAGAAGCTCAACCACAGCATCTCCGTTGTCGTCGATCGCGTGGTAGTGAGCGCGGATGACCGCGGTCGCCTCGCCGACTCCGTGGAGACTGCGCTCAAGCTCGCTGACGGCCTCGTTGAAGTCTCGCGGCACGACGATAATTCGTCCAACCTGTTCTCCGAGCGCTACGGCTGTCCGGATTGCGGTACGTCGCTGCCTGACCTCGAGCCAAGACAGTTCTCGTTCAATTCGCCGTTTGGTGCGTGCCCCAAGTGCGGTGGACTCGGCACACGTCGCGAAGTGAGTGAGGATCTCATACTTGGCGATGCAAGTCTGACGATTCCAGAAGGAGTCGTGCTGCCCTGGGGCGAGCCTGACGGATATCTGCGCCGCACGATTCTGCCGGGACTCGCGCGGGAACTGCGGTTCGATCTCGATGCTCCGTGGGGCGAACTTCCCGCGAAGACGCGCGACGCGCTGCTCTACGGCTCCATGGGCCGGCGCGGCGGACCGCGCAGCGCTGACATCAAGTGGGAAGGCATCGTCTCCAACGTGCAGCGCCGGTATGACGAGACGGAATCAGATGCGGTACGCCTCGATCTCGAGCAGTTCATGACTGCGCTTCCGTGTACCACGTGCGGGGGACGCAGACTCAAGCCCGAGTCGCTCGCTGTCACCATTGCCGGGCTGAATCTCGGTGACGTAGTTGAGTTTTCCGTTGGAGAGGCGGTGAAGTTCTTCGACGGTATCAAAGTGCGCTCGAAGAAACAGCCAGGCCTCGACGCCGACATCGCGGGACCAATCCTCAAGGAGGTGCGCGAGCGGCTCAGATTCCTCGTGGATGTTGGACTGGACTATCTAACCCTGGGCCGCGCCGCGGAGTCGCTCTCGGGAGGCGAAGCGCAGCGCATTCGCCTGGCGACGCAAATTGGCTCACGCCTCGTCGGAGTGCTCTACATTCTGGACGAGCCGTCCATCGGACTGCATCAACGCGACAACGCTCGGCTTCTGGCCACGCTCCGCCAGCTGCGCGATCTCGGCAACACGGTCATCGTCGTCGAGCACGATGAGGAGACGATGCGCGCAGCGGACCACCTCATCGACCTTGGGCCCGGCGCCGGCAAACACGGTGGGTTCGTCATCGCGGAAGGCACCGTCGACGAAGTGATCAACAACCCGAATTCGATTACCGGGCGGTACCTGCGCGGCGAGTCGACTATCGCGATTCCCAATGCGCGGCGACCGCAGGATCCCGGTCGCACATTGCGGATAGAAGGCGCGACCGAACACAATCTGCGTGACGTGACCGTCGACATCCCGCTCGGCAACTTCGTTGCCGTTACTGGCGTATCCGGATCGGGTAAGTCCACCCTTGTGGAGGACATTCTGCACAGCTCGCTGGCGCGTCACTTCTATCGTGCACGAGTCATACCGGGCAAGCACCGGCGGATCACCGGTCTCGAAC
>JALYTX010000127.1 GCA_030854055.1 Gemmatimonadota bacterium | reverse complement strand
ACATCGGCAAGGGTGTGATCGAGCGCGATATTGAAGACAAGATTCCGGACAGGAACACGGAAGTGATCCTTTACTGCGGAGGGGGCTTTCGGTCGGTGCTCGCGGCCGACGCAATTCAGAAGATGGGCTACACCAACGTGGCATCCATGGCTGGGGGATGGCGCGATTGGTCCGCTTCTGGTGGTCCAATCACCAAGTAAGCAACGCTGCTCCGCAATCACGGCTCACCGTCGCCCGCGCCGCCCGCGCCGCCTCGCTATATTGACGGGCTGACCCCAATACCCGCGCGTCGCACCGCTGGTTCGTTCGCCATTTCTGTTCCAGAATTCCGTGATCCTGACAACTCTGCTCGCCACCGCAGCGCTCGCTGGCGCACCCGCTCGCGCGTCCGCATCCACTATTAGCAGCTCACCAGCAGTTGCGGCCATCGTCCGTGCAGCGTTCGCGGACTCCGTCCCCAAACACAAGTCCGGCAGGAAGAGCTCGAAGTCGTCCAAGGCTGCCCGATCCGCGTCGCACGATACCACGCCGTCCACCCGGGTCGCGCCGCAACCCGCGTTCACCGTGCAACCGCTTCCGAACGCGATTCTGCCGAAGAAGCGCATCGTCGTGTACTACGGCAATCCGCTCGTGAAACGAATGGGTGTGCTCGGTGAGTATCCCGAGGCGGTGATGTTGGGCAAGTTGCAGCAGGAGGTCCACAACTTCGAGGTCGCTGACCCTTCCACTCCGGTGATGCCCGGACTGCATCTCATCGTTTCTGTCGCTCAGGGCGCGCCCGGCAAGAATGGAACGTACCGGCTTCGCATGACGGATTCACTCATCGATCACTGGTGCAAGCTCGCCGAAAGCAAGGGATACCTGATCTTCCTCGACGTACAGGTGGGGCACAGCACGGTCCAGGCGGAGCTGCAGCCGCTCATCCCATATCTCAAGCGGCCCTACGTGCATCTCGCGCTCGATCCGGAGTTCTCAATGCATCACGCATCCGAAGGGATCGTACCGGGCCGCAAGGTTGGTGTGATGGATGCGCCCGAGATCAACTACGCGATAAGAACGCTCGCCGACATCGTCGCACAAAACCATCTTCCGCCCAAGATCCTCGTGGTGCACAGATACACGCAGAAGATGGTCACCAACTACCGCGACATCCGTCCCGTTCCCGCGGTGCAGGTCGTGATGAACATGGACGGTTTCGGCCCGCCGTGGCTCAAGCGCGACTCGTACGATGCGTACGAGCGGATGCAGCCGGTACAATACTACGGATTCAAGCTGTTCTACAAGAACGACAAGCCAATGCTGTCTCGCGAAGAGGTAGTGAAGCTCAGGCCGTCACCACTGTTCATCACATTCCAGTAGCACTGGCGGCAAGTCTCGAGATCTGTTCGATATACATTCCATGAGCGAGGGCGCCCAACGAGGCGCCCTCTTTTTTCGTACAATCTCAGCGCGCAGCACCGGCTTAGCACCGACCTACCACCGACTTACCACCGACGTCGCTCCGACCATCGCCCATCGGGATTCCATGACTACCAGACGTGATTTCCTCAAGACGACCGCGCTCGGCGCAGTCGCGGCAGCCGGCACCGCGAGCGCTGCGCGCGCTGGAACACTGGTCCGCACGTCGGCCGACTCCGGCGATCCCATGGCGAACGAGATCGCGCTCGCCGCGATCCAGGCCGCGAAGGACGCGGGCGCTTCGTACTCCGACGCGCGTGTCGGCCGCTACCGCCGGCAGTTTGTCGCGGCGCGCGAGCACCAGGTAATGGGCGTCAGCGACGCGGAGTCGTTCGGACTCGGCGTGCGCGCGATCGTCAACGGCGCGTGGGGGTTCGCGGCTACGCGCGACGTCACGCGTGCCGGCGCGGTGCGCGTCGCGCAACAGGCCGTCCAGGTCGCGCGCGCAGCGCGAACGGTCACACGCACGCCCGTGGTACTGGCGCCAACTCCGGCAGTCACCGGAACGTGGCGTACGCCGGTGAGACAGGATCCGATCGATGTGCCCATCGAGGACAAGGTTGCGTTGTTGCTCGCCGCCAACGAAGCAGCACTCAAGGTACCCGGAGTGCGGTTCGCCAATTCCGGTCTCGCGCTTCTTCGTGAGGAAAAGACGCTCGCGACCACCGACGGCACGCTCATCACTCAGACGTTCGTTCGCGTTGGGCCGTCATTCACGGTTACCGCGATCGGTGACGGTGACTTTCAGTCATACACCGAGGAAATGGCACCGCGCGGCACCG
>JALYTX010000079.1 GCA_030854055.1 Gemmatimonadota bacterium | reverse complement strand
GTGGAGAATCCGACTCGATTGGGACAGATATCCGCCCGCTGGATTAACCTGCCGGACCATAACAGTCTTTCCTATCCAGAGTCGAACCACGGCGCCGATTGCATCGCGGTTGCTCTTCGTTCCTGTCAGCCGGAAGGCCACGTAGTTCCGTTTGGGAAACCGGTTGGCTAGAAAGTACGGCCGGTCGTTGAAGTTGTTGGTGACGATCTCGAGCCGGCCATCGCCGTCGAAATCGGCGACGGCGGCGCTGCGCGAGCTGCGCGTAGCCGAGTGGCCTCCGATGGTTTGGTCCTGATAGATACCACCATTGGGTGGCTCGACCCCGAGGGCAGAGGCCCGATCGCGGAACGTGCCGTCGCCATTGTTCATCATCAGCTCGTTCGGCCAGTAGAAGTAGGGGAACCCCATCCCCGACGTGATGAACACGTCCTCGTGCCCGTCATTGTCATAGTCCCCGGTAGCGATGCCCCAGGGCCAGAATGTTTCCATCCCAGCGGGAATCGCGGTCTCGGTGAATTTCCCTTGGCCAAGATTGCGGTAAAGTGCGTTGCCGAAGATCAGGTCGTCGTAGTTCTCGCCCTCTTTCGCGAACATCTTCTTCTGCGACTCGATGAAGCCAGGTGCCGCCTCGTTTACCTGTGGCCCCTGTGGAGAGAGGAACCGATGATTCTGCACCTCCCTCGCGACTTCGACCGAGCGCGCGTCAATCCACATATCCGAATGCATGTCGACGACGTAGAGATCGAGCCGTCCGTCGCCGTCGTAGTCGAACACTTTGGTGCCGATCGCCCCGAACGAAGTGCGGCCGAGAGTCTGAGCGGTGACGTCGGTGAATGTGCCGTGACCGCTGTTCCGATACAGCTGACCGCGGCCGAACATGCTCGGCACGAACACATCGAGAAAACCGTCTTCGTCGTAATCGAAGACTGCGACGTCGCCGGCCCAGCCGCGGCCGCGCAGGCCGGCGTTAGCGGTTTGATCCGTGAACGTCCCGTCACCGTTGTTGCGGTAGAGAATGTTGGATTCCTTTGGACTGGTCATCACGTCTCTGAGATCGGCCTTACCCTCGTAGTTGCCGCCGCTGAAGTCGAAGACGTCGGTGGTCCACTTGGCGGTGTTGGTGACGTAGAGGTCGAGATCGCCATCATTGTCGTAATCGAAAAACACCGGAGTCTGCGAGTGGCCGACGTGCTTCACACCGGACTTCGCGGTGACGTCCTCGAAGGTGCCGTTCCCGCGATTGTGAAACAGCACGTTGCCTCCGCGGGTGCTGGTCACGAACAGATCGGCCCAGCCGTCGTTGTCGTAGTCGGCGAAGGTGGCTGCGACGGAGATCCGGTCGCCAAGCGCGACTCCCGCTTTCGCGGACACGTCTTCGAACGTGCCATCGCCGCGATTGCGGTAGAGACCGTTCGTCCCGTGCTGGTTGACGAAGTAGATGTCCTCGCGGCCATCGTTGTCGAAATCGGCGATGGCCAGGCCCGAGCCGTGATCATACAGATTGATCTTGAAGTGCTCGCCCTGTTCTTTTGGCAGGAAATTCATCCGAAACGCGATTCCGGACTGCTGAGCGCGCTCCTGAAAGCCCGATCCTCGGTTGGGTGCCTGGGTCTTGTCGCCAGCGTTTCGAGGAAGGAGAACGTACCCGGCCGTCAACCCAGCCACGACGACCACTACCGCGAGTGCGAGTGGAGCCGCGCGCGATTTGGCTTCTGACATGCTAACCCGCGCTTGTTGCTGCCGGCCAGATCATAAGCTACCGATAGCTCTCCATCAAAGCCTGTAGCGCCGCATTCCCCGGGCATAACTGCTCATACTTCAAATCGACGAGCGGCGTCGCGACTGTCTTCCAAACGGCGTGCATGTCCGCGCCGTTCTCGTCGATGAAGAGCAGCCCCGTCGCCACTTCGTGCCGTTGCTGGCAAGCGCGCACGTGCGCATAGGCTGACTCGCGATTCGTCGGATCGTAGCCCTCGTGCGTCTTCCGAAAGCGGACGACGCTCCCGTCATGCATGGTTACCGTCGAGATGGCCTCGTTCGTCACCGGCGCCGTGATCTCGCGACGAAGCGGAACGAAATCCGCCGCCGAGATCTCGACCTCGTGCTCGCGAGTGAACTTGTAGCTCTTCGTCGAACCATCGTGATCGTTGAAGGTCACGCACGGTGAGATCACGTCCACCAGCGCGAGGCCGTTGTGGGACAACCCCGCTTTGAGAATGGGCACGAGCTGCTCCTTGTCTCCGGAAAAGCTGCGCGCCACGAAGGTCGCGCCGAGCGTTAGTGCGAGGAGCACGGGATCGATAGGTGGCTGCACGTTCACTTCGCCCTTCTTCGATTTCGAGCCGACGTCGGCTGACGCGGAGAACTGACCTTTCGTCAGGCCGTACACGCCGTTGTTCTCGATCAGGTACAGCATCCGCACGTTGCGTCGAATGGCGTGACAGAACTGCCCGAGTCCGATCGACAGTGAATCGCCATCACCGGAGATGCCGATATAGGTAAGATCGCGATTCGCGGCGTTGGCGCCCGTGGTCACCGAGGGCATGCGCCCGTGAACGGAGTTGAATCCGTGCGACTGCCGCATGAAATACGCGGTCGTCTTGGACGAGCATCCGATGCCGCTCATCTTCGCCGCGCGATGCGGCGGCAGCGCGAGCTCGAAGCAGGCCTGAACCAGTGCCGCGGTCACCGAGTCATGCCCGCAACCGGCGCACAACGTGGACATCGCGCCTTCATAATCGCGCTGAGTGAAGCCCAGCGCGTTCTTCTTGAGACCCGGGTGCCGAACCTGTGGCTTGGCGATCGACGTCATGCTACCACATCTCGCGCGGAACGAACCGAAGGACCGACGCCGTCCCGGGACAGATGACCCGATACCGCGGTGACCACGGCCATCGCCGTGAGCGGCATCCCGCCGTAATCAAGCACCGGGACCATCTCGTCGCGCGGCTTGCCGGTCTCGATCGCCAACAGCGACCGGAGCTGCGCATCGCGGTTCTGCTCGACGACGAAATTCACCGCGTGTGAATCGAGGAATGCGCGAACCGGCGCGTCGAATGGGAACGCCCTGATGCGCATATAGTCTGCGACTATTCCCATGTCGCCCAGGCGATCGATCGCCTCGAGCACCGCGGCATGACAGCCGCCCAGCGACACGATCCCAACCTCAGTACCCGGAACAGTGTGAATCTCTGGAGCCGGGACGGCAGTGGCGGCAAGCCGGAACTTGCGCGCCAACCGGTCGACGACTTCCTGATATGCGTCGGCATCCTCGGTGTATGTGCCGTGCTTGTCGTGCCCTGAGCCGCGAACGAAGTACGCGCCGTGGCCGTGCACACCCGGCAGCGACCGCGCAGCGATGCCGTCGCCTTCCGCGTCGAGATAGCGCGAGAACTTCTTCACGGACTCGAGCTCGTCGGCAGTCAGACACTTGCCCCGGTCCGGGCGAAAGCTGTCGTCCCACTGCAGTCGCTTGCACATCCAGTCGTTCATCCCGATGTCGAGATCGCTCGCCACGAACACCGGCGTCTGAAAGCGATCGGCGAGATCGAACGCCTTCACGCTCATGTAGAAGCACTCTTCCGGGTTGCACGGAAAGAGCACGATGTGTTTTGTGTCGCCGTGCGACGCGTACGCCAGCGACAACAGATCCGCCTGCTGGGTGCGTGTCGGCATGCCGGTAGATGGGCCGGTGCGCTGAATGTCGAAGAAGACAGCCGGGATTTCCGTGTAGTACGCGAGCCCGACGAACTCCTGCATCAGCGAGATGCCCGGTCCCGCAGTGTTGGTGAAGGCGCGCGCGCCGGCCCACCCTGCTCCGATCGCGATTCCCGCCGCCGACAGCTCGTCTTCCGCCTGGATGATGCAGTACCTGGCAAGCCCGGTGTCCGGCTCCGTTCTGAACTTCTTGCAGAACGACGTGAACGCTTCCATCAGCGATGTCGATGGCGTGATCGGATACCATGCGCCAACCGTCGCACCGGCGTAGACGGCGCCGAGCGCGGCCGCGGAGTTGCCGTCGATGATGATCGAGTCGCCGGTGGCATCCATATGCTCGAGATGAAACGGCAGCGGACAGTCGAAATGCGCCTTGGCGTAATCGAAACCCAGCTGGATCGCGCGACGATTCGCGTCGAGCAGCCCCTTCTTCTTCGAGAACTTCTCGGTCAGCATCTGACCGACGACCTCCATGTCCATGCTCAGAAACGCAGCCAGCGCGCCCGCATACACGATGTTGCGAAGCAGCGTGCGATTCCGATCGCCCTCGAAGATCTCGACACACATCTTCCCGAAGGGGATGCCCAGGATCGTGATGCCTTCCCGCACCAGGTCGGGCTCGAGCGGCCACGACGAATCATAAAGGAGATACCCGCCCTTCCTGACCGATGCGACGTCCTTGGCGTACGTGCTCGGATTGAGCGTGACGACCAGATCCATCTCCCGGGGCCGCGCCGTGTAGCCGTCCTTGCTCACGCGAATGTCGTAGAACGTCGGCAGTCCCTGAATGTTCGACGGGAAGATGTTCTTTCCCGTGACCGGGATGCCCATGCGAAAGATCGCCTGCATCAGCAGGCTGTTGGCACTAGCCGAGCCCGTGCCGTTCACGGTGGCCATCTTGAATGAGAAGTCGTTGACGCCGCTCATACGACCGCCACCGAAGCCGATTCCGCCGGCGCGAACGCATACGGCAGCACCAGCGCGAACTTCTTCATGTCCCAGGCCGCCGTCGGACATCGCTCGGCGCACAGCCCGCAGTGGAGACAGATGTCCTCATCCTTGACCATCACGCGTTTCGTCTGCGGCAGCGCATCGGACACGTAGAGGTCCTGGGTCATATTCTGCGCGGGGGCGGAGAGCATCGTCCGGAGATCCATCTCGCTCGCCGCGTTTGGCGTGATCGTCAGACAGCTCACTGGACAGACGTCGACGCAGGCGTCGCACTCGATGCAGA
>JALYTX010000063.1 GCA_030854055.1 Gemmatimonadota bacterium | reverse complement strand
TGTGAAGAGACTGGTAGCCGTTGGACTTGGGCTGCGCGATGTAGTCCTTGATCCTCTCCTGTACAGGCGTCCAGCCGTCGTGAATCACGCCGAGTGCGTGGTAGCAATCCGGCACGCTGTTCACCAGCACTCGGATGGCAAGCAGGTCGTAGATCTCGTCGTACGGCTTGTCCCGGTTTACCATTTTCTTGTAGATGGACCAGAGATGCTTCGGGCGCCCGGTGATCTCGACGTCCGTAATTCCCGCGCGTGTCATCTCCCTGGTCAACGGCTCGCGCATTCGCTCAACGAGGTCGTCGCGCTCTGCGCGCTTCTGGGCAACAAGCTTTGCGAGCTTGCGATACTCCTCGGTCTCAAGATGCTTGAACGCAAGATCCTCGAGCTCCCATCGCACACGCGCCATGCCGAAGCGGTGCGCCAGCGGCGCGTACAGATCCCTCGTTTCCTGCGCGATACGACGTCGCTTCTCTTCCGGCAGCGATTCGAGCGTGCGCATGTTGTGCAAGCGGTCGGCAAGCTTGATAATGATTACGCGCGCGTCCTTTGCGATGGACAGAAGCAGCTTCCGATAATTCTCTACCTGCGCCTCGCGGGGGGCATGCGCCGGCAGATGCTCGATCTTCGTGAGCCCGTCAACAATCCCTGCCACTTCCTTGCCGAACGCAAGCTCGATATCGGCGAGCGTGAAGCGCGTGTCCTCGATTACGTCGTGGACGAGTCCCGCGACGACAGTCGTGGTGTCGAGATTCAGTCCCGCGAGGATCTTAGCCACCGCAACGCAGTGGAGAACGTAATCCTCGCCCGACTTGCGCTTCTGGCCGCGGTGCGCGTCTTCACTGAACCGATACGCCCGAACCAGCTGCCCCAGGTCGATTCGATCGGGCAGCGGGTCGGTCGCGAAATCCCATCCGGGAATGGACTCGGCCTTCGAGACCAGCTCAGGGGTCACCACGCTCGCGGCCATCATTCAATATGATGGGTTGGCCGCACGGTGAAAACCGCCGAGCCGCGGGCATGGTGGCTTCGGGACCGTCGCTTACACCAGAATCCCGCTCTCCGCGAAGCTCGTGAACCGGCCGCGCCCGACAATGATGTGGTCCAGAACGTCGATACCGAGCAGTTTCCCCGCGGAGACAAGTTGCGATGTGACCAGGCGATCCTCAGGCGATGGCGTGGGATCGCCGGAAGGGTGGTTGTGAATCAGTATCACCGCGTACGCATTTTCAGCGATCGCCTGCCTGAAAACTTCGCGCGGATGCACCAGCGAGGAATTCAGAATTCCGCGCGTGACGAGAATGTCGTTTTCAAGCCGGTGCTGCGCGTCGAGCGTCGCAATGTGAAACTCCTCTACCGGCAGATCCTGGAGCCGCGACGCGTACGCGTCGAAGACGTCGCGCGCCTCCCGCATCGGCCTGCCCTGCTCCCGCTGCTCCGCCATCATGCGGCGACCCAGCTCCAGAGCCGCGTGAACCGCGATCGCCCGCGCAGGACCGACGCCAACCACCGATGTCAGTGACGCGACCGGCCGCGCGGAAAGTTTCCGCAGTGAGCCTTGCGACGCCGCAAGCACGTCGTGCGCAAGATCGATCGCGGATCTCCCCTCCGCTCCCGATCCGAACACGATTGCGACCAGCTCTGCGGCGCTCAACGCCTGCGCGCCGTGTTGCCTGAGTCGCTCGCGCGGTCGTTCGGTGACTGGTATCTCGCGAATTGCTCCCGATGTCATGAATGCTCCGTGTTGAGTCACTCACGAGATAACCCGGGGGCACCGCCGCGCGGCGACACACTCGACAGCCGACGGTGTCGATTCTCCGCGCTAAGCGGGGCGAGCCTTCATCGGCTCGCCCCGCTGTCCTACGCCATCACAGTGCCGTGGCACTTCTTGAATTTCTTTCCGGAGCCGCAAGGGCACGGGTCGTTCCGTTTTACGTTCGTCCAGTCGGATCCGGCCGGCGAGCCGCTCGATACTCCCGGAACACCCGCGGGCGCCGATGGAGTGAGCGTACGTTGGCGGCCGAGGCCCACCACGGCGGGATCCGGGCGCGTCGTTGCGACGTCGTTTCCGGGCGTTTCCGCCGGTCCGATATCCATATCCTCATTGACCCCGGTTGTCTCGTTCGCCGGCTCATCGTCCTCAAGGATTCCAAGCGCATTGTAATGGCGCGCAGGGCGCTGCCGCGCCTGTGGCGGTCCGGCGAACGGACCCTGCGGATCCGAGCCACCCATACCGCCCGATGTGGGACCCGCGCCACCCTCGAACACGATCTGCGCTCGCGCGAATCGCTCGGTGAACGTGTGGTGGACGTCCTGCATCAGGTCCACGAACATGGTGTACGCTTCCTGCTTGTACTCGACAAGCGGATCCTGCTGCCCCCACGAGCGGTAGTGGATCGCATTTCTGAGTTGATCGAGATCGTAGAGATGGTCCTTCCACTTCTCGTCCAACACATTCAGCATCACGAGCGAAAGCAGGCGGCCTGCAAACTCGTTCAGCCCGCGCATCTTGGCTTCGAACGCCGAAACCGCCGCGGCAACGGCGGCCTGTCGCGCTGATGCTATCGTCGTCGGATATTCGCCAGCCTTCTCGAACTCGGGAACGATGAGCATGTAGCTCTGCGTAAGCTCCTGACGCAGGAGCTCGATGTCGAACGCGCCGTCCTCAGCGGTCTCCGCCAGAGCGCGCTCGACGCGCGTCCCGACCGCCTTCTCTATCATGCGCTCCGCTTCTCCGCGCAGTTCCTCACCGCCCTCGAGCGCAAAGGAACGCAGCGAGTACACAACTTCGCGCTGCTGGTTCATCACGTCGTCGTACTCGAGAAGACGCTTGCGTTGCTGAAAGTTCTGGAGCTCCACGCGCTTCTGCGCCTGCTCGATGGATCGGGTAATGAGCGAGTGTGTGAGCACCTCGCCTTCCTTCGCACCCATCGCGTCCATGAGTTTCGCGATCCGATCCGACCCAAACAGGCGCATCAGATCGTCTTCCAGCGAGAGGAAGAACTGCGACGCGCCAGGGTCGCCCTGACGTCCCGCGCGACCTCTCAGCTGGCGATCGATACGCCTCGACTCGTGCCGCTCCGACCCTATGATGTGGAGACCACCCATCTCCATCGTATCGACCGGCTTGCCTTCCTCGTCCTTGACGACCGATGGCTTGGATCCAGTGACACCCTGGCCCAGCTTGATGTCGGTACCGCGGCCCGCCATGTTCGTGGCAATCGTCACTGCGCCTGGCTGGCCTGCCTCCGCGACGATCTCGGCTTCGCGCTGATGGTACTTCGCGTTCAGCACATTGTGCGGAATCCCGGCGCGCTTGAACAGCTTGGAAAGCGTTTCGGAGACGTCGACGTTCACCGTGCCGACGAGCACCGGGAAGCCGAGCTCGTGCAGCCGCTGCGTCTCCTCGGCGATGGCGTTGTACTTCTCGCGCCTGGTCTTGAAAACCAGATCATTGCGGTCGTCGCGAATGATAGGCCGGTTCGTCGGAACGACGGAAACGCCGAGCTTGTAGATCTGGTGGAACTCCGACTCCTCGGTCTCCGCGGTGCCCGTCATTCCGGCGAGCTTGTCGTACATGCGGAAATAGTTCTGGATCGTGATGGTCGCGAGAGTCTGCGTCTCGCCCTTCACGCTCACGCCTTCCTTTGCTTCCACGGCCTGATGCAGTCCTTCCGACCAGCGGCGCCCGGGCATGGTGCGGCCCGTGAACTCGTCGACGATGAGCACCTCGCCTTCCTGCACCACGTAGTTCACGTCACTCTCATACAGCGAGTGCGCGCGGAGCAGCTGGTGGATGATGTGAAGCTTCTCGGACTTGGCTGCGTACTCCGCGTTTATCTTGTTCCGCCGCTCGATCTTCTCCGCGGGAGAAAGCTCGTGCGCGTGATCGATGTCGTGGACCTGTTGCGAGATGTCCGGCAACACGAACTGGTCGTGATCGTTGGGCGACATGAAGTCGATGCCCCGATCGGTCAGGTGCACCTGATGCCCCTTTTCGTCGAGAACGAAAAGCAGGTCCTCTTCGATGTCGCGCATCTCCTGGCGGCTCGCCGTGACTCGGCGATCGGCGATGTGCTTCAGCTCCATCTGCTGCACCAGCTGCTTCACACCCGGTTCGTTCAACAGCTTGAGCAGACGCTTGTTCTTCGGCGCGCCGAGCTGCGCCTTGTACAGGAGCATCGCCGCGGTGTCAGTGTCCCCATCGCGGAGCGCACGTTCGCCGTCGGCGGTCAGCGTGTTGGCAAGCTCCATCTGCATCCGAACCAGCTTGGCGACGGCACCGTTGTTGAGAGCGTACTCCTCATCCACCTCGTTCCCGACCGGGCCCGAGATGATGAGCGGCGTGCGAGCCTCGTCGATGAGTACCGAATCTACCTCATCAACTATCGCATACGAGTGGGTGCGCTGCACGCGCTGGTCCAGCGACACGACCATATTGTCGCGGAGATAGTCGAATCCGAACTCGTTGTTCGTACCGTACGTGATGTCGCACTCGTAGACCGCGCGGCGCTCGAAGCTTCCCGGCTCCGTGTCATCCAGGCAACCGACAGTCAGACCGAGGTAGTTGTACAGATGACCCATCCACTGCGAATCGCGGCGCGCGAGATACGAGTTGACGGTGATGAGGTGCGCGCCCGTTCCGGGAAGCGCGTTCAGGTACAACGGCAACGTTGCGACGAGCGTCTTTCCCTCGCCCGTAGCCATCTCGGCGATGCGACCACGGTGGAGCTGGATCCCGCCCACGAGCTGCACATCGTAGTGCACCATGTTCCACACTTCGTCGCGGCCTGTCACTGACGCCGTGCTGCCCAGGAGCCGTCTGGCTGCTTCCCGCACCGTCGCGAACGCTTCGGGGAGGATCTCCTCCAGCGTCCGGGCGACGAGTGCCCGCAGCTCGCCCTCCAGGCCGCCGCGTCCGTCTGCTGCGCCGAGCTCATCATCCAGCTTCTCGCGCTCCGCGGACGACGTAGCAACGTGCTTCTGCTCCTTCAGCTCACCGATGCGACGCTCGAGGTCGCCAGTCGCCTCCCTGATCCGTGCGCGGAAGCGCTCGGTCTGGCCCCGGAGCTCCTCGTCCGAAACGCCCTTCAGGCGCTCGTATTCCTCGTTGATCGTGTCGACAAGTGGCTGCACGCGCCTCCGCTCCCGGTCGTGCCGGCTGCCGAAAACGCTCTTGATCAACCCCGTTACTTGTGTTGCCATTGATACAACCTTTCGGATTCGATTATCTCCGCGACCGCGTCCTGCACGAAGCCGCGGACCGTTCGTCCGGCGCTCGCGCGCGCCCTGACTTCGGTCGATGAAACTTCAACCACGCGTCCCGAGTATTCGCTCCCGGTCTTTCGCGCGAGAATTTCTATTTGTGCGAGCGATCGAATGCGGTCGGGCTCGCGCCACTCGGAAAAGCGCGACCAGGCATCCTCGCCGATGAGCAGAAACAGCGAATCTCCCGGGAATTCGTCCGCGAGAGCCTGCACGGTCGCAACCGTGTAAGATAACCCGGGCCGCTCGATTTCGATCCTGCTCGCTTCGAAGGCCGGATGCGCAGCCACGGCGGCGCGGACCATCCGCAATCGCTCCGCCGCACTGGCGGCGTGTGGCTTGGCCGCCTTGTGCGGCTGCTGCGCCGCGGGCACCCACAAGAGCCTGTCGAGCGTAAGTCTTTCGGCAGCGTCAACAG
>JALYTX010000122.1 GCA_030854055.1 Gemmatimonadota bacterium | reverse complement strand
TGATCTTCTGCTCCTTTGGCGAGGCGGTGAAGGAACATCCCGAACTTGTTCGCAAGTATCTGGGCTCGGTTGTCCCCTACAGCGACAACTTCTTCGCCGCGCTCAACAGCGCCGTCTTCAGCGACGGCTCGTTCTGCTACGTCCCAAAGGGCGTCAAGTGCCCGATGGAGCTCTCCACCTACTTTCGCATCAACGCGGCGGACACCGGCCAGTTCGAGCGCACGCTGATCATCGCGGACGAAGCTGCCTCGGTCAGCTATCTCGAGGGCTGCACGGCCCCCAAGCGCTCCACCAATCAGCTTCACGCGGCAGTCGTCGAGCTCGTGGCACTGGACAACGCGACGGTCAAGTACAGCACGGTGCAGAACTGGTACGCCGGCGACGCCGACGGGAAGGGCGGCATCTACAATTTCGTTACGAAGCGCGGCAAGGCGCAGGGTGTGAACTCCAAGATTTCATGGACCCAGGTTGAGACGGGCTCTGCGATCACGTGGAAATATCCGAGTGTGCTGCTCGTGGGCGACAACTCCGTTGGCGAGTTCTACTCCGTTGCGGTCGTGAACAACTACCAGCAGGCGGACACCGGCACGAAGATGATCCACATCGGCAAGAATACCAAGTCGACGATCGTATCCAAGGGCATCAGTGCGGGGCACGGCAACAACAGCTACCGCGGCCGCGTCAAGGTGATGCCGCGTGCGGAGAACGCGCGAAACTACACGCAGTGTGACTCGATGCTGATCGGCAACCAGTGCGGTGCGCACACATTTCCCTACATCGAAGTCGAGAACCCGTCCGCCACGGTGGAACACGAAGCGAGCACGTCGAAGATCGGAGAGGACCAGATCTTCTACTGCAAGCAGCGCGGAATCAGCGCGGAGCAGGCCGTGTCGATGATAGTGAGCGGCTTCTGCCGCGAAGTGTTCCAGGAGCTTCCGATGGAGTTCGCGCTGGAAGCCCAGCAGCTTCTCGGAATAACGCTCGAAGGAAGCGTAGGATGACGCCGGCGCGGCGCTTTAGCAGCGTACGACGGCGTCTTTCAAGCGGCTCACTCGTCATCGTCGCTTTCGCGGGGATGACGTCGGTTGCTTTCGCGGCGGACGACAAGTTCAACTCAACTTCACAATAAAATGCTCGATATAAAGTCGCTCCGTGCCGGCATCGCCGAGCGCGAGATTCTCAAAGGGATCGATCTCGCAGTTGCGCCGGGCGAGGTGCACGCCGTCATGGGGCCCAATGGCTCGGGCAAGTCCACGCTCGCGCAAGTTCTGGCAGGCAACCCCGCGTACGAAGTCCTCGGCGGCTCCGCGCAGTACCTCGGCGAGGAGCTTCTCGACCTGGAACCCGAAGTCCGCGCTCAGAAGGGAATCTTTCTCGCGTTCCAGTACCCGGTGGAAATTCCAGGTGTCACGAACGCGTACTTCCTGCGCTCGGCGTACAACGAGATTCGCAAGGCTCGCAACGAAGACGAAGTCGATCCTCTGGAGTTTCTCGACCTGGTCGAGGCGCGCATGAAACTGGTCGAGATGGACTCCTCGATGCTCAACCGCTCGGTGAACGCCGGTTTCTCAGGCGGCGAGAAGAAGCGGAACGAGATCCTGCAGATGGCGGTGCTCCAGCCCAGACTCGCAATACTCGACGAGACGGATTCGGGGCTGGATATCGATGCGCTCCGCATCGTGGCCGGAGGTGTCAACGCGCTCCGGAGTTCGGAGAACGCTACGATAGTCGTCACGCATTACCAGCGTCTGCTTAACTACATTGTGCCGGACTTCGTTCACGTGCTCGCGAACGGACGCATCATTCGCTCCGGTGGAAAGGAGCTGGCGCTCGAGTTGGAAGAGCGCGGTTACGACTGGCTTCTCGACGCAGCATGACGGACGCCGTACTTACGCGGTCGCCTGGCTCGGCTCGCGCGAACGAACCGGAGGCGGCTCCGATCGCAACGCGCAGCGACCGCGCGCAGGAGTACGTCGCGCGCTTTCACGAGATCGCGCATGCCGGCGAACCTGCCTGGCTCAGCGCTCAGCGTTGCTCCGGGATTGCGCGCTTCGCCTCGCTTGGATTCCCAACGACAAAGGACGAGGACTGGCACTTCACATCACTCGCGCCCGTGCTGGAGCGTACGTACGTACCGGCCCCCCATGCTTCCATCGCACGGAGCGTCCCTGCGGAATCGCTATCGCGCGAGCTCGCCAGGTTCACGTTCGCCGGTGACTGGCAGACTCTGGTCTTCTTGAATGGAAGCTTTGCGCCGGAGCTTTCGCAGGTCGAATCAACCGACACCTTCTACGCAGGACCGATGTCCCACGCGTTGCGCGACGACACGCGCGTCCCGCTCGTCGAGCGGCATCGGGGTGCGGCCGCCGAGACGGAGTCGCATGCGTTTACCGCGCTCAATTCCGCGTTCGCGACCGACGGGGCGTTCATTCACGTTGGGGCAAACGTTGTCGCGCCGCGCCACATCCACGTCCTGTGCGTAACCGACGCCGCGGCCGAAGGCGCGCTCCTCACGCCACGCAACGTGATCGTGCTCGAGCACCACGCCGAGGCGACGGTGATGGAGAGTTACGTGTCGCTTGGCGATGCGAACTACCTCACGAATGCGGTGACTGAAGCAAGTGTCGCGGATGGTGCGCGGTTGCGTCACTACAAGATTCAGCGCGAGAGTATCAACGCGTATCATGTCGGGTCGTGGTACGCGACGCAGGCGCGCGACTGCAGGTACGAGGCGTTCTCGTTTGCGATCGGAAGCGATCTGTCGCGCACGAACATCGCGACCTTGCTTGACGGCGAGGGTTCCCACGTCTCGCTCGACGGTCTCTATCTCGTGAATGGCGATCAGACCGTGGATCACCAGACCACGGTGATCCACGCCAAGGAGAGCTGCACGAGCCATGAACTGTACAAGGGCGTGCTCGATGGCAATTCGCACGCTGTCTTCAATGGCAAGGTCTACGTTCATCCCGAAGCGCAGAAGACCGACGGCAAGCAGAGCAACAACAACCTGCTCCTCTCGGACGGCGCTCGCGTAGACACCAAGCCCCAGCTCGAGATCTTCGCGGACGACGTGAAGTGCACTCATGGCGCGACCATCGGCCCGGTCGATTCGACCGCCCTCTTCTACCTCAAGAGTCGTGGCATCGGACCATCCATCGCCATCCGGCTCCTGACGTACGCATTCGCGGCGGAGGTACTGGAGGAGCTTACTGTTCCCGCGGTGCGTGACGAGCTCGAACGTCTGGCCTTCGAGCGATTCGCGATCGGAGACTGATTCGCGCGACTGCTCAGCGCAGGTATAGCGCCCAGTAAGCAGCGCCGCCGACCGCGGCGAGAACGGCAACCGCCAGCACCGGGGTCAGCCCCAGCCCGCTCGATGCTGGCTGCAGCGCGGGGGCGTTGGGTTGCCCCGGAAAGGTGAGCGTCGGACGGCGATCGTCGACGCTGCTCTCTCTCGACGCGGGACCCGCGATCTTCATGGCAACGGGCAGGCGCTCGCGCGTAAAGACGAACTTCATGCTGCCCACGGTGAAGGTGGATCCTTCGCGCAGCGGCTGCGGTTCGACCACTGGTAGCGCGTCCATCACAGTGGTGGTGGAGCCCACTGGATGGAGGACGTAGCTCTCGCCTTCCTGGTGCACTTCTGCGTGATGCCGCGACACCGCGACCTCGTTGACTGTTATGTCGCACGCAGCTTCGCGACCAATGGACAACGGCCGGTCGGGAGGGATCGGATACGCCCGGTGCTCAAAGGCGTGGATGAGGTAGGCAGTTCCCGGCGTATTTCGTTCTTGCATCGTCAGTGCTGACGATCCTCAGTCTGCAAAAGGCACAACCCAGCAGTCTGGGCGAGGCACATCGGTTCGAGGACAATCGAACGCTGACGAAGGCTCAGGTCGCGGCGGGGTCGTCGGAGAGATGTTCCTCGGTGATGTACCAACGACCGTCGCGAAGCACGAATACCGCTGTCCAGGCGCCTCCGATCACGTGCGCGAGACCGTTGGGCTGACGGTGCGGTATGCGGTAAGTCGCGGTCATTACAGCGACCCCCGGTGCGAGCACGTCGATGTCCATTCTGGTCCACTCGACGTGGGGATCGCGCATGTTCCGGCCGACGTTGGTCCAGAAGGCATCGATCCCCGCGCGAATGGAGTCGCGCGAGGCGATGACGCGCCCTCCGCTGGCGGAGCGGATGGGCCCGGTCGGCGCATAGAGCGACATCAGGTTGCCGGGCACATCCGGGCGGGTGAGATCGTAGGCCGCGACCACCTCATTGCGGATGGCACGCTCTGCGACGACGCGCTCTACCGCGTTCACCGCCGCCGGCCCGGAAGTGCAGCCGCTCATCGTGAGGATCGCCACCGCTGAGACGAGGGCCTCTCGAAGCGCCTTGTTAGGCGCTTTGGCGAGCGCGTTGAGGAGCGCCTTGGGGAGCGCCGGGGAGGGCGTCTGTCGGGGCGCCGGACGAGGGTCGGCCATGGAACCTTTGACCAGTGCGGGTGTCAGCTACTCGGGTACAAATATCGCTGATGTACGTCCGCTGGAGGACGCATGCATTACAGGACGCTGTCCGTCGCCGCTCTGGGAGTCTCGCTAGCCATGCTCGCGGCGTGCAAGGGAAGTGATGCAGGAATGAGCTCGGACCTGGCCCGGGATCTTGCTTCCGCGAAGGCGAACGATGCACTGACGCTCGCTCCTCGCGCTGGCGTGCAGACCGTTGTCTCGGCTGAGGAGCTGTCGCCGCGGGGGCGAACCCGAATCGCGAGGTCCGGCCGATCCTCGCGGCCAGTCGCACGACGCACGCCTCATCCTGACCGCGCGACCA
>JALYTX010000047.1 GCA_030854055.1 Gemmatimonadota bacterium | reverse complement strand
CGCACGGTTATCGGGCGCGCAAGTTTATCCTGCGCCACGTTCCGGCGATCACAGCTGCCTGCGTGGCTGCGCTCGCTCTGCTCATCGGTACCACGGCGGCGGTTATCCAGGCTCACCGCGCCGACGCTGAGCGCGCCAAAGCCATGCGCGTCAGCGCGTTCCTGCAAGCGACGCTTTCCGCGCCTGATACTCGAATACCCGGTGCGCCGAACGACAGTACTGCGCATACCACCGTGTCCGGTCTGCTGGACAATGCGACGCGGAGAGCACAGATCGATCTCGCGACCGACTCCGCGGTCCAATCAGTTGTGCTTCATACCATTGGGAACACGTACGTTGCGGTTGGAGAATACGATAAGGGCTTAGCACTCCTCACGCGCACGCTTGCGATTGATAGACAGGCAAACGCTGCAACGTTTCCTGACATTGTAACCGACCTGGTAGACGTTGGTGACGCTGAGCTGGAGCGAGGTGATAATGGCGCCGCGGACAGCCTGTTTCGGAAAGCCGCTTCAATCTGCCAAAGTAGCCAAAGGCTCGCGGACAGCGCGCTCATCTGCATACGTGCTATCCACGATCTGGGGGGCGCAACCTGGTTCGAGAACAGACTTGCTGAATCGGAGCAATTGCTTACACGGGCTGTCGCACTTTACCGAAAGCGGCTCGGTCTTACAAGCCCGCTAACGGCGATAGCCCTCGGAAATCTGGGCGGTGTTAGGGACTCGAGAGGTGATATCGCGGGCGCGCAGAGCCTGTACCACCAATCGCTGGCCGCTTACCGAACATCACCCGACAGCGCCCTTCCAGAGCGCGCGTTTACGCTGACGAACCTTGCCGCGAGCCTGGAAGAACAGGGGAAAGATTCTGACGCCGTCCCACTGGTTCGCGAAGCGATCGCCGTCATATCGCGTGCGCAGAGCCCGAACCATCCAGATGCTGCCGTGGCGTGGATCCAGCTTGGCGCGTTACACCGGGAGCTCGGCGACATCCCGCTTGCTCGGACGGAGACTGCGCGTGGGTTGAGTTATCTCGCGGCGTCGAGGCCGATCTCGAGGCGGTTGCGCGCGAGGGTGATGACGTCCGAAGGGCTACTTCTTCTGGCCGAACGGAAGCCGGCGGCTGCGCGCGCGACGCTCCAGGCTGCGCTGGACACTGCGTCCGCGGAATTCGGCGCACACGACCCACGTCTCGCCGACGTGCAGGACGCGCTGGGTCTGGCGCTGCTCGGCACTCATGAGGAGCGTGAGGCCGAAGCGATGCTGCGGGCGAGCCACGAGACGCTGGTGCATGCATGGGGTGCGTCGCATCCGCGCACATTGCGGGTTGCCGCGCACATCGCGCGCGCGCAAGGACGCCCCCCTACACTCTGAGCTGCGGGCGAGGCGAACGCGTGGAGCACGCGGCGCATTCGCGGCGCGCCAGCCCTCCTCCAAGCGCATGCGGACCCCTTTTTCACCGTCCACGTCCGACGGTGAGGCGCAACCCCGAACGTACGCACGCGGACGATCGTGGATGATACGCGACAGCCCTGTTTTCCGCATCTCCCTTATGAGCGACATCACGCGCGATGCGCTCACACACTCATATCGGAGAATAAGCATGTTAGTACGCACGGCTCGGTTCGTGGGAGGAGCGGCCTTTCTGCTCGCAGCAACTGCAGTTGTGACCTCTACAAATCCGTTGAACGCCCAAACCGTCGATCAGAAGCAAACGGCGACTGGTGTGTTCTTCGGAACCACCGGCACTGCGGCGAGTGGCGGCGGATGGATTGCCGAGTCATTCATTCCGGATAGCGTCACGTCCGCCGGTGCTGGGTTCTTTTTGGCCGGGCCGAACCACGGCGAACTGACGGTCGAGCTCTGGAACAAGTCGCCGGGCGCCTCGGGCGCATCCGAGCTTGCCTCCGGCACCGCACCGGTAAGCGCGAACGCAAGCGGGTATTTCAACGTATTCTGGAACCCTGTTTCTGTAATTCCAGGAAATCAGTACTTTCTCGCGTTTTATTCTCCTACCCAATATACGGTCGGCGCGTACTACAGGCATTCTGAGGGCGAAATTTTGAGCTACAACAATTCTGACACTGACACAGCACCGTATGGTGGCAACCATTGCTGCGCAGTGACATACATGGAATACGCGCATGGGCCGAGCAGCACCGTTCCGGAGCCATCGTCAGTGGCCTTGCTCGGCACCGGCCTTATAGGGCTGATCCCGATGGTGCGCCGCCGCGTGGCAAGAGGACGCTAAATAAAGGCCGGTGCATCACGCCACTGGTGGGCGCTTCGTAGACTGAGCCCGCACGACGACGATGCATGCAGCGCGGCCGACGTGTGCCGATATTCCAAGCCGAGGCCTGACCTCGCGCCATGCTGCCAGCCGGCCCGTCCTTCTCGACGGGCCCGGCTGGCTTCGGTATATTGGCGCGCTAGGTCAATCGCACCCACGCGTCCCCGTGGCTGGAGCATCGTTCTGCCTTCCGACAAGGTTTTACCCTCTGTTTCGCCGTCACGAGCCGAAGCCGAACTGGAGCCGGAATCGATTCCGCTGCTCGAAACTCGGCAGCTCGCTGGCCAGCTGTACGCGGAATTGCGCGCCATTGCGCACCGCCTGCAGCACAGCGAGCGTGACGATCACACGCTTCAGACGACCGGCCTCGTACACGAAGCGTTTCTCAGACTCGCCGATCAACACGCGACACAATGGGAAAATCGCGCACATTTTCTCTCCGCGGCAGCCCGTACGATGCGCCAGGTGCTCGTCGACTATGCCAGAGAGCGTGCGGCGCTCAAGCGAGACGGGGGGCAGCGTACGACGCTCGTCTCCGTACCCGACGATCTTCACCGCGGTGAGGATAGATTGGACGTCATCGCCCTGGACCACGTCCTCTCCCGTCTCGCCGAGCTCGATCCTCGGCAGGCACACGTTGTCGAACTCCGCGTTTTCGGTGGTTTCGAGATCAGCGAAGTCGCCGAGATCATCCACGTTTCCGTTGCAACCGTAAATCGAGACTGGCGATTCGCGAAGACATGGCTGGCCCGAGAACTGACCGCGGCGGATTAGCGGACGATAGCGTCGCGAGCGCTGACGACCGCGTGCAGACCGAGATCCAGCACCTGCGGTGTATCCGTGACGTCTTCGATCGCGTTGTAGAAGAACCGAAGTCAGAGTGGCGGGACATCGCCAGGTCGCTTGCCGGTGACAACGATGCACTATTTACAGACGTGGTTGATCTGCTGGCAGTGTACGCTCACGACGCCATTCCATGGGAAAATCCACGTCTCCTCTCCGACGGTCTTCTCACCGCTGATCTCGAAGCACGCGTCTCTCAGCTCGTCGGCCGTTATCGCCTGGTTCGGTTATTGGGTCGCGGCGGAATGGGCGCAGTCTATGAAGCCGTGCGGGCCGATGACGAGTATGACCAACGCGTTGCGGTAAAGCTCGTAGCTCCGCAGTTCGGCGCGCCCAGCATGGCGTCTCGCTTCCGGCGCGAACGGCAGATTCTCGCGTCGCTCGAGCATCGCAACATTGCACGGATCCTGGACGGCGGAACGACTGACAAGGGCGAGCCATTCTTTGTCATGGAGTATGTCGAAGGAAAGCCAATCACTGAGTACTGCGACGAACACCGCCTTGCCGTTCACGATAGGCTTCGTCTCTTCCTTCAGGTCTGCGCGGCAGCACAGCACGCACACAGCAAATTGATAGTGCATCGTGATCTGAAGCCGGCCAACATGCTTGTCGCGAGCGATGGAAGTGTCAAGCTGCTCGACTTCGGGGTCGCGAAGCTCCTCGGTCAGACGGACGGCGCCTGGAACGGGGCAGCGGGAACGGTCATGCTATTGGGAGCCCCTGCGCCCACGCCGGAGTACGCGAGCGCCGAACAGCCGGGCGACGAGCCGCTCTTCACGGGAAGTGATGTGGACTCGTCCGGGCGCGATCTGGCCACACCTGGCGGATCAGACACGTTCACACAGTCGGGGCATCCGCTGACACCGGAATATGCGAGTCCCGAGCAGCTCCGCGACGAGCCGGCTTCGGTGTCCAGCGATGTCTATTCTCTCGGTGTGGTACTCTATGAGCTGCTCGCCGGTCGACGGCCGTTCAACATAAAGTCGCGCACGGCCGCTGCTGCTCTGCGCGCGCTTCAAGGCAACACTCCCGCGCCGAGCCAAGCGATCACGGCGACTGCGGCGGAACACGCGGGCGAAAGCGGAGGGGAGCGATTGCGTGAGCGACTGACGGGCGAACTGGACAACGTTGTCCGGAAAGCAATCCGAAGCGATCCGGGGGCGCGTTACCTGTCGGTTGAACAGTTGGCGGCCGACCTTCAGGCGTATCTGCATGGATTCCCCGTCAGCGCCCAGCCTGACACGCACGGTTATCGAGCGCGCAAGTTCGTTCTGCGTCACGTTCCCGCGGTGACGGCGGCTTGCGTCGCGACGGTCGCAATGCT
>JALYTX010000045.1 GCA_030854055.1 Gemmatimonadota bacterium | reverse complement strand
CTCCGCGGCGATATCGATGCGCTACCCATTCACGAGGACACCGGTCTCGACTTCGCATCGATCAATCCCGGCGTCATGCACGCGTGCGGGCACGATGTCCACGCGAGCTGGGCGGTAGCGGCGGCTCAGCTCCTCGTGCTCAACCCGGCACGCGGCGACGTGCTCGTGGTGCTGCAGCCCGCGGAGGAAGTGGGAGAAGGCGCGCGCGGGATCATCCAGAGCGGCGCGCTCGATTCAGTGCGCGCGATATTCGGCGCCCACGTTGATCGCAGATTCGAGGTCGGCACAGTGGTGGCCCAGGAAGGACCGCTCGCAGCTTCGACGGACACCTTTCGCATAACCATTACTGGCGCCGGCTCACACGGCGCCCGTCCGCACGAATCGGCGGATCCCATTGTTGGTGCCGGAGCACTGATCGGCGCGTTGCAAACGATCGTCTCCAGACGGCTCGACCCCGCGAAGCCAGGTGTGGTAACGGTCGGCACCATCAACGGCGGCACGGCCGCCAACATCATACCGGATACCGTTCAGCTGAGCGGCACGATTCGCGCAACGAGCGCCGACGCGCGTGACCTTCTCACTGGCGAGGTGCGCCGCATCGCTGAGTCTGTCGCGTCCGCGTACGGGTTGCGCGCGACAGTAGTACTTAGCGGTGGTACACCGCCGATCGTCAATCCCGCAATCACTGCGAACTGGGCCCGCGAAGCAGTCACGCGCGTGCTCGGCGCGAAGGCTCTCGCCCCGCTCGGCACCACCAACATGGGCGGCGAGGACTTCGCCGAATACATGCAGAACGTTCCGGGCTGCTTCATGCGCATCGGCGCCCGCGAGCCCGGGGGACGCGTGATCGCCGCGCACTCGCCCGCGTATTACGCGTCGGAAGACGCGCTGTTCATAGGAGCAGCGGTACTCGCGGAGTCTGCGCGGGTTGCCTCGGAGAATTTGTCTCAGGAGTAGCGACGCGAAACGGCAACTACAGGTTTTCACGCGGACAGTCGTCGCCCGTTTAGCCTAATAATCCACTGGCCTCAAATAGGACTCTCCGATCGCGCTCGGGCTCAGCATCGCCACGGTCGGCAGCTTCCGCTTCCAGTGCGTGGATCCCAAGCGGTTGCGCACGATCTCGACGTCACTCTCCGCAAAACCGCGCGCGACGATCTCTCCGGGTGTATAGCCGCTGACGAGCCAGTTCAAAATCTCGTCTGCCGTCGTGTACGATATCCCGAAGTCACCTTCATCTGTCTGGCCTTGAATCAGATCGGCCGACGCGGGCTTGCTGATTATTACCTCGGGGACGCCGAGGAACCGCGCGAGTTCCCACACCTGCGTCTTGAACAGATCACCGAGCGGATTGATCGGTGGCGAGTCGTCTGCATGCCACGTGAAGTAGCCAAACAGCCGCTCCGTCTTGTTGCCCGTTCCCACCGGCAACCCGTGGTACTTCGCTGAGAGATCGAACGTCACAATCATCCGAACGCGCGCCATTACGTTGCCCCGTCGCGATGCGTCGGCCTCGGGTTCGTGCTCCAGGTAACCGTCCACTGCCGGAGAGATGTCAATCGTTCGCTCCGCGAGACCCAGTGCGTCGATTACCAGTTTCGCATGCTGCAGCGACTCCGGATTGCTCGTGCGATACGGCATGCGCACCGCGATCGTGTTGGCTGCGCCGAGTGCGCGTGTGCAAAGAAAACCGGTGACGGCGGAATCGACTCCGCCAGACATTCCAACTATCGCCTTGTCGAAGCCACGCCGGCTGAACTCCGCGCGAAGAAATGCGACAAGCCAGTTGGTCGCGAGCTCGCAGTCGAGCCCAAGCGGCGGTGGCCCCGTCGCCGTCAGGATGGGAGCGACGATCCTCACTGGCGTTACTCCTGGTCGCCCGCGTATTCGCCCGCACGCTCGAGCGAGCGGACCACGTGCGGCAGCATCGTTCGCATGTCCGCCAGCAGCGGCGACGCCGCGCGGGCGCGCGTGATATCGTCCAGGTCGATCGTGACCGGAATCGCGCACTCCTCCCAGAGCGGCGCGCGCGCGCGAATGTCACCGTGTGGGCCGGCGAGCACGGAGCCACCAGGGAACGCCTTGCCGCCTTCGTTCCCTGTCAACTGAACGATCGCGACGAATACACCGTGCTCTTCCGCGCGGTCACGGGCGAGCCGCTCCCAGCGGTGCGTGCTCGCGGGTCCGCGCACTTCCTCCTCAGGTTGCGGCCACGCGCCGCGCGCGGGCGACGCCGACGGAACGAAGATGACCTGTGCGCCGTTGAGTGCGGCCGCGGTTGCGGTCAGCGCGTGCCAGACATCCTCGCACACCAGCATGGCCGCGCGCCCCCACTTTGTGTCGAATGCTCGCACTTCGAGCCCGTGCTCGACGAACCGCTCCTCGTCGAACATGCCGTAAGTGGGAAGGAACATCTTGCGATGAACGTGCACGATGACCGGTTCGTCGCCGCCGAGCGTCGCGTACATCGCGCTGTTGAAGTAGGTGTTGTCATGCAGCTCGTAGAAGCCGGCAACGATGTCGATCTCGCCAGCGCAGTGAGCGCGGAAGGCACGGTTGAGGTCGGCCGCGAAGACGCTGGCGGTAACTGCCACGTCACGCACACCACCCTCGACGAAGTAGCCCGTGAGCACCGTCTCCGACAGAGCGATGACATCGGCGCGTTCACTCGTGTTGACGAGCGTCTCGAACAGCTGCTCGAACCGCTTAAGATTGCCTTGGTAATCACCCTTCCGCGGCTGGAACTGTACGATCGTGAGATTAACCGGATGGGTCATGTGTGAAAGTTCACACGGGGCGGCGGCGGTGGGTAGGGTACCCTTGCGGCCGCGTCACCGGGATCTCGCCAACTCCGAGCAACGACGCAGTAGCCACAGTCTGCTGCTCGCTAAGAACAGCTCTCTGCCCGGCCTGGATGTTCGCGCCGGTTTCCGGGCTCCGATCCTGGGATGATGCCGAACGATAACGCCGTCTGGTACGCACGATGCGACGGGTCGCGCCACTCGAGATCGATGACGCTGTAATACACCGTGTCTCTCACGCGCCCCTCTCGCACATTCATGTGCTGCCGCAACAGTCCCTCGTAACTGGCTCCGAGCCGCTCGATCGCCGCGCGTGATCGGGTGTTCCGCGCGTCGGTCTTTATTTCCACACGTATCGCGCCCCACCGGTCGAACGCCTGTTGGAGCATCAGCGCCTTGGCTTCTCCATTCACGCCCGTTCGCTGCCGGTCAGGGCGCATCCACGTCCAGCCGATCTCTACACGCCGGTCGGCCGCGCTGATGTTCGCGAACCTCGTCGAACCGAGAATCTCGCCCGTCGCCGCGTCTGTTGTCACGAACGGCACGGCGGTACCGGCGTCACGCTCTGCAAGGGCGGTGCGGATGTAGCGCTCGATGTCGCCCTGCGATCGCATTGGCGAAGTGCCGGTAAACTCCCAGATATGGGGAAAGTTCGCCGCATTCCAGAGCGCCTCGGCGTCGTCGGCGGTCATGGGAACGAGTCGGACTCGTTGCCCTTCGAGCGTGACGGGGCCAATGACGAGCGCGCGCTGCTCTACGAAGCGTGGTTGATCATTCATCCAGCTGCACATTCCTTCAACGAGTTAGCAGGGAAAGCTAACCGCTTCAAGAGTCCGACCATCACGTGAACCAGGCAGTTACAATATCTCCGTGGTCCTCGAATCGGTCGGATCGCGCCGTGCCCCGCCAAGATCTGCCGGTATGTCAAAATGCCGCCGCCGGACCGCTTCAGCGTCGCGCCGCGCGACCTCTCCGGGTGGTGCGGCGAGGTACTCAGTTGGTACGTGCGTTCCGCGTCGGGCGAGCTTCTCGGTCATGATCGTGTAGCGCATCATGAGCGACGAGATGATGAACGCCGCCGTGCAGCCACCGAGCAGTGGAAGCAGTCCTATCGGCTGTCGCGTCGTCTCGAACGCAAACACTACGGAAGTGAGCAGCGCCCGCGACGCGCCGGCGAAAATTGCCGCCATACCGACCAGAGCGGCGATTCGCGGATCGACGCCAAGTCCCGGGAACCAGTGCACGCACACTATTCCGAGCAGCGCACCGAGGCCGCCGCCAATCGTGAACAACGGCGCCAGCGTTCCACCCGACGTTCCGCTCCCCAACGCGATGGACCAGGACACGAACTTCAGTACAACGAGCGAGATGAGTACCGCGTCCGCGAAGTTGCCCGCAAGAATGTTGGAGATGTTGTCGTATCCTACACCAAGTGTGCGCGGCTCGAAGTATCCGATGACGCCCACTACAATCGCGCCGATCGCCGGCCACCACATCCAGTGCACGGGCAGCTTCTCGAATGCTTCCTCGACGTAGTACAGGGAACGTGTCACGAAGACGGCCGCGACACCGACTATCGCCCCGAGCACCATGTAAGTCGTCAGCGCCTCGCCGCTCGGCGGCGTCAGCATTGGCATCGCGAAGACGCCGGCGGATCCCTCGAATACCATTCGGATTCCGGTTGCCGTCGCGGATGCGAGCGCCACCGGTACGAGCGAGCGCGGACGGTATTCGAACAGCAGCAGCTCGATCGCGAGCAACACGGCGGCGACAGGCGTTCCGAATATCGCCGCCATTCCGGCGGCGGCGCCCGCCGCGAGCAACGTCTTGCGTTCGTCGGGAGTGGTGTGCAGTAGCTGGCCTACAAGCGAGCCCAGTGCGCCGCCTGTAGCGATGATTGGACCCTCTGCACCGAACGGACCGCCGGTGCCGATCGCGATCGCAGCTGAGAGCGGTTTCAGAACCGTCACCTTTGGCGAGATCTTGCTCTCGTTGATGAGAATCTGTTCCATCGCCTCCGGGATGCCGTGCCCGCGGATCGCACCGGAGCCGTATCGCGCGAGAAGCCCTACCAGCACTCCGCCGATTACCGGAACGAACACTACGAAGATGCCCAGGTGGTTTCCGGTCGGGGTCGCGCCGAACACCGAGAATCGTCCGTGGAAAGAGACGTTGGTCACGAGTGCGATCGCCGCGATGAGCAGCCGCGCCACGCCCACCGCCGCGATGCCGACGATAATAGCGAGTCCCGATATGACGAGCGTGCGCCGCTGTTCAACATCGTAGAACGGCGGTGTCTCTACCTTCTCAACTGCTGCCGGCTGTTGCGTCATCTTCAAAGATCAGGGTGGCTGGTTCCTCGTCGGCGCCGAGATGGGCAACGAGGTTGTTGAGCTCGGTGGACAGGATTTCCAGTGAGGCAGCGGGCAACGCAGACAGCGCGTGCGTCAGACGCTCCTGCACCGTCGGCGGCTTTCGTTTCATCAGTGCAACGCCACGTTCGGTGATGGCGACGTGCGTGCGCCGCGCATCTGTCGGCGAAGTGTGACGCACGGCGAGGCCCTTTGCCTCGAGCCTGCTGACGACAACCGAAACGGAGCTCTGGTCCGTTGACGTGCGCGCCGCAAGCTCGTTCATCGATTCGGCTGGCCCGCGGAGTAGCAGTTGGAGAACGAACGTTTGAGCGGTACTGAGGCCCGTCTCACGCTCCACCCAGGAGGCGGTTGTCCGAAGCGTCCGGACAAGCCTCCTTATAGCGACGAGGGCTCTGCCGATTGATTCAGGCGGATTTGTATTGGAGCCCATAGGTATCAAAGCTAACCAGACTGACCGCAATGACATAGGGCGTGCGCGTTGCTGCCGCCGGTAGCGTTATCTTGGACACCATGAGACGTACAGCCGGCGGAATCGCCCTGGTCATCCTATCCGCGCTGGCGCTGCCGCCGAGCCGGGCAGGCGCCCAGAACGGGACGGGCGAGGCGTGGCGGATCAATTCGCTGCCGCAAGCTTCGCTCGTCCTCGGCATGGACGGCTCTCTCGTCGGCGAGCTGGGACGTGAGCTCAGGACCTCGGTCTCGATACGCACCCTGCCCAAATACGTGGGCCAGGCGTTCGTCGCCGTGGAGGATCAGAGGTTCTATCAGCACAATGGCGTCGATCTCATCGGCATCGCCGGCGCGATAAAGGCGGACATAATGGGCGATCGGCGGGGGGCGAGCACAATAACGCAGCAACTTGTCGGCAACATGCACCCCGACCTCATAGACAGAAACGATATGAGCATCGGCCGCAAGCTGCGGGAGCAACAGGCGGCGCGCGAGATGGAAAAGCACTACAACAAGGAGCAGATCCTCGAAGCCTATCTCAATACGATCGCGTTCGGGCACGGCTACTACGGCATCGAGAGCGCTGCGCAACACTACTTCGGCAAGCCGGCCAGCAAGCTCACGCTCGGCGAGGCCGCAACTCTCGCAGCGATGCCCAAGGGTCCGGCGATATATGACCCGGTCCTGCATGCCGACCGAGCGCGCGAGCGGCGCAACACGGTGCTCGCCCTCATGGCGCAGCAGCGCTACATAACGCTTGACGAAGCCGGCGCGGCGCAATCGGCGCCGCTCGTCACCGCCCGCAACTGGGGAATGAACGCGCCGGCCAACTATTTCGTCGATGTAGTGCGCGTCCAGGCGACGCGCGCAGGGATCCCGGTGATGTCGGGCGGCTACAGGATCTACACGAGCATCGACCCCACTTTACAGACAGCGGCGAGCGACGCGCTGAGCGAGCAGGCCGCGGCGATCGAATCGGCGCCCGGCTATCGCCATCCGACCATCGCCTCCGGAGGAGATTACCTGCAGGGCGCCGTGGTCGCACTGGATCCGAACACTGGCGACGTCCGGGCACTCGTTGGCGGACGCGATTACGCTCGCAGCTCGTTCAACCGCGCGGTCGATGGCATGCGCCAGCCGGGTTCATCGTTCAAGCCCGTTGTTTACGCAACTGCAATCGCAGACAGTCTCCCGCCGACCACGCTGCTCGGCGACACTGCCATCGCGATCCGGCTGCCGAGTGGTGGGTACTACCGGCCGGAAGACTCCGACCACCGGTACCTCGGCGTGATCACGATGCGTGAGGCGCTCGCCAAGTCCCGCAACGTCGTCGCCGTCGAGCTCGGTCAAACGCTGGGAATGGATTCCGTCATATCTACCGCGCGGCGCATGGGAATAACCTCGCCCATAGCGCCTGTGCCGTCCAGTGCCATTGGTGCGTCCGCGGTGCAGCCGCTCAACCTCGTTGCCGCCTACACCACGTTCGCAAATCTTGGCACTCCGGTCACTCCGCGATTCATCTACCGGGTCGAGGACCCGAGCGGGCGGGTTGTGATGTCGCAAGCGGTTCGCGCGCTCGCGCCGGCGCTTGACGCTCGCGTCGCGTTCGTCACGCGTGACATGATGCGCGACGTTGTCGATCGCGGTACCGCGACTGCTATCAGGAAGTATGTACCAGCGAGTGTACCGGTCGCAGGCAAGACCGGTACGACCAACGACAACACCGACGCGTGGTTCATAGGCGTGACGCCCGGAATCGTCGCGGGAGTCTGGATGGGATTCGATCGGCCAACCCCGATGGGCAGCGCGGCTGCCGGCGCATCATACGCCGCGCCGGTCTGGGGTCGGATGATGGCGCGGTACATCGCCGCGCGCGGAGTGCGCACCAACGAATGGTCTGCGCCCATCGGGGTGATAAGCGGCGAGATGGATCGCGCAACGGGCCAGATGGCGACCGCTGCAACGCCACCTTCGCGGCGCTACACGGAGTATTTCATCGAAGGGACGGAACCGGCTTCGCTGAAGTTGGATCCGTGGGCTGCGTTCAGCGGCGGCGCACTGGTGTTCTAGCCCATAGCAGATTGTTGTGCGGACGCGGACGCGGACACTCGCCCGCTGCCCAGGGCGACGTCCTCTGGTTCGCAGTTGTCGCAGTCCGCGTTCACGGCGTGGAACTCAGCGCCCGCGTTATCAGCGGGACAGACGTGAATTACCACGCCATGCACGTGCGCGACGTGGTGAACGAGCTGATGCTCGACCGCCGCTGCGATTACGTGCGCCTCCCCCACGCTCAGCGTCGACGCAACAACGACACTCGCCTCGGCATACAGCTGGTGTCCCATCCAGCGCGCGCGCAGGTCGGTGACGTCCTCGACTCCGCTCACTTCCAGCGCGCTCGCGCGTAGTTGATCGAGCGTTTCCGGTTCCACACCGTCGAGAATTCGCGTGAAGATGGTTCGTGCGCTGGTCCACACGATTCCGAATATCGCGACGGTGATCAACAGCCCGATTATGGGATCGGCGAGCGGATACCCGAGATAGACTCCGAGCGCTCCTACGAGCACCGCGAGCGCGGTCCACCCGTCCACGCGCGCGTGATGGCCGTCTGCGATGAGAGCCGCACTGCCAATCTCCTTCCCGACCTTGATCCGCAGGATCGCGACCGTTTCGTTGCCGGCAAAGCTCACGAGTGATGCGATCGCGACAACTCCCAGATGCGTGATCGGAAGTGGGTGAAAGATGCGCGAGATGGCTTCGTATCCGGCGATGAGCGCGTTCGTGAAGAGGACAGCCACGACGAGCACACCGGCGAGGTCTTCGACCCGCCCGTAGCCGAACGAGAACTTCCTTCCTGGTGCGCGCCGCATCAGTGCGAACGCTATCCAGAGCGGGATCACGGTGGCGAAATCGCCAAAGTTGTGGATCATGTCAGCGAGAAGCGCGGTGCTCCGCGACATCGCCACAACCGCCAACTCAATGAAGCTGACTGTGAGCAGCAGTACGCCCGACCATTTGACCGCCCACAACCCGCGTTCTGAAGCGGCTATGGAAGGGTCGACAACGCCGTGCGAGTGAGCGTGCTCCCCACCGGAGTGATCGTGGCGATGAAACAGGCCGTGTGAGTGGCTGTGGTTGCCGGGGTTGCCGTCGCCTGATTCGTGAGTGTGTTCGCTCGATCCCATCGCTAGTTTGTCATAGAGGCAAAACGTAGTTGCACCGACCCCGATCCTGAAATATATGCGCACGCTGTACGTGCTTTCGCGCGTGCTTCCTTTCATCCTCTCCTTTCGCCGCGATGTGCGACGCTGGGTCGTGGTTGGCGGCCCATTGAAACGGTCGCCGGCCTACCACAGGCGCCGCGCCGAGCGTCTTGTTGCAACCATCGCGGCGCTCGGACCCAGCTTCGTTAAGATTGCACAAGTTTTTGCGGGTCGCGCAGATCTGCTACCGGAACCGTATCTCGGCGCCATCAGCACGCTGACCGATCGCGTGCCGCCGGTTCCGGTTGAACTGATAGAGCAAGTCATTCTCGAGACGTACGGCCGGCCGGCCGCCGAGTTGTTCGAGGACTGGTCGCGGATCCCGCTCGCGTCGGCGTCACTCGGGCAGGTTCACCGCGCGCGCTACCTGGACATCGATGTCGTTGTCAAGGTTCTCCGGCCGAACATAGAACGCACGGTCGCGGCGGACGTGAAAGCTTCGGCGCTCATGCTCGGTTGGGCGGAGAGATTCTTCCCCAACCCGCACGTGCGGGGACTGCGGTCCATACTTGGAGAGTTCGCGCGACGGATCGGCGACGAGATGGACTTTCGGAAGGAAGGCGAATACGCCGAGCGCATCAGAACGAACTTCGCGTTCAATGCGAAGGTTGCTGTGCCGATTGTGTTCTCCGAGATGACGCGGCAACGCGTCATTGTGCTCGAGTACATGGCAGGAACCCGCATCGACGCGCTCGCGCCGCTGATCGCAACTGGAGTGGTGAGCACCGAGTATCTGGTGCGGACGGTGATGGAGCTTTACGTGCAGATGATGCTGGTGGACGGCCTGTTTCACGCGGATCCGCACCCTGGAAATCTGCTCTGGGGTGACGACGGTCGCGTCGTGCTGCTCGACTTCGGGCTCGTCGTTGATGTACCGCAGGCCACGCGTCTCGCACTCGTGCGCACCGTCTTCGCCGCGATCAAAAAGGATGCGAACGCCGTCGTCGACGGTTTCTACGGCCTGGGCGTCGTGCAGGAAGGAGTCGAGCGTCACACCATAGTGCGACTCGTCGAAACGCTGCTCGGC
>JALYTX010000034.1 GCA_030854055.1 Gemmatimonadota bacterium | reverse complement strand
CTCTCATTAATGCGTCTCTGACCCCGTATCGGAGCTACTGGGTTCTGACCACGTAGACGCGGCCGTTGGGATCAGCAGAGACGTTCCCGTTGGAGTCGGTGATCTTGATGCTCCGCGCGCCGCCGGTCGTGAGCGACGTCAGGAAATACGCTGCTGACGATGCAGGAACGCGCGCGACGAGCGTCGTCGTGCCGTCACCGATTGCACCTACTGGGAGATAGCTCGTTGCGGTCTCGGACCCGATGAGAGTTCCCGTCACGAGCTGGCGGAGCGTATAGCTCTTGTAATTGTACGGCGAGCTGGCCGGTATGAATGGGCGATGGTCGGTGTACAGGGTCACGAGGTAGCGCGCAAGCACGGTATCCAGCGGCACGCCGGCTGATTTCGCAAGATTGACCGTTCCGGTGTCCGGGCCCGCGGCGAGCGCGCGCGTTAGGGTGCGCGGGTTGCCGCTGTTGAACCAGTCCGCTGCGTAGCGCAGCATGGACCATTCCGCGCCGCGCGACGCGAGGTTCGCGGCTGCCTTTGCGTGGTTCACGATTCCGCCCGTCGTGTCGGGCCGTTCCACGTAGTACTTGGTCCGCGCGAAATTCTGAAGGAAGAAAGCCTGGGTCGTCGTCGGATCGAGACCGTTGATGTCGCTGTATGTAACGGCGTAGGTATCAGCAAAGCCAGCCTCGGCGCGGCCGACCACTTCCTCAGCGAGATGAGCGAGTGCCTCATCGAGCCAGGTGGCTTCGAAGGGCTGCACTACCGGCGACACGTAACGGTTGCCGGAGTTGATCATGTGCTGGAACTCGTGAGCGACTGTACCGCGCGTAACCTGCCGAACGAACGACGTACTGAAGGAGTTTCCATTCACTCCGGCCGGATCAGGCGAGAGAAGATAGAAGATCTCCCCCTGATTGCTGGAGAGGCAGCCTGCAGCCGTTGGCGGGTACAGGTCACCGGCGAAAAAGAAGCCACCCACGTAGCCGGTCGAGTTTGCCTGACCTGCCGGCGTGAGCTTGTTCACCGCGGGGGTGTAGTAGATGATTACGTGGCCGTTGTTGTCGATGTCCGTCGGCGAGCCGAAGTACGCGACATCCGTGGGATAGATGTATTGATCGAACTCATCGCCTATCGCCTGAAAGTCGGCGGCAGAAAACCCGCCGGGCGGAGCGTTCACGTCGCTCACAACAATCGTGTGCTGCGATACGTACTTGACCACGCCTGTGGTCTGCGTGAAGCCACCCGCCGAACATGCCGAAGTCGTGACGCCCCCGAACCCGGCGCTGGTTAGCACCTTGAATCCGATGGTAGATCCCACGGGTGGGGGAGGATTTGTTGCGGCAGACGGAAGCGGTATCTGCCGGCTGGCCGACACCGCGCTGCCAACCGCTCGGTGTCCTCCGGGCAGTGGAAGCCGCGTCCGCTCGAACGCCCTCAAGCTGGATTCGAACCGCTCGTTGAGCGGAATCGCTTCAGACGTAGCCATCGCAGGCAGTGTGGGCGCGAGCAAGTCCGGCGAGGGCGACTGCGGCGGCGCGAGCCAGTCGCCGTGCACGTTGGACGTCGCAATGTTGCCGGCGTTGAGATTCATGTTGCCGAGTATGACAGCGTATTGCGCCGACGCCAGCGACGCCGGAATGCTCAGCCCCCCGGATGCTGCGGAGAAAGTCAGCGTGCGAACATCGCCGACGTTCATCGTGCTCAGGTCTGAAAGCACCGGATCGGGAATGCCGATTGGCGGCGCGACCGCGCCGTCGCCGCCACAGCCGACCATCAGGAGACCGGCGCTGAGAGCACAGTACAGAGTCTTCACTCGCGATTCCAATTCAAAGTGGACCCGCCGCGAACGCGCAGCGGATGATATTTCAACGTCGGCCGCCAACTCGAGGCGGGCACAGCATCATTGAGCTTGGTTGCGCCTCATGAATGCGCCGCGATCTGTGTAGCGCATGCCAGAAACATTGCAACGGTAAAGGCAAGAAACGCACGCTGGGCAAGCGGCCGGCGTGTGAAGAACTGAATTATTTCGTCCATGGGGCGGTAACGGCGGTAAGAAGGTGGTGACTTTAAAGACGCTTCAGGAATCGCAGCGAAACCGTTCCATTTCGCTTCGATGTTGCCGCCCCCATCTGAATTCACGCGCGCGCTAAAGAAGTTTATCGCAGCCCGAACGTGCCGAAAATTTTGCGGCCTTCCGCCGACATAAGATATGTGAGAAAACGTCGCCCTGCGGCCGAGTTCTCCGCGCCCGTCGGGACAGCGGCACCGAACACTATTGGTGCTCCCTGAACGACGAACGACCCACGAGCCGCAGGCCGGCCGTCGCCTGCGGGTCCTGCTGCAACTTTCCCGCGTCCGTAGACCGTTACGCGAGCCGCGGCATAGACTGGCGCGAGTTCCGCGTCGCCGAGGTCTACCTCGCGCGGAAGAGATACGAAGCTAAGACCGAGCCGGCGTGCGACAGCTTCGTACTCCCAGGCGTAGTCCAGGTTCCCGGTCTGCAGCAGAGCCACGAGGTCCGCTGACTTCGGTCTGACGTTCTGAGGGCCTGCCGCGCTGCGAAGCGCGTCGGCCAGGCCGGGGCGTTGGTAGAAGCGCTCCGCGAGCTGCATGGCGATCAGCGCCCGGTAGCCGGCTGGATCCAGGGCCGGATCGCTTCTCCCGACCTGGACGCCCGGCCGGGTCGTTACTTCAGGCCAGTTCTCCGCGGTAATCTCGCCAGCGTACCTGGAGGCTGGCGTGTAGGCGAGCACCAACCGGGTGCGGCCGAGGACCGTAACGGGTGAGGCAAGGCGCCCATCCAGAAAGCGTGAGAAGAGGGCGGTATCTGCGAGGGCTACAAGATCGGGGATACGGCCCAGCTCGGTGATCTTCCGCACAGTCTCGACCGAGCCGGCGCTCTCCTGGCGTGCCTCCAGGTGATTCCGCTGGGCGAACGAGTCGAGCGCCTGTCGAACGGGGAGCGCCAGGGCACCGGCGTTGAAGACGACGATCGTTCCCGGCAGCGGTGCTGGGGCGCGGGCGCACGCTCCGTCGAGCATGACGGCGGCAGCAATGAGCCCGGAGAACAGAAGCGTTCGTAGTGGCAGATTCATCCGATGGCGGGTAACATACGTCAGTTGCAACAAAACATGGAGCTGCCGATGGCGACGACGTTAGGGAATGGTACATCCGAGGCGACCAGCGGGCTCACGACCGCGCGAGCTCCTTTCATCGAAGCAGCGCGCGCGCACGGCCAGCTCTACATCGAACAGCCCTACGAACTGTACAGCGCCGAAAACCACGAGGCGTGGCGACAACTGTTCTCACGGATGAGCGACCGGTGGCAGCGGTACGCCAACCCACGGTTTCTGCAGGGCGTTGAAACGCTCTGCCTCGATCCCAATGCAGTTCCTCGACTCGAGGATGTGAATCGGTTCATGGCGCCGCGGACGGGCTTCAGGGCGAAGGCCGTGAGCGGATACGTGCCCGCATATCTGTTTTTCGATTCGCTCCGCAAGCGCGAGTTTCCAACAACGGTCACCATCCGCGACGCCGATCGCCTCGACTACCTTCCCGAGCCGGACATATTCCACGATATCGCCGGTCACGTTCCAATGCATACGGATCCGGCGTTTGCAGACGCGCTCGCCCGATTCGGTGAGGTTGCGCAGACGGCCGTCGAGATCGTCAGGCACATCAAGGACCCCGCCGAACAGGTTCGGCGGACGACGAGCATCATGAAGGGACTCGCGCGTTTCTTCTGGTTCACCGTCGAGTTCGGCCTCATGCGTGCGCCCGATGGCAAGGGCGTGAAGGCATATGGCAGCGGCCTTCTATCCTCGTACGGCGAGCTTCAACACAGCGTCGAGTCGCCGCTCGTGCAGCGGTACCCGATCCAGCTGGAGTGGGTGATCAACCAGTACTTCGAGATCGACCACTATCAGCCGCTCCTGTTCATCGTCGAATCGTTCGAGCACCTTTTCGAGCAGGTCGGGCTGTTGGAAGACTGGATGAAGCGCGGCCTGCTGGACAACGTTTCGCCTGGCGAGCCCGCGCTTTCGGAAGTCGATGTGCGCAGTTTCATAGACGCGTCCGCGTAGTCACGGCTTCCCCACCCCGCGACTTCATGCGAGCGGCTGCGCTCTTCCCACTTCTTCTTTGCGGTTCGTTCGCCCACGCATTCGCGCAGGCGACGCCCGCCGGCTCCGCCCCCGTGCAGATGCTGCGTGCGCCACTCATGGGACTGTCCCCGTCGCTGCCGCCGAAAATCGACTCCCTTATCAAGGCTGCGATCGCAGATCATGCCGCGCCAGCGATGGCGGTGGCAATCGGGCGATATGACAGGCTCATCTACCTGCACTCCTACGGTCGCCTGACGTACGACGATACCGCGGCTGCTGTTGATGATCACACCCGATTCGATCTGGCGTCTCTCACCAAGGTCATCGCGACCACCACTGCAGCGATGATGCTCGAGGAAAGTGGCAAGCTTGATATCAGTCGCACTGTGGTGTCCTACCTTCCTGAATTCAACTCGCCTGAGAAGAAGGACATCACCGTGCGGATGCTCATCACTCACCGCGGTGGTCTGGAGGCGTTCGCGCCGCTCTGGCACACGCTCAAGGGCCGGGATCAGTATCTGGCCGCGATAAACTCGCGGCCGCTCGCGTACGCACCGGGAACAAAGTCCATCTACAGCGATTGGGATTACGTTCTCATGGGGCTCATTGTCGAACGCGTTTCCGGCGAGTCGCTCGACGCCTTCACTGCGCAACGGATCTTCCAGCCACTCGGCATGACGGAGACCGGTTTCCGTCCGGACACCGTCGCGAAGCGGCACATCGCGCCCACCGAAATCGACTCGGCGCGCGGCCTCGTGTGGGGATCGGTGCACGACGAGAACGCCGATGCGATCGGCGGAGTGTCAGGCCACGCCGGCTTGTTCTCCACCGCGCACGACCTTGCAATCTTCGCGCGCATGATGCTCAACGGCGGAAGCGTCGGTGCTGCCAGGATACTTGCGCCGACAACGATCGCGCGTTGGACGGCAGCACAGGATCCGGGCTCGAGCAGGGCTCTCGGGTGGGACACACCTGCACTCCACTCAAGCGCAGGCCGCTTTTTCTCGCCCCGGAGCTACGGGCACACGGGTTTTACCGGCACGTCGATCTGGACCGACCCCGAGCGCGGTGTGTGGGTCGTGCTGCTTACAAATCGTGTGTACCCAACACGAAACAACAACAAGCACCTCGATCTGAGGCGGGAAGTCTCGGACGCCGTACAGCAGGCGGTGACGGACGCTCCGCTGATAAACTGGGAAGCGCAGCATCCCGTGTCAGCGACCAATCCATGACAGATCCAGACCTGCGTAAACTGTGCGGCCCGCCGCGGGATCGAAATAGCGTCCGCCCGTCGCGTTGATCGACACCGAGGTATTGTAAACCGCTCCAAAGAGATTGCCGACGCCTCCAAATATCGAGACTGCCCCGAGTCGCTGACTAGCACGCAGATTGGTGACTACCGACGCCGGCGACTGCGCAGTATTGGCATCGTTGACCGGAATGTTCGAGCGGTAACGCTCCTCCATACTAAGGAAACGCGCGGACGGATCACCGAGTTGCACCGATGCCGTCGCCATGTGCGGAGCCACACCGGGGACGCGGTTGTTTGCGTACGATGCGGTGTGCGTTCCCGAAGTAACGGTGTACGTGACGTACCGCGCGTCAGTGAGGGAGTACGTAGCGTGAAGCAGCACGCCGCGCGTAACCTCTTCGGTCAGATCTGCCTCGATCCCACGGTGCCGCGCGCTGCCTGCGTTTCGGTAGAACTGTCGTCCCGCGGCTCCGGGAACCTCGAACGGAATGAGCTCGTTGTCGATTCTCATATCGTAGCCCTCGACGTCGTACGCCAGGCTGCGCGCGCGCCCGCGCACACCAGCCTCCCGCGAGTGCGTTCGCTCGGGTTGCAGCGTGGGATTGAACCCGCCCGCACCGCTCGGCCGGTTTGCGAGCTCTGTCGTCGTTGGGGTCTGGAATCCAGTGGCTACATTCGCGTACAACACCGCGGCCGGCACGAGCGAGTACGTGGCCCCCAGAACAGGGTTGACCGACGACATGCGGCGCACACCGGAGTCGTCCGGGTTCGTCGCGTTGACGAGGTGATCTGTAACGCCGAAGCGGTAGCTGTCGTATCGCGCGCCGCCAAGCAACGTCACACGTGGAGCGACGACGCTCAGCTGGACGAACGGCGAAGTACTCGTAACGCGCTCCCGCTGGTCCAACGTCAGCAACCCCGGAGCACCGCTCAGATTGACCCAGTTGCGCCGATCATCGCGTTGCAGATCCGACTCCGCTCCGACAATTGCGGCGATCGAGCGCTCACCGGTCGCGCGCGTGACCGCGTAGGCTGCGCGCGCACCTCCTGCCGCCCGATGAATGCCGATGATGCTCGGTGGAATGGGATTGTTTATGGTCCGCGTCAGGCCATACGCCGAAACACGCAGCTCCCCCAAACCAAGTTGTGCGCGGCCGGAAAGCCCGAGCTGATTCTGACGTCCGCGTTCGCCCGTCTGCTGTTTTACGTTATTGCTGTAGGCCTGCCGCCTGTCTATACCGATCAGTGAGTCGGACAGGCTGCCAGGATTCTCCGCGTCGTACTGAACGCCGTTCGCCACAAGCTTCAAAGAAGCGCGGTCCCAGTCCCAGGTGCCGATAGCATTGACGTGCGCGTTTCGTGCCCGACTGAAGGTGCGGTATCCCGCGTAGTCCAGGCGATCTGCGTTGACTGTGTACGTTCCGCGATTGTCCATACCGCCCAGGCCCAGTTGCGAGCGTCGCAGACCGTCGCTTCCGGCCATGAGTCGCGCGGTCGGAGCCAAGGGGACCGGAGGCGGGGGCGCGGTGAGCAGCGATACGACTCCGGCCGACGCGTTGCCGTAAAGCGCAGACGCCGGCCCCCGAATCGCTTCAGCCATTCCCAGCGAACCGGCGTCCACATTATTGAGCGCCGACTGACCATCCGCGAGAGTCTGCGGAATTCCGTCCACGATCACCCTCACGCCGCGCGTGCCGAACTGCGACCGCGCACCAATGCCGCGGATCGAGATCATTTCCCCGAGAGCGAAATTCAGCCGGTTGTCGACCTGGATACCCGCGATCTGGCCAAGCGCCTCATCCAGTGAGAAACCAGGACGAGCCGCCGCCACATCACGCTGCCCCACGGACGCAACGCTGAGCGGGGCGGTTGCAGCGTCGAACGGCGTGCGTAGAACCGTCACGCGGACCGTGGCAAGCGTGTCGCGCGGAGAAGTCTGTGCGGACGCCGCGTTGACGACCAGTCCGGCAAGCAACGTAGCATTCGCGAGTGAACGAAGGGCGCCACGTGCGGCAGGACGCATCAGTTCTCCTCCGACGACTCGAACTCGCCGGACTCATTCATGTAGACTGAGATGAGCCACGGCACCATCAGTCCGCGCAGCCACACCACGCGCTCCGGCGTGCTGGGATGACTCACATGCTCCGCGGCAAGTGTAACGGCACCTTTGAGGACGACCAGGATTTCCTCGAGGGTCATGGAGTCCGCCTTCATCGAGCTGCCCGCCTGCTCGACGACGTGCTGGACGTCCTTCACGGAGGCACGATGATGCAAGTGTCGGATCACCGCATCGCGAACCATTACCAGTTCGGGACGCGCTGCCACCCTGTCACGCCTCTGGCGAGTGCGCGCGCCGCCGCGCGTCGGCGTCCGACGACGTGAGGAGCTTGGTCGTGAACCGCTGGCCCTCGGCAATTCGCAATGAAGGCTTCCCAACGATGCGACACCCGGGGTATGACGCGGGTTGCACCCGGCCGTTGGTCAGCCGCGCGTCCCCGCACGCACCGCCTGCAGATCCTTTGCGAAGACGCCCTTGTACCGGCTTACTTCGCTCCGCTCGAGGTCGAGCTCGGGGATACTGCGACGCTCGAAGCCAAAGCGGCCAAAGAACTCGGTGTCATTGCTAACCGCGAAGAGCGTCGCGTAGTCTCTCGCGCGCGCGAAACTCTCGGTCGCCGCGACCAGTGCCTTTCCGACCCCGACACCCTGCGCGCCCGGCGACACGGCGAGCGAACGCAGCTCGGCGAGGCTCGGGGAATACTCGTCCAGGTGCACGCATCCTACAATTTCCCCCTCGCTCTCCACCACGATGAACTCGTGCGCATACATCGCAACGAATTCGCTGGATCGCGGCAGCAGAGTACCGCTGGCGACATACATGCCGATCAGCGCACTGATGGCGCCGGAATCGGCCGGTGTTGCGCGACGAGTATTCACAGAGGGATAATGCCTGCGCACGGGGTAGCGCGCCAGTGGCACCTCGCCAGGGAAACGCCCTCGCGCTCGACGGCAGGACGGCGCGCACCGGCCTCCCGCGACGTATGTTGCAGTTTCCGGTATGCGGCGACGGTACGCCCGGCCCGTCCAGAGAACCCCCTGATCCCGATTCCCAGATGAATACCAACGTTCGCCATTTCCGATGGGACGACATTCCCAAAGAGGTCGTGACCGACGACATCTCGCGCCGGCTCGTGACGGGCGACGACATGATGATCGCCCACGTGTACCTGAACAAGGGCGCCGTCGTCCCCAAGCACGCACACCACAACGAGCAGATCACCTACATTCTTGAAGGTGCCCTGCACTTCTGGATCGGTGACGAGGGGTTGGAAGAGGTGGTCGTCGCGGCGGGCGAGGTCCTGCACATCCCATCGAACGTCCCGCACCGCGCGATGGCTCTCGAAGACACGCTCGACGTGGATGTCTTCAGCCCGCCGCGCGAGGACTGGCTGAACGGGACCGACACATACTTCCACACGAAGTAGCGCCGTGGACCTCGGCATCGCAGGTAAAATCGCACTGGTCACCGCGTCCAGTCGCGGACTGGGACGCGCCGTTGCAGAGGAGCTCGCCGCAGAGGGAGCGACGCTGGTATTGTGCGCGCGGAACAAAGCGTCGCTGGAGGAGACCGCCTCCTCCATCCGCGCGGCGACCGGCGCGTCGGTGGCGACGGTCGTGGCCGACGTGTCGGATCCCGATGCAGTTCGGCGAGTGTGGGAGCGGGCTCGCGACGAATTTGGCCGAGTCGATATCCTGGTAACGAACGCGGGTGGGCCTCCCGCCGGCGCCTTCGAGAGTCATCAGCCCGCAGCGTGGTCCGATGCTCTCAAGCTCAACTTCGAGAGCGTCGTCAACATGACGCGCGCGGTGCTGCCGGGAATGAAAGAGCGGATGTGGGGGCGCATCGTCAACATCACATCGATTGCGGTCAAACAACCGGTTGATAACCTCATTCTTTCAAACAGCGTACGCGCAGCCGTGACCGGATTCGCCCGGACGCTCGCCAATGAGGTCGCGAGGTTCAACGTGACGGTGAATAACGTCATGCCGGGATATACTCTCACGGACCGGATCAGCGAGCTCGCGTCGGCCAATGCCTCGCAGAAGGGAACGTCGGTTGACTCGGTGCTTGGGGTGTGGGAGTCGCAGATCCCGATGGGCCGGCTTGGCACGCCGCGCGAATTCGCGGCGATGGTTGCGTTTCTCGCGTCGGAGCGGGCGAGTTATACCACGGGCGCTTCCATACCGGTCGACGGCGGTTGGATACGGTCGCTATTGTGAGCCGATTGCGCCTGCTTCCGCGGCGAGGTTCTCGAGGAGCGCCGTCACATGCCGCGCGCGCGTTCGGTGGTTCATCACCGTGACGCGCAGCACCGGCCGGCCATCGAGCACGGTTAGCGTGATCCAGCCCGCACCCGACTGGTTGCAGCGGACGCGAAGCGCACGATTGAGGCTGTCCACGGCACTGTCGGCGAGTCTTCCGTTCCCGATGTAGCGAAAACAGAGGATGTTCGATTCCGGCTCGTGCAGCGCTTCAAAGTCCGGGCGGCTGACGACGTCGTCGTACAAGTTCCGTGTCACGTCGCAGAGATGGTCATACACGCGACCGATACCGTCGGCACCGTATCGTTGCAGCGCCACCCAGAGCTTGAGAACGTCGGCGCGACGTGAGCACTGAAAGCTCTCCACGCCCAGATCCCACGACCGCGCGTCGGCGCGCTCATGAAAGAGGTAGGGCGCACGTTGGGCGAATGCGCCCTGCAGATCCCGGGCGTCGCGCATGAGAAGCATTCCGGTAGCAATTGGCAGAAGCATGCCCTTGTGCGGATCCCATGCAAGAGAGCGCGCACGAGTCAGCCCGCGCATTCTGGCCGCTCGGGCACTGGAGAGCAACGCCGACGCGCCGTGGGCACCGTCGACGTGCAGCCAGATATCGCGTGCATCACAGATCGCACCGATCGCCTCGAGATCGTCGAACGAGCCCGTTGCCGTGGAACCCGCCGTAGCTACAACGGCCATGACGCGCGTGCCTTCCGTCGCCGACGCGTCGAGCGCAGCCGTTAGCGCGCCTACGTCCATCCTGAAGCCGCGTGATGCGACCGTGACGAGACGCTCCACCCCCAGGCCCAGCTCCCCGACAGCACGCGCCACGGCGTAATGCGCGTGTTCGCCGCACAGCACCACAGGCCGCTCTGTCCCGACTCCCTCTCTCCACGCGTTCGGGATGACCGCGTTCCGCGCCGCCAGCAACGCGGTGAACGTCGCCTCGGTGCCGCCGGAAGTCAGTGTGCCTCCCGCAGACGCTCCCCACCCGACGAGGTCTGTCATCCACCGAACTACGCGGTGCTCGATCACGGTCGCCGTCGGCGACATCTCCCACACAGCGACGGATTGGTTCAACGCGCTTATGAGCGGCTCCGTCCAGATCGCTACAGGGAGCGGGGGGGCGACTTGATGGCCCATGTACATCGGGTGGTAAAGCCGGTTGCAGTCGCTCACGACATCCCTGCGCAACCGCTCCGCGATTGCGGCGATCGGCGTTCCACCACGCGGGAGTGGCTCGTCAAATCGCGAGGCGATTTCCTCAGGCGTGTGACACGTGGATACGCGGCCGTCTCCCGCGCGGGTAGCGTCCAGATACTCAGAAACGAGCGCGATCAGACTGGCGCCAGAGCTCGCAAGGGTATCATTCTCAAGCTCGGCGAGGATGGAATCTGTCATCCGATCAATCTATCCGGAACGGTGGCCGCGATCGTCTCCGTGCGAACGCGCTCTGGGCTGCGTAGTCAAGCGCCTCGCTAGTTTTCTGGCTCACCCCAATTCAAGATGAATCCAATCATACAGTTTCTGGAGACGCGCCGATCCGTTCCGCCGCGGCTTCTCGCACTTCCTGCACCGGACCGAGACGAAGTCGAAACTCTCCTCCGCATCGCATCACGTGTCCCGGACCACGCTCGAGTAGTCCCCTGGCGCTTCATCGTGATCCGGCCGGAAGGTGGCGCGCGGCTCGGCGAACACATCGCGCAAGCCTTCCGCGCCGACAATGCGGATGCATTGCCTGCTGCCGAAGATGTAGAGCGCGCAAGGCTGCTTCGCGCGCCGCTCGTGATCGCGGTCGTGTCCAGCACCCGCGAACACCCCAAGGCACCAGAATGGGAGCAGATACTGTCGGCAGGTGCAGCCGCAATGAATCTGATCACGGCCGCGAACGCCATGGGTTATGCGAGCAACTGGCACACCGAGTGGTATGCCTACGACCGGCGGATACTCGACGAGCTCGGCTTGAGCGACAGCGAGCGCATTGCCGGATTCGTCCACATCGGCACGGCGGTCGAAACCCCAGGGGATCGCCCGCGGCCCGCAATCTCGGACATCGCGGTCGGCTACGGCAAGGACGGCATCGGCAACTTCTGAGCGCCGTCGCGTTTCACGAACCCGGCGTGATAGATAGAAACTCACGGATTATCCGCTCCGTGAGTCCCCACAGCGCATGGCCCCGGAGACTGTAGCCCAGCGCCTGAATCGTCTTTCCGCCCACCTCGACGGACATCTGCTGCCACGACTCGGCGCGGCGAAGCTCCGCGACCGGTACCCACCAGAATTCGGCTACCTCCTCCGACATGTACACGGCCCTGGCGCCGCCGTAGCTGAATACGAACGGGGCGACGGTCACCCTCGGCGCCGTCGCCAAGGCTGGAGTCACCGTCGCGAGTCGCGCAACGCATTCGCTGCCAGACAGATCGATTCCAGTTTCCTCTCGAGTCTCGCGCCGCGCAGTGGCCTCCAGCGACAGATCGCTGGTCTCGAATGCGCCGCCAGGGAGCGCGATGTGACCGCTCCACGGATCACCGCGCACGGTTGCGCGACGGATGAGAAGTATCTCATCGCCGCGCTCGCCCGACGCAACCACGATCGCGACTGCCGCGTGCCAGGCGCTCACGTGCGGGAAAACGGCGACAGGATGCGACGAGCGGTCGTCAGGAGATCCGCTCCCAACCCCATCGGTCGTATATCCACGGCATG
>JALYTX010000110.1 GCA_030854055.1 Gemmatimonadota bacterium | reverse complement strand
CCGGTTCAGTATCTAACGTTCGCGGACTCGATGGGATGGTCGCAGTCGGTGCCATCCACGAGGACGTATCTGCGCCAACTGGATGACGAAATTGCGTTCGCGCTGACGCAGCGCGGGCTCAAGGGCCGGTGGACGCTCGCGCCCGATGTGGAGCGCGCGGTCGCGCGGAACGATGGTTACGCACCGGATCCCACTTCGCTTGCTGCGGGCGATATTCGGTCGGGGCAGAAGGCAGCAGAGTGGCAGTTGCGCGAGCCGCTTGCATCGCAGTTGCGAGCACTTCTTGCCCTGACCGACGCACGTTACGTTCTCTTCCCGGTAGAGCTCCGAATCACGGGGTCGAAGGGGGCTGGGCACGCGATGCTGCACCTGGTGATCATCGATGCGCGGCGGTCGCAAGTGCAGTGGTCGGGGGACCTGGCGGGAGTGCAGCAATCGAAATTTTCGCCGGCCGTGGCTGCAGATATCGCATCGCGCCTCGCGGATCTCATTGCAGCGCCGGTAAACTAGCAACTTCAGGTTACCCGCGTGACCCGAATCCTTCACGTGTCCGACCTGCATTTTGGGCGGCCCGCGGTGTTGACTCAGATTGACGCGATCGAACGCGCGATCGCCAAACAATCGTTCGATGTGGTGGCAGCATCAGGGGATTTTTCCCAGCGTGCTCGCGCGGGTGAATTTCAGCGTGCGGCAGTGTTCCTGCGCGATGCCAGGAAGTTTTGCCCGGTGATAACTGTTCCGGGCAACCACGATGTGGCATGGTGGTTTGCACCTGTCGGCGTCGGCGACGACGCCAAGGTATATCAGAACTATCGTGAGTACATTTCGGAAGATCTTGAACCCACGTTGCGCGTCGAAGGTGCGTACCTGGTCGGGTTGAATACGGCGCACGGTGTGACTGCGCGGACGTTGACGCTCAATCCACGGGATATATCGATCATCGGCGATCTGACTCCGCGTCAGGTAGAGCATGCGCGGCAGCGGTTTGAGCAAGCGCCGGACGGTGATGCGAAGGTGGTGGTGATGCATCACAATCCGGTCGCGGGTGAACTTTCGCAGCGGTCTGGACTGAAGCATACGTCGCGTCTTCTGAACGCATTCGCGGAGATGGGCGTCGAGTTGATTCTCTGTGGCCACGATCATCAGGAAGCGGTGAATTTTATCGAGCATCCCCGCAACGGGGTGATTGTGTCCACGGCGGGGACGGTTTCCAATCGCTCGCGCGGTGGCCGTCCATCGTCGTACAACGTCATAACCATTGAACCTCAAAGCATTACGGTCGTAACATTCATATGGAACGGAGAAGAAGGGCCGGGCGAGTTCCTTCCAGGCCCGCAGCGTTGTTTCGATCGCTGAGGGATGCGCTGCGACTGGGGCGGCTGCGCCACCTCTGGATGCAATGTGAGCTATTCGACAGTGAGCCATGGCGCGACGTGCGAGTGGAGATCGCGCGACCGGCGCCGCCTCGTCCTCACATTGCTGCGCCTCGCAAGCGGCGCACGAGTCGGGAGCGCGCAGACGAGGCGGCGCTCATCGGGCGTCTGCAGCTGGCGCACGCGCAGTACAACGCGACGTTATTCGATCGCGAGCTTGCGACGATAAAGCTGCGCATCTCCCGCCGCATGAAGAACCGGCTCGGACACTACATGGTCGCGGGGGGCAAGCTTCCGGCTGAAATTGCGATATCGCTGCGACACGTGGAGCGCGATCCGTGGAGCGACGTGCTGCACACGCTGGTGCACGAGATGGTGCATCAGTGGCAGGACGAGAACGGTCACGCACTTGATCACGGACCGACGTTCCGGGTGAAGGCGCGGGATGTTGGCATCAGCGCTCGTGCTACGCGGCCGGCAAAGGGGGTGGCGATTGCCGACCGTCCCAAGCTTGCGGCGCGTCGCGGACGGCGGCAGCAGCGCGCCGAATGCGCCAACGGTTCTAGCGTGGCGGCACGGCCCCTGCAACGAGATCTGGAATGACGAAGACATCGGAGAAGATCGACGAGCTGTACGCGCTCATTGACGGAATCGAGATAGCGATGCTGACGACGCGCCGGAGCGATGGCGCGCTCGTCAGCAGACCAATGGCAAATCAGAAGCGCATCGCGGACGCCGATCTGGTTTTCGTGACCGATCTCGAGTCGCACAAGCTCGACGACTTGGTGAGCGACCCGCACGTGAACGTGTCGTATTACCGCGACCGGACGCGCGAATGGGTTTCCGTATCGGGGGTGGCTCGCGTGAGCCGCGACCGGAAGCGGATACGCCAGCTTTACGATGTTTCCTGGCGCGCATGGTTCGGCGACGAAGGCGGCGAGCGCAATGGCGGGGCGGACGATCCCAGGATCGGGCTCATCCTCGTGTCCGCCGAATCTGCCGAATATCTGATCGTGAACGAACCGCGTCCGATAGTTCTGTTCAAGGTGCTCAAAGGGATGGTTACGGGCAATATGACGGACATCGGCGAGGAGCGGCACGTGTCGGGCGGGGAGCTGCTGGACGGGCGGTGAGATGGCGCTGAACTGAATTCGACCCGCAGGAAGTCGCGGCTTGTTCGCGCTATCTTTCCGGTATGACCAACCCACTCGATCTCTGCGACATCGACTCCCTCCTCACTGAGGAGGAACGCGCGGTCCGCGACTCGGTCCGCGCCTTTGTCGACGACAAGGTTCTTCCGATCATCGGCGACGCGTACGTTGACGGCCACTTCCCGAGAGAGCTCATCGGCGGCATGGCTGAGCTTGGTGTACTTGGCGCCAACCTTCCGGAAGAGTACGGCTGCGCCGGTCTGAACAACGTTGCGTACGGGCTGATCATGCAGGAGCTGGAGCGCGGCGACTCCGGAGTGCGGTCGTTTGCATCCGTGCAGGGCGCGCTCGTGATGTATCCCATCTACGCATTCGGGTCGGACGAACAGAAGGCGCGATTGCTGCCGTCGATGGCGACGGCCGAGACGATCGGCTGCTTCGGCCTGACGGAGCCGGACTATGGCTCGAATCCCGCGGGCATGATCACGCGCGCGCGAGAGCAAGCGGATGGGACATGGGTGATCAACGGGTCGAAGATGTGGATCACCAACGGATCGAGCGCGCACGTCGCAATAATCTGGGCGAAGACCGAGGAAGGGGACGACGACGGCCACTCGATTCGCGGTTTCGTCGTGCCTACAACGACACCGGGCTTCTCGGCGAAGAACCAGAAAGGCAAGCTTTCGCTGCGCGCATCAGATACCTCCGCACTATCGTTGCAGGATGTACATGTGCCCGCCGATGCACTGCTTCCAAAGTCGGGCGGGCTCAAGAGCCCGTTGATGTGTCTTACCCAGGCTCGATACGGAATTGCGTGGGGCGCGATTGGAGCGGCGATGTACTGCTTCGAAGAAGCTCTCTCGTACGCAGGCAGCCGCGTGATGTTCGGTCGCCCGATCGGCGGATTCCAACTTCAACAGGCAAGGCTCGCCGAGATGGTGACCGAAATCGTGAAGGGTCGATTGTTGGCGCTGCACCTGGGCCGGCTCAAAGATTCCGGGAAGTTGACACCGCAACAGGTTTCGCTGGCCAAGCGAAACAACGTAAGTGTTGCGTGCGACATCGCGCGCGAGGCGCGGCGGCTGCTTGGGGGAAACGGAATACTCGCGGAGTACGGTGCGATGCGGCACATGGAGAATCTCGAGAGCGTGTACACGTACGAAGGCACCCACGATATCCACACGCTGATTGTCGGTCAGGCCGTGACCGGGTTGGCGGCGTTCGAATAGTTGCGAAAAATGCAACTCGCGCTAGTGCGATTTCTGGATGGAGAATCGGACTAGCGCCGTCAAAAGGTGTGATGTAATATTGGCCCACTTCAAGGCTGCGTTTGCACATCAACGGTTGACGTGCAATGCCCGAGCCCGAAACAACGTGGAGGGTCGATGGGATTGTTCTACGATTCAAGGCCGGGGGCTTTCGCAGCCGTGCGACGTGCGAGTATTGGAATCTTGCGGGGCGGAATCGCCGTTGCAGCGTTTCTCGCTCCGCACGTCGTCTCTGGACAGGTGGCCGGTAGTATAGCCGGCACCGTGATCAGCGAGCGCGCATCGACTCCGATATCGGGCGTTCAGATTACTACGGGAACGCACGGTGCGGTCACCGACGTATCCGGAAGGTTCCGGATCTCGGGGCTGGCCGGTGACACGGCAACGCTCACGCTCCGTCGACTCGGCTTTGCGCCGGTGGTGCAGCGGGTCAGGGTAGGCGCGACGAACATCGAGCTGCGCATGAGCGAGCGCGCGGTGGAACTGAATAGCATGGTCGTAACGGGTACACCTGGTGCGGTGTCAAAGCGCGAGGTGGGCGTGTCGGTCGCGCAAATCCAGGCTGCGGACATCGTTAAGACCCAGCCGGTTCAGGACGTGCAGGGGTTGATTAACGGGCGCGCCCCGGGCGTAACGGTGCTGGAGAATTCGGGCGAAGTTGGCGCGGGCGCAACGGTGCGTATCCGCGGAGGATCGAGTCTCTCGCTGTCCAACGATCCGTTGATCTACATAGACGGGGTTCGCGTGGACAACGCACAAGGAACCGGTCCGGCAAACCAGTCGTTTGGCGCAAGTACGACGTCTAGATGGAACGACATAAACCCGAATGACATCCAGAGCATCGAGATAGTACGTGGCGCCGCGGCGACCGCGCTGTATGGGACTGACGCGGTGAACGGGGTAATCCAGATCATCACGAAGCGCGGTGCAAGCGGAGCGCCGCGGTGGGATTTCAGTTCGAAGCAGGGACAGGCGTCGTTTGCGGACGTGATATCGCGCTGGCCGACCAACTATGCCAAAGTGAACGGCGTGATCGTCAGTCAAAACATCGCGCAGTTTCGGGCCGATTCAGGCAAGCCGTTGTTCCGCGACGGACGGATCAACGAGAATACGCTCGCGGTGAGCGGCGGCACGCCAACCGTGCAGTACTACCTGAGCGGGCAGACACATAGCGATCAGGGTGTCGAGCCGACCAATTCGCAGATACAGTACGGCGGCCGCGGCAACATTCACATGACCCCGTCGAGCACCGTCGATATTTCGGCGTCGGGCGGTTACACGCGCGGGACGACCAAGTTGAGCTGCGAAGCCGGCTGCGGCGGCCTGATGTTCTCGGGCTTCTACTCCACGCCGGCGACTCTCGGCACACCGAGCGCTGGATTTGACAGTGGGACGCCGGAGGCCTACTACGAGGAATACGGCTTCGACCAGCTCTACAACCGGTTCACCGGCAGCGTGCAGATCAGCCACACGCCGGCGAAATGGTTCACGCATCAACTGACAGTCGGAACGGATTACGCGCACGAGCAGAACGACAATCTTGCGACGGTACACCACGATCTTTCCTACTTTTTCGGGACGGACGCGGATTCCGGCTACAAGTCGATCGATTTCCGTGACAACACAATCACGACCACTGCGTACCACGCGACCGTCAAGCTGCCGGTGACTTCCTCGCTTACGTCGAACACGACACTTGGCGGCGACATGTATCTGCGCAACACGCGTTACGCAGGGGGCTCGGGATCCGACTTTCCGGCGCCGGGCCTTTCAGCGCTGAGCTCGACGACGGCTGGAAAGTCCTCTTACGAATATGCGCGGGACAACAACTCGCTCGGTGTACTCGGTCAGGAAGAACTGGCGTGGAAGGATCGCCTGTTTTTGAGCGGCGGCTTCCGATCGGATCAGAACAGCTCATTCGGGAAGAACTTCAAGAATGTTGTCTATCCGCACGTGAGTGCATCCTGGGTTCTGAGCGACGAACCGTTCTTCCGCGTTCCATTCGTGTCCGCGCTCAAACTGCGCGCTGCCTACGGACAGTCCGGCGAGTCCCCTCCGCTGTTCGTGAGTATCCAGTCGTACACGACAACGGCAACGGGCGTGACGCCAAGCACGATCGGAAATCCGAACCTTCAGCCGGAGCGTGGCTACGAGACCGAGCTGGGCTTTGACGCTGGTTTTCTACACGACCGGGCCGGGATCGAGCTCACATATTACACGGGCGGGACGAAGGACGAGATACTCCAGGTCCCGGTTTCGCCGTCAACCGGCTTCGGGCTGAATTCGCAGTACATCAACGCGGGCAGAATCCTGCGGCACGGTTTGGAGCTTTCCGTGCGTGCGACTCCGATCCAGACACAGTCAGCGTCGTGGGATATTACGTGGAACGTCGCAACTAACGATACCAAGGTGGACAACCTTGGCGGTAATCAGTTCCTGCAGGCGTCGACCTACATCCAGAACCGGCTCGGGTATCCGTTGTTCTCCTGGTTTGCGCGCAATGTCGTTTCGTCAACCGTGGACCCGACGACGGGTGCGGTGACGAACGTGATGTGCTCCGACGGAAAGGGCGGCACGGTGGCCTGCTCCACTGCGCCGAACGTGTACCTGGGCCGGACGCTGCCCAAAGTGGAAGGCTCGGTCAACACCGGCATCAGATTCCTCACGAATTTCCGGCTGTCAGGCCTCATCGACTACAAGACGGGTTTCAAGAAGCTGAATGGTGACGAGCGTGTGCGGTGCCAAATCTTCCGTCTGTGCCGCGCGAACTTTTATCCGAACGAGTTCCCGACGGCGCTTGTGGGAGCTTACGCGTTGGGGTCCGGGGCGCCGAGTGCGGTGATCGAGGACGCCGACTTCGCCAAGCTGCGGGAAATGTCGCTCACATGGACGGTGCCGCAGTCGCTTCTGCGCAGCGTTCGCGTCGGAGGTGCGTCGATCACGTTCGCCGGTCGCAACCTGCATACGTGGACAAAGTATCCGGGACTCGATCCTGAAGGGTCGTTTCAAGGTGGGACCCGCGGTGCTGCGCAGTGGGAACAGGCGGTGGTGCCACAGCTCCGCCAGTACGTGACCACCCTCAACCTGACGTTCTAATCATGACATTGACCAACATTCGCCGCTGGAGGCCGAGTGGACGGAGCGTCAGCGGCTGGCTCGCGGCGCTGGCGATAGCCATACCGGTCGCAGGATGCAATTCCATCAGCGACGCCCTGAACGTGACCGCGCCGGACAAGATAGACGCGAAGTCGCTACAGTCGCCGCAGTTTGCAACGCTGCTCGTAAACAGCACCGTGGGCGACTTCGAATGCGCGTACGGTGCCTTCGTTGCGGTTGGCGGTCTGATGAGCGACGAGCTCGTTGACGCGTCAATCACGGCGTCGCGTTGGCCGTACGATGAACGCAGTGTACAGACCAGCGATGGCAACTATTCGACCAACACCTGCGACAACTTCACGCCGGGCGTGTACACGCCGATATCCACGGCACGCTACACCGCTGATACTGTGGCGGCTCTGTTGAAGGGGTGGACGGATCAGCAGGTGAGCGGCCGCGCTGACCTGCTCGCGAAGGCCCTCGTGTACAGTGGCTACGATCGGATCATGCTGGGTGAGATGTTCTGCACCGCCGCGATCAATCGCGGCCCCGAGCTGTCGTCCGCGCAGATCTTCGCACAGGCCGAGGATAAGTTCACGCAGGGATTGGCTGCGGCCCAGGCGGCGAACGACGCGCAGCTCACGTCACTGGCATACATCGGCCGCGCGCGGGCCCGGCTGGACCAGGGCAATCTTGCTGGCGCCGATGCGGACGCGAAGCAAGTGCCACCCGGATTCGTCGCTTACGCAACGGCTGACGTAAGCAACAGCGTGCGACTGAACCGGGTGTACGTGCAGTTCAACGGCCGCGCAGCGTCTGTGGATCCTCAGTTCCTTGGTCTGACAGTGCCGACAGCGAGCGGCGGGAGTGTCCCGGACACGCGCATTGCCGACTCCGCGACCGGGCTCAAGGGCGCCGACAACCATACGCCCCTTGTCGTCAGCAATAAGTACCGCACAGGCGCTAGCCCGATTCCCGTCGGCAGCTATCAGGAAGCGCAGCTGATCATCGCGGAGGTCGAAGGGGGTCAGGTGGCGGTGAATATCATCAACAATCTGCGCACGTCCGCAGGCTTGCCGGGCGCATTCCAGAGCAGCGATCCGACGGTGATCAAGAACCAGGTGATCGCGGAGCGAAGCCGCGTACTGTACTTGCAAGGAACTCGTTTGTTCGATATCCGGCGATTGAACCTTCCGCTCGTCCCTGCGGCCGGCGCAGCGTACCTGCACGGCGGAGTCTACGGCAACGAGGTTTGCCTGCCGCTGCCGGATGTGGAGCGCAACAGCAACCCGAACATCTCGCAGCCAAGCTGATCGCCCTGTGACACCGGACCGAAGGCCCCGCCGATCGTATGGTCCGCGGGGCCTTCGTACGTTTCAACTGTGGCGGGCGGTGGGTCGTCGTGGCGCGATACCGGCCGCAGTCGAGCCGCTCTACGCGCCTGCCGCGGGACGGCGTCGGTTACATTACGTCAGGTCCCACCGGGCCTCGTAGCCCCGCAGCAAAGACACCGAACCATCCAGGAGAATACCCGCGGTGAAAATCGCCGTGTGCATAAAGCGCGTTCCGGACATGGATGCTCGCTTCAGGATCGCCGCCATCGGGAATGCGGTGGACGAGACCGGTCTCAAGTTCGACATGAACGATTTTGATTCCTGGGCAGTCGAAGCCGCACTTCAGATCAAGGACAGGGATCCGTCCACAGAAGTGGTCGTAGTTTCGCTGGGTACTGACGCGGTACAGGAAACGATTCGCAAGGCGCTTGCAATGGGCGCCGACCGTGGTATCGAGCTCAAGAGCGCGACCATCCCGTTCGATGGACTCGCGATCGCAACCGCACTGGCCGCCGAGCTGAAGGACGGTGGCTACGATCTGATCATGTTCGGCAAGCAATCTGCTGACTCATCGAACGGCGTCGTGGGACCAATGGTTGGCGAGTTGCTCGGTTTGCCGACAGTCACGGGCATCTCGAAGCTCGAGATAGCCGGCAACACCGGAAGTGCCAAGCGCGAAATCGAAGGCGGTCAGGAGTTTGTAGAATTCCCCGTGCCGGCCGTGCTGACGATCGATCAGGGACTCAATACAGCGCGATATCCAGCTTTGAAGGGGATCATGGCTGCCAAGAAGAAGCCGCTCGAGGTCAAGCCGGCGCAACTCGGTGAGCAGAGCGTATCGGTAATACAGATGGTACTCCCGCCGGAGCGTGCTCCGGGCCGCATCATCGGCGAGGGAGCCGCCGCGGTTCCCGAGCTCATGCGACTTCTGCGAACAGAAGCCAAGGTGCTATAGAATGGCGAACATATTTGCATTTGCGGAGACTCGGAACGGCGAACTGCGCAAGATAGGACTGGAAGCGGTAACGGCAGCCCGCGAAGTTGCGGATACAACGGGCGGACAGGTAAACGCGTTCCTTGCAGGTGCTCCGGGCGTCGGCGCGCTTGCGCGGCAAGTGGGACTTTTCGGCGCGGACACGGTGACGGTCGCGGAGCACGCCGGATTCGAGAAGTACAATCCGGAAGCGCTTGCGGCGCTCGTCGCCGACAGAATTCGATCCGGTGGTTATCGTGTGGCAATCTTCCCGACGTCTGCGCTCGGTAGCGATCTTGCGCCGCGCGTTGCAGCGAAGCTGCGCGTGGGCCTCGTCACCGACGTTACCGAGATCAGAATCGACGGCGACGCGGTGGTGGCCAAGCATCCGGTGAACATCGGCAAGGTGATGGCAACCGTGAGGCTTGCCGCGACGCCGGCTCTGGTCGCGATTCGCGCGAACATGTTTACCCCGGTAGAGAAGCCACGCGCTGGAACAGTCGAGCGGGCGGATCCTGTTGGCGACCCGATGGCGTCACGCGTCGTCGTGAAGGAAGTCAAGATGGGCGGCGGGACGAAGCTGGATCTGGGCGAAGCTCCAGTAATCGTGAGCGGTGGTCGCGGGCTCAAGGGCCCGGAGAACTTTCACCTCGTCGAGGAGCTCGCAGCCGCATTCGGCAATGCCGCCGTCGGTGCTACGCGCGTTGTCACTGACGAAGGATGGCGACCGCACAGCGACCAGATCGGCCAGACCGGCCGGCTCGTGAGTCCACAGCTCTACATAGCGGTGGGAATATCCGGCGCAATTCAGCATCTCGCGGGAATGCGCACATCGAAGACGATAGTCGCGATCAACAAGGATAAGGAAGCGCCGATCTTCAAGATCGCAGACTATGGTATCGTCGGTGATCTGTTCGAGATCGTGCCGGCGCTGACGGCGGCGGTGAAGGAGGCAAGGGCTCGCGGGTGACGCGCAACGTTGCACAGTTGACTGACGGAGGATCCGCGTGACGCCTGCCCGCGGAGTGTTCGTGCTTATCGTGGTGCTCGCGTTGTCGTTTTTCTCGTACAACGCGCAGCGGCTGATCCGCTACATGCGGACGGTTGGAAAACCGGAGACCCGCACGGATCACCCGGTCACGAGAATCCGCAACCTGCTCCTGATCGGACTCGGCCAGGCGAAGATCCTGCGCGACCCGCTTGCGGGTGCACTGCACGCGTCGGTTTTCTGGGGCTTCGTTGTACTGACCGTGGGAACTGCCGAGATCATACTCGGCGGTCTGTTTCCCGGTTTCAGCTACGCGCGAATTCTACCTGCGCCCTTGTTCGCCCTGTACACGCTGTCGCAGGAGCTCTTCGCGCTGCTGGTGCTCGCGGCCGTGTCGATGCTTCTGTACAGACGCATCGTCGTCAAACCGCGGCGCCTGCAGGGGGATAAGGTTCACTCCGGTGACGCGATCTTCATTCTGTCGATGATCGCAGCACTGATGATAAGCCTGATCTCGCTCGGTAGTTTCGAGTTTGCGCTACACCCGTCCTCATCTACGATCTTCCAGCCGGTGTCGCTCGCGCTGTCCCACGCGCTCGTTGGGCTGCCAACCGGTGTGCTGGAGGGCGGCCGCGTCATTAGCTGGTGGTTTCATGCGCTGCTCATTCTGGCGTTCCTGAACTATCTGCCGTACTCCAAGCATCTGCACGTGCTCACATCTCTGCCGAACACGTATCTGGCGAACACGAGCGGGCCGGGCGTGAAGGGTGCGATGAGCTTCATGGATCTGGAGGCGGAAGGCGCGGAACAGTTCGGCGCAGCCGACGTCACGCAGCTCGGATGGAAGAACCTGCTCGACAGCTATTCGTGCACGGAGTGCGGGCGCTGCACTGCTGTGTGTCCGGCAAACCTGACGGGGAAGCTGCTGAGCCCGCGCAAGATCATGATCAACACGCGTCAGCGTCTCATGGAGCTGGCTCCGCTCGCAACGGGTGACTTTGGCGAGTTCGAGCACCCGCGGCTAGCCGCTGGGGAAGGGGCCGACGCTGGCGAGCCGACGATGGCGAGCGTGTTGCAGAATACGCTGCTCGACAACTACATCACCGACGAAGAAGTGTGGGCCTGCACGAGCTGCCGCGCGTGTGTGCAGGAATGTCCGGTTTCCATCGACCAGCTCGACATCATCAACGAGCTGCGCCGAAACCTCGTGTTGATGGAGTCGCGTTTTCCCGCCGAGATTCAGCCGGCATTCGAGTCGTTGGAGCGTAACGGGTCGCCGTGGTCATTTGACCCGGGCGACCGTGCCAGGTGGGCCGACGGAATGGATATACCGACCATGTCGGAAATGGTCGAGCGTGGCGAGCGCCCCGAGGTCCTCTTCTGGGTGGGATGCATGGGGTCGTTCGATGACCGCGCGAAGAAAATTGCGGTCGCGTTCGCCCGTGTGCTGCAGGCGGCAAACGTCAAGTTCGCCATACTTGGCCAGGAAGAGAAGTGCAATGGCGATCCTGCGCGGCGCATGGGGAACGAGTACCTCTACCAGATGCTCGCAAAGGAGAACATAGAAACGCTGGACAGGTATGGCGTTGAGACTGTAGTCACCAACTGTCCGCACTGCTTTCATCAGATCGGCAACGAGTATCCGCAGCTTGGCGGCAACTACGAAGTGATCCATCACTCGACGTACATCGAGAAGCTTCTGGAGCAGGATCGCCTTCCGCTGAACGGGGAAGGCAAGCAGTTGACGATCGCGTATCACGACTCGTGCTACCTCGGTCGCTACAACGACATCTATGAAGCCCCGCGCGAGACTCTACGCCGCGCGTTGCCGATGGTGACGATCGCGGAGCCAGGCCGAACGAAGAGCCGCGGTCTGTGCTGCGGCGCGGGGGGCGGTCGCATGTGGATGGAGGAGAGCGTCGGAAAGCGAATCAACATCGAGCGCACCGAGGAGCTTCTCGCTACCGGGGCCGATGCACTGGCCGTCGCCTGTCCATTCTGCATGACGATGATTGGAGACGGCGTCCGGGCGCAAGCTTCCGAGGTGCCCGTTTACGACATTTCGGAAGTCGTCGCGCAACAGCTTCGAACTTGAAGTGGAGAAGCTTCAGATTCGCTTTACTTCGTATACTGTGATGCTCTGCCGAATCTTGCCCGCCTGGTAGGGACGCTCAGCGCGCACATCGACGCTCATGCGGAGCTCGTTGCAAGCATCGACAAAGGCATTTGTTGCGACGCGACCGGGATCCGCGACATACGCGACGCCATCGGGCGCCAGCAATCGCTCGATAACACCGGCAACGAGTGGCGCGTAGCGTGATTCGTAGAGGACATCCGATGCGAGGACCGTATCGAACCACGGAAATGCATCTGGAACATTTCGCCAGTCCAGCAGTTCAGTCCTGATCTCGTATCCCAGGTTCCGGAAGGAGTTCGCGCGCGCGAATAGCAGCGCGTCTTCGTAGTAGTCGGTGGCAGTAACGTCGTGGCCCACGGCAGCGGCTGCGACGCTTACCAGTCCCACGCCTGCGCCGAGCTCGACAAGCCGGCCCCGTGGCCGCACGTCCGCCACGATGAAATTTGCCAGTATCGTGGATGACGGCCAGAGCTCCGCCCAATATGGCAATCTCTCGTCGCGTTCGAAGTCAGTCTCGCTGATGAGGTCCTCGGCGCTCCGCGGGCGAAGCACGTTGAGCTCCCGATCGCCGACGCGAACATCGTCGTTCACGGTGACGAAGCGACGCGACAAGCTTGCAACGAGCCTGGCGCCGCGCAAACCAGTCACGATGGGAACGTGGCAGTACGATAATGCGCGCAGCCGAGGGGGATGGCTCGAAGTGTTTCGCCGGCCAGGTACTCGCGCCGGCCCTCGGGGACAATCAGCAGGGCATTGGCCCGCATCATCGACGTCAGCGCGGCGGAGCTCTGCGTGCCGGTGAGGCGCACGTGCATCCCGGCATCACCGGCACTCACGACGACGCGAAGATAATGTGTCAGGTCGCCGCTGACTGTCACGGGCTCATCGAGGACGACTGGGTGCGACATGGGAAAGCAGCTGTCTTCGCCCAGCATCTTCAGAATTGCGGGCCGGACGAAAAGCTCGAATGTCACCATTGCGGAGACAGGGTTTCCGGGCAGTCCGATCCATGGGCGTCCGTGGAGCGTGCCGAAAGCGATGGGGCCGCCCGGCCGAACGCGCGCGCGCCAGAACTTGATGTCGGCGCCCATGTCGCTCATGACGCGTCGCGTGAAGTCGCGGTCGCCGACGGAGACGCCGCCAGAGGTCAGCAACAGGTCGGAGCCGATGGCAGCGTCGATCGCTGCGCGGAGGGCCGTGGGGTCGTCTGCGGTGATACCGCCGTCCCGCGGTGTCCCCCCCGCATCGCGAACGAGGGCGGGGAGAGAGTAACTGTTCGACGATACAATCCGTTCGCCAGCAACCACCTGTGCAAATTCGTCAACGCGTACCAACTCGTCCCCGGAACTGACGATCGATACGGTCGGCGCTCGACGAACTGCGACGCTCGAGACACCGGTCGACGCCAACACGCCGATGGCAGCGGGTGTGATTCGCGTACCGGCACGGACGAGGAGGTCACCGTTGCGAAAGTCTTCGCCGAGCGGGCGAACGTTCCGGAGTCGGTCCCGTCCGCCGAGTATCTGCACCGAACCGCCCGCTGCAGTCGTGTCTTCGACACGCACGACCGTGTCGGCGCCTTGGGGAACCGGCGCCCCGGTCATGATCTTCACGGCCTGTCCGGCTGCAAGTTGCTGAGCAACGGCTGCGCCAGCGACAGTCTCGCCGATCACACGGAGGCTCGCAGGAAGTATGTCGATATCGGCGGCACGCACAGCATAGCCGTCCATTGACGCACTCCGCCACGGTGGTACGGTCGCGACCGCGAATACATTTTCGGCCAGAAACGCGCCAAGCGCGGTCATTAGCGGAACACGCTCGACGGGCATGGGATTGACGGCGGCGAGAATCAGCGCCGCTGCTTCTGCGGGCGGCAGGCCGCTACGGGTCACCGGCGATACGACGCGAGCGCCGCCGCGATGGAATCAGCCGTCATGGTGACGCTGCTTGGCGGTGTTGTCCACTTGTTGGCGAGCACGCTGAAGATCAGTCGCTGGCCATCGGCGTCCGTGACATAGCCGGACAGCGATCGAACCCAGTGCAGTGATCCAGTCTTCGCGTGAACGTTGTTCGCCGCCGGCGTACCCGCCATGCGGTGTGCGATTGTGCCATCGACCGCCGCGATCGGGAGCGCGTCGTAGAAGATCGCGAATGTGGGGCTCTCACTCATACGCTGCAGAATCCTGACGAGCGTCTCTGGCGACACAAGATCTGCGCGCGCCATGCCGCTACCGTCATGGAGCTCATAGCCGTCGCGCGGGATTCCCCACGCGGTCAGTTGGCGCCGCGACACGGCTATGCCGCTGTCCGCAACGCCCACGCCAGTTCGCTCGAGCCCGATGGTTCGCATCAGTACCTCACCCATCTGGTTCTGCGACGGCTTGAGGAAGAACCGAAGAATATCCTTCAACGGAACGGAGCGCACGATCATGATTGTATCAAGCGGCGTCCCATCTACCGGAACGACGCCCTGTCCGACACCCATCGCTGCGCGGACGCCGCGCGACTGTAACGCCAGTTGAAGCTCTCGGAGATAGTCCAGCGTTGGCTCAGCGGCGGGGACGGACTTGACGACGCTGTCGCCTCGCGGGCCGTAGGTGGCAACGCGCGACATCCCTTCATTGAACAGCAGCTCGTCTACACCGGCACCGTCTGAGGAGTCAAGATCATCCCAATCCCAGCCTTCACCCACGTGCGGGCCAGGGAAATTGTCGGAACCGGAGTAGATGTGGCCGGATATCGAGCGGATGCCGTGCGCAACGAGCGAGTCCGCGAGCGAATCCATGGCGGCGCGCGCACTGCCCCGCATGTGGTCGCTTAGCGTGGGATCTCCGCGACCCGTCACAACCAGGTCGCCGTCGAGAATGCCGCCCGCGAGTCTTCCATGCGCCGAAAACGTTGTGGCGAATCTAAAGCCCGGTCCGAGTTGTGTCAGCGCAACTGACGAGGTGATGATCTTCATGTTCGAAGCAGGCACCATGAGCAGTGCCGGGTCGTGCGAGTAGAGAGTGTCACCACGCGAAGGATCCACCACGAGTATGGCCCACTCGGCCGTGCGGAAGGCGGGGACGCCTATCAGCGCATCGATTCTGGAGCGGAGCCCTGCGGTCCCGTGTGCGCGCGCGGGGGTGGGCGCGCCGGCCGGCGCCGGTGGCGTGCATGCGGCGAGCATCACCGTGGCGGCCGCGCACGCGGTGACCATCGCGCGTATCCGTAATAACTCAGTCCGTTGCATATGTCGCCGACAGACTGTCGTCCTCTGAAATGGTTACCGACACGACGCGCGTACCCGTCGCGAGCGCGCTCTGCACGTGGTCGAATACGTAGCGTGCGAGATTCTCACCAGATGGTATGAGCAATCCGTCGGCGAACTCGGGAACATCAACGTTGATGTTGCGATGATCGAACCGCTGAATCACCTCGCGTTTCAGGATGGCGTCCAGGCTGCCGAGGTCGACGACGAACCCGGTGAGCGGGTCGATGTCACCGGCGACGGTGACATCGCAGACGTAGCTATGTCCGTGATAGCTGGGCCAGGCGCACGCGCCGAAAGTGTCCTCATTGTGCGCGTCGTCCCATTCGGGGCGACGGTAGCGATGTGCCGCGGCGAACTTCACGCGGCGTGTCAGAGTGCAGGTAGGCATACACCATCAAATCTGCACCGCAGACGCTATTAAAACGAATCGAGCTCCGCGTCGCGGGGCGGGAAGCCGGCCTCATCGGTGCCTTCCGGCGTCGGGCTCTCGGGCGGTATCCAGGGAATGCCATCCTCGATCGCTTCAGTACGGTCCACGGTGCCGAGGAGGTCGTCGTCGGCGTCGGCGGCGAGGTGTTCGGCGGTGTCAGCGTGGTTACGCGGTGCGTCGCCAAGGAGCAGACCCTCGTGTTCCTCCTCGTCGCTGATACTCTCGTCCGCGGCTTCGGGGCTCGTGGCGCGGCGCAGCGGGTCGACGACAAGCTGGCTCTCAACGTTGGTGAGGCCGATTCGGTCTGCAACCACGCGTTCGGCTATTCGTTTTTCCGCGTCGGTGCCAACGCGGCCGGTGAGGATAACCTTGTCGTCACGGACGTGGACGTTGATGTCGAGCGGATCGATCGAACGGTTGTCGCGCAGAGTTTCGCGCACGAGCCTTCTAAGCTCGTCCGGATCAAGGTCTTCGGTGTCGAATATGTCTTCGTAATCTCGCGGCATGATGGAGCCTCCTCCGCGCTCACGGTGCAAGGGCAGTGCCCGTGGAATCAGCGAAAAACGGCGACGGAGAGGCCGGCGGTGTAGGCAATGGCGTGCTGAAACCCGCTTCTCGCCTGCGAGGTTGCGAGGATGGGGGTGCTGTTTGCCGGAGTGACGTAGTACGCAGAGGGGTAGTGATTCTGGTAGAAGACCGGTGACGCGTCGAACCGGAGCTCGATGAAATTTCCGGGGACTATACGGACACCGGCATCTCCCGAGAACGAGAACTGCGTCCCGAACGAATACGGGTCCTTCGCCGTAGTGCCGGTCGCGCTGACGACGCCGAGACCGAAGCCCAGCACCGGGATCAGGCCGTGCCACGTGCGGCGGCCGGTGAGATTCATGTCGAAGCCAAGGTCCGCATTGTAGAGGGGCAGGTTCTGTCGTCCAAGGGACCGCGTCTCGGCGGGAAGCGTGGGGTCGTACGCATCACGGTGCGAGCTCACCCGCTGTACCTTTACGAAGAAATCAGCGGGGCCAGCGACGGGAATGTCGTACCGGAGGCCGAGCGCGGGACCGCTCTGCGGTGCGGCACCGGTCGCCGTCTGCTGCGTCGCGAAATATCCACCGAAGAACGTGAGGCGCTGCGTCGCGGCGATATCGCTATACGGGCTGTTCTCCGGCAGGTGGCCCACGACCACCTGCGCAGCGAGGCCAACGGGTGCAAGTGCCAACGCGGCCAGAGAGAGCGCAAGTAGGGACTTTGACATGTACGTAATTCTAGTCAGCGTGATCGTTGCGGGCGAAAAGATCGACGCCCGTCATTTCGGGCGGTGCGTCGATGCCCATCAGTCCCAGGATTGTGGGACCGACGTCGCACAGCGCGCCCCCCTCGCGGAGCGGCGGCTCTTGCCCGCCTGGATCCATGTACACGATGGGTACCGGGTTGTTCGTGTGCGCCGTATGCACGCCGCCGGTCGCGGGGTCGATCATCATCTCGGCGTTGCCATGGTCAGCCGTGATGAGCAGTCGCGATCCAGACCTTCGCGCGCTCTCGACAACGCGAGCGAGGCAACGGTCGACGGTTTCGACCGCGGTAATGGTAGCGGGCACTGAGCCAGTGTGACCCACCATGTCAGCGTTTGCGAAGTTGCAGAGCGTGAAATCATGCTCGCGAGCGTCGAGCGACTTGCAGAGAACGTCTGCGATGCCGAACGCGCTCATCTCAGGCGCCAGGTCGTAAGTCGCGACCTGCTGGCTCGGCACGAGACGCCGCTCTTCCCCCGGATACGGCGGCTCGAGACCACCGTTGAAGAAGTACGTGACGTGCGGATATTTCTCCGTCTCTGCCGTCTTCAGGATGGACCTGCCGGCTTCGGAGATGACCTCTGCGACAATCCGGGACATGGAGAACGGCGCGAACGCGACGTTCGCGGCGAACGTCGCATCGTATTGCGTGAGCGTCGTGACGGTGAGCGACGGCCTGGACGACACGTCGAAGCCGCGGAACGCCGGGTCGATGAGCGACTGCACGATCTGACGCATGCGGTCGGAACGGTAGTTGAAGCAGATGACCGCGTCGCCGGTCCGCATTGGGGCAACCGGCCGATCGTCCTGCGTTATCACAACCGGCAGCATGAACTCGTCGGTGACACCAGCCGCGTAGGCCTTCTCGATTGCTCGAACGGGGTCCGTGTCGGTGGGTCCCGTCCCGTCTACCGCGGCGCGGTAAAACAGTTCGGTACGCTGCCAGCGCCGGTCGCGATCCATGCCGAAATACCGGCCGCCGATGCTGGCGACTCGCGCGCGTCCGCGAGCGTAAGCGAGCAAGTCGCGGAGGTATCCAAGCGCCGACTGTGGAAGTGTGTCGCGCCCATCGGTGAGCAGGTGGAGCGCGATCTTCGGTACCCGAAGCGCCTCCGCCATGTCGATGAGTGCGTAGAGATGGGCGTCGATTGCGTGAACGCCTCCTCCGCCGAGCAGGCCCATGATGTGAAGAGTGCCGCCGGACCTGACGCTGTCGCACGCTGCGACGAGGGCAGGGTTGCGAACGAATGAGCCGTCGGAAATTGCAGTTGAGATCCTGACGAGGTCCTGCATTACCACGCGACCGGCGCCAAGATTCAGGTGTCCGACCTCGCTGTTACCCATCTGACTGGCGGGCAGTCCCACGCGTAGTCCGGACGCTTCCAGGAGCGCGTGCGAGCGGAGGTTCCAGAGTGCGTCCCACGTCGGTGTTTGGGCGAGGGCGATCGCGTTGCCATCACGCTGGGCGCGGTAACCCCAGCCATCGAGCACGATCAGCACGACGGGTGGTGTTGCACTCCCGGACTTCCCGGGCCCGCTGGAGTTCGCCATGTTCGCTCGTCGCGTGTAAGAAGAGAAGCCTGGAAGAAGTCAAATCTACGACACCCGCTACCATGCGTCACCTAAGCCCGAACGCGCATCCGAGTACGCAACTGCAACCGCCCCCGCCCCCGCGCCCGCCCGCGCCGTCGCCCCCGCCCTCGCGCACATTCGCCGGTGAATCACGGCCGAAGGTCTGCGCGCTACCGCGTGGAACCTGTTGGGCGGGCGCGCGCGCCGTGCTGGGATGCTTGAGTCTGGTGTGTCTGCCAATTCTTCTGGCAGCTCAAAGACCGACCGCCCTCGTTCCCGCCGTACAGGCGGACGGCTCGTTCAACGTGAGCGCGGACACGCGATTGATGACGTCGGCCGATGGGACACAGATCGGCGTGGTGCGGAGGACGGCGAACGTCGAGGTGCTCGCTCGCGATCGCGGCTGGGCTCGAATACGGATTGAAGGGTGGGTCCCGGACTCGCTCCTTTCCCCCGCGGATGCGACCTATCGGGCCAACCTCAGTGCCGCCGATCTTCGGGTCGATCCAGCGTCGGCGCGCGGCAAGATGGTAGTGTGGAACGTGGAGTATCTTGCGCTTCAGACAGCGGACCCGCTGCGGCACGGGCTGGCGGACGACGAGCCGTACATGCTTGCGCGAGGTCCCAACGCGGAGAATGCGTTATTGTATCTGGTCGTGCCGCCGTCGCTGATGGAGAGCGTGCGTTCGCTGAAGCCGCTCACCCGGATCACCGTTACGGCGCGCGTGCGCGACGGTCGCAGCGACCCCGTTGGAGTTCCCATACTTGACGTTCAGACAATTCGCCGGATCAGATGACCGAACCACTGGACAGTAACGGCAGGCGTAGCGCCCCCCGCGGCACAGACCGGCGGCGCGAAGGATGGCGCGGATTCAGAGACGCGTACCCGACGTTTCTCGCCATCATCTCCGTCGTGTTCCTGCTGCTGCTCGCGGGTGACATGTGGCTTTTCTACCGGCGGCATGCCTACGCCGTTGAGACCGCGGGCCTGCGCGCTCGCATGACCGACGCCGAACGCAAGAAGAGTGACTTCGCGGTGCAGTCTGAACAGGACAAGGTGCAGCTCGCCGTAGAGCTTGCGAAGCGGCAGGCGCACTTCGATCCGCGCCTTCATCTGTCGATTTCGGTTGACAGCGGGCTCATGTACCTCGAGCGGGACGGCGCTCTGCTCCGAGTCATGCGCGTGGCGCTCGCGCCGGCGAAAGTGCCGGGCTTCAAGAGTTCGACGGGCGATACGACGGCCGCCACGCTGCCGCGCGGCCAGCGAACAATCCAACAGGTGGTTGACGGCAGCTCCCCTGCGCTGGTCCTGAACGGCGACGCGCGCATTTACGCAGGTGCCGATACGGACGCGGTCGCGGCTGGCAACGTGCGCGTCGATCCCGCCGATCTCAAGGCAATCCTTCCCAACGTCGCACCCGGCATGTCGGTGTACTTCTACTAATGCTGAAATTCATGAAGCACGGACAGGCGATCGCCTGGGCCCTCATTCTGGGTATCGTTCTCGCGATTCTCCTCAGCGTCAAGCTGCTCCAGGACACGGCGGAGCTGCGCTTCGAGCGTGATGTCAACCGCATGGTGTTCAACGACAATCTCGACCTGCTCAACAATCTGCGCGCACAGGCCGGTACCGCTACCGACAGTATGCGCAAGCTGCTCGAAGCACCCGCGCCCGGTGTGAACGTGCCGTACATCGTCGTGAGCATCGCGGACCACAGGCTGTGGTACAAGCAGGGCGACAGCGTCCTGTTCACCGCGCCAGTAGCAACGGCAAGCGGCAAGGAGCTTGTGGGCGCCACGAGCGGCCAGCACTGGCGCTTCGAGACTCCTCGCGGCCGCCTTGTCGTGCAATCAAAGGACTCCGCCCCCGCGTGGGTGCCGCCGGACTGGCATTATGTAGAGCAGGCCAGCAAGCGCGGCCTGGGGCTCGTACATCTTGAGCGCGGTCAGTCATACGCCGGCTACACCGTGCAGGGCACGGACGTCCTGGAGCCGAACGGTCAGCCCGCGCCGGCGCCAACGGAAGGGCACGAGCTCGTCGCCAACGGAAATATCATCGTTCCACCGTTCGGCACGACTCAGCGGCGTTACCTGGGCACCCTCGGCACACGCCGACTGGATCTCGGTGACGGGTACGGTATACACGGCACCGACGTTCCGAGCTTGATCGGAACGTCGGTGAGTCACGGCTGCGTAAGGATGCTGAACGAGGACGTCGAGAAGCTTTACCCCATGGTGCCTGTCGGCACCGCCGTGTACATCTACTAGAACGGCGCGGCTGGAATCGGCCGCGGCACAGCTCTCGCATCGGTGAGGGGCCAAATGGAAACGACAAGTCCGAGATCAAAGCCGCGGCCGCGACCCCGCGCGCCTCGCCCGCCACCGGCCTCCGCGGGACCGAAACCGGCCGCAGGCCGGAAGCGAACCGTGATGAGCGCAGTGAAGGAATTGCCGAACTTCGTTCGGCTTCTGTACGGCCTCATGACAGATCCACGAGTCGAAATGCTGGACAAGCTGCTGGTTGGCGGCGCGGTTGCGTACGTGATGATCCCGGAAAGTGTCTTCCCGGATTTCATCCCGCTTATTGGCGAGGTGGACGACGTATTCGTTCTCGTGCTTGCGCTCCGGCAGCTGATGAAGAGCGCTGGACCGGAGATAATGCTCGAGCACTGGATGGGTGATCCGCAGGATCTGGAGGCACTCAATCTGGAGCGCGTTCTGGCGGCAGCTGCATTCTTCCTTCCTCGTCGAGTGCGTCGGCGTTTGCGGACGATCGGAAGGGTGTGATACATTAGTCCATGGCGACACATTCAGCGCAAAATTTCAGGCCCGCTGCACCGGTTGGCACCGGCGGCGGGCCTTTGTCCATGCGGGACCAGGGAACGCTGGCGAACGGTTACTCGCGAATTCGTTCCGAGCCAGCGCTCACTTTCGACGACGTGCTTCTGCTGCCAGCCCACTCGCTGGTGCATCCACGTGATGTCGCGACGGCTTCGCGATTCACGCGCCGGATTACCCTCAACGTGCCACTCGTTTCGGCGGCGATGGATACGGTCACCGAGTCCGAGATGGCCATTGTAATGGCGCGCGCCGGCGGGATTGGCGTGATCCACAAGAACATGTCGACCGACCGTCAGGCGGCGGAAGTGGATCGGGTAAAGCGCTCGGAGAGCGGCATGATCCTGGATCCGATCACACTGTCGCCCGCGGCATCACTGCGTGAAGCGGTGGCGTTGATGAACCGTTTCAAGATCTCGGGTGTGCCGATAGTCGATGGCGGCCGGCTGGTCGGAATAATTACGAACCGCGACCTGCAATTCGAATCCAATCTGGACCGACCGCTGCAGGACGCAATGACCAAGAAGAACCTGGTCACCGCGCCAGTCGGCACGACGCTGGAAGAAGCGGAGCAGATACTTGGCGCGCACCGCATCGAGAAGCTGCCCGTGGTTGACGCGGATGGAAATCTGCGGGGTCTGATCACGGTGAAGGATATTCACAAGCGCCGCGAGTTCCCGAACGCGAACAAGGACCAGCACGGCAGGCTTCGCGTAGCGGCGGCCATCGGCGCGACAGGCTACGATTCCCGTGCGGCCGCGCTGATCGACGCTGGTGTCGACGTACTGATTATCGACACTGCGCACGGTCACTCCGACGGCGTGCTTAAGGCGACCGCCGATGTCCGCAACCGTTATCCCGACGTTGAACTCGTCGCCGGCAACGTTGCGACTAGGGAAGGAGCGCGCGCGCTCGCGGAGCGTGGCGTGGACGCGATCAAGGTTGGCGTGGGGCCGGGATCGATCTGTACTACTCGTGTGGTGACCGGCATTGGCGTCCCGCAGCTCACGGCCATCCTCGACGCCGTGGACGGAGCCGGTGATGTGCCGATTATCGCCGATGGCGGCATCAAATATTCTGGCGACATCGTAAAGGCGCTCGCGGCGGGCGCGTCGAGTGTGATGATGGGCTCGATGCTCGCAGGCACGGAAGAGAGCCCCGGAGAATCGATCCTGATGGAGGGCCGCCGCTTCAAGATGATTCGCGGCATGGGCAGCCTCTCCGCTATGCAGGACGGGAGCGCTGATCGCTACTTTCAGGAAGGTGAGATGTCCGCCAAGAAGCTGGTGCCCGAAGGAATCGAAGGGCGGGTGCCGTACAAGGGGCCGGCGGTGGACGTACTGTTTCAAATGGTTGGCGGATTGCGGGCCGGAATGGGCTACGCTGGCTGTGGGACTATTGACGAACTCCGCACCAAGACCGAATTTGTTCGCATTACCGCAGCGGGATTGAGAGAATCCCATCCGCACGATGTGGTGATAACGCGAGAGGCGCCGAACTATTCGGTGTGAGACAGGGGCGTCATGCGGCCACGCATGCCGGCGTGTCAACTCCAGCGCGGTTCGCCCTTGCTTCGTAGTTAAGTGATCGAGTTGTAGGCCGTAGTGGGTGGTGTCACAGGCAAGCCGTAGCGCCGCCGCGTCTGTTCGCGTGCGGGATCCGGATGCTGGAACTCGTCGAGGAATTACATGGGACTTGGGTCGCGGAAGAGTATCGCGGTACTACAGGCTGAAGCGAGCGGGGAAGGTGAGGAGCAGACGCTGCGGCGAGCGCTCACCGCGCTCAACCTCACGACCCTTGGGATCGGCGCGATCATAGGCGCCGGAATATTCGTTCTGACCGGGACCGCTGCGGCTGAGCACGCGGGTCCGGCAGTCGTCTATTCGTTCATCATGGCCGGGATCGGGTGTCTGTTCGCCGGGCTGTGCTACGCTGAGTTCGCCGCGATGATCCCAATCGCCGGCAGCGCCTACACGTACGGCTACGCGACGCTTGGCGAATTCATCGCGTGGATCATCGGATGGGATCTCATTCTCGAGTATCTGTTCGGTGCGGCTACCGTTGCGGTTGGTTGGAGCGGCTACTTCACGGCCTTCATGAATGAGCTCGGTCTGCACATCCCGTATCAGTACGCCCAGGCTCCGCTCCGCGTCGTCGGCACACATCACCTCGTGCAGTCCACGCTATGTATCTCGCCCGCCACCAACCAGATCGTCAGCGACACGTTGGCCACGTGTGCGCCTGGACTTACCGCAGTTCAGGGCGTGATAAATCTTCCTGCAATCGTGTTGACGCTTCTCATGACTGCGTTGCTGGTCGTCGGAATCAAGGAATCCGCGAACTTCAACAACGTCATAGTCATGGTGAAGGTGGCGATTGTACTGCTCGTCATCGGCTTTGGTTTTGCGTATGTAAACCGGGCGAACTGGCATCCGTTCATTCCCGCAAACACAGGCAGTTTCGGAGCGTACGGCTGGAGCGGAGTCGCCCGAGCGGCGGGCGTCGTCTTCTTCTCATACATTGGATTCGACGCGGTCTCTACTGCGGCCCAGGAAGCAAAGAACCCGCAGCGGGACATGCCAATCGGAATTCTGGCATCGCTGGCCATATGCACGGTGCTCTACATTCTCATGGCGCTGGTCATGACCGGGCTGGCGAACTACAAGACGCTGGATGTTCCGCACCCAGTGTTCGTCGCGATCGCGGCTGCCGGCCCAGCTCTCGCATGGATGCGTCCGATCGTCAATATCGGCGCCATCGCGGGCCTCGCTTCAGTGGTACTCGTGATGCTCATGGGCCAGCCGCGCATCTTCTTCTCGATGGCGCGCGACGGCCTCCTGCCACCGGTGTTCGGGAAGGTGCACCCGCGCTTCCAGACGCCTTACGTCACAACGATCCTCACGGGCTGTGTCGCTGCGGCCATCGCCGGCTACTTCCCGATCGGGCTTCTTGGGGAGCTGGTTTCAATTGGGACGCTTCTCGCATTCGTGATCGTGTGCGCGGGCGTGATCGTGTTGCGCTACCGGCAGCCTAATCTCGAGCGGCCGTTCCGCACGCCGCTGGTACCGCTCGTGCCAATACTGGGTATCCTGAGCTGCGGAGCGCTGATGGCGTCGCTTCCGTCTGATACGTGGGTACGACTCATCGTGTGGATGGCAATCGGACTGGTCATCTACTTCCTCTACGGAAAGAGCCACTCCAAGCTCGGGCGCGCCGAAAACATTGGTGCGTGATCTGCTTGCCGTTCCGGCCGAGCGCCGGTCGGCAATAGAGCGTCTCGCGCGCGAGCTGCGCGCGGGGCGCTCTGTCGTTTTATCGACCCACATCAACTCCGACGGCGACGGCTGCGGTTCCGAGACTGCGCTCGCACGCATGCTCGCGCAACGCGGCATGAGTGTGACGATCGTCAATCCAACGCCCTGGCCGGACATGTTCCGGTTCCTGCTCGGCGACGACATCAAGATGGTCGAGCTGTCGCACGGCGGAGCAGATGTGATGCGCCAGGCAGAGCTCGTCATCGTGCTCGACATCGCCGACCTGCGAAGACTCGGCAAGCTTGCAGATGTTGTGCGGGCAATGACGGTCCCCAAGCTTGTGATAGACCATCACGTGCCGAGCGACGATCCGCCGAGCAGCGAGATACTGTCGGATACGTCGGCGTGCGCGACCGGGGAGCTCGTGTACGATGTCGCCGTTGTGCTCGGTCTGGAGATCACGCCGGTAATTGCGAACTCGCTTTATGTAGCACTCGTCACCGACACTGGCGGGTTCCGTTTCAGCAATACCAGTCCGCGATGTCATGCAGTTGCGGCGCAACTGCTGGCGGCTGGCGTCGAGCCCGAAGAGATGTACCAGCGCATATATGCGTCGATGCCCGTAGGCCGGCTCACGCTGTTACGCGACGCACTCGCCACACTCGAAGTCGATGCAGCGTTCGGGCTTACGTGGATATCCGTGCCCGCCGGCGCAACCGAGAAGCACGACGTGAGGCCGGAGGATCTGGAAGGGATCGCCGAGCACGCGCGCTCGATTGCGGGGACGCGGATGGCGATTTTCTTTCGCGACCTGGGCCACAACCGCGTCAAGATATCGGTTCGCACCACGCGCGGTGTCGATGCGAACGCATTCGCCAATCAGTTCGGCGGCGGTGGACACGTGAAGGCTTCGGGTGCGCTCATGGAGGGTAGCCTGGATGGCGTTCAGAAGCGCGTGATTGCGGCGGCACGACTGTATCTCGGCCACGCCGAAAGCGGAACGTCCACGGTGTAACAAC